>NZ_NQFP01000010.1:0-112588 GCF_002271665.1 Terribacillus sp. 7520-G | reverse complement strand
GAAGCACTGGGGAATTGGTTATGTCCCAGCCCCGATTCCTATAAATTAAATATCCGCAAGGAAGCTTGCAGTTCTTCTGCCAGTGATGACAAGGCGTTCGCAGCTGCGGCGATTTCTTCCATGGAAGCCAATTGCTCTTCGGTGGAATTTGCCATCGTTTCGGAAGCAGATGCGCTTTCTTTGGCGATGGATGATAGTTCATTTGCGCGTGCTGCCACTTCCTGAATGCTCGCAGCTATTTGTTCGGAGATGGCTGCCACGTCTTCCATTTTAGGTGAGATATCATAGACGCTTTGGATGATTTTTTCGAATTTTTCTGTTGTTTCATTGGATGCAGCAATGCCGCTCTCCACACTCTGCGTCGCAGATTCCATCACTTTGACGGATACACGTGTATCTTCCTGGATGGACTGGATAAGTTTTTCGATTTGTGTGGCTGACGCTTGGGATTGTTCGGCTAATTTCCTTACCTCGTTGGCGACAACGGCAAAGCCTTTGCCATGTTCGCCGGCACTAGCGGCTTCGATTGCAGCATTCAATGCCAGAAGATTCGTTTGATCGGCGATGCCGACGATGACATTCACGATACTGCCGATCTCTTTTGAACGCTCTTGCAAAGAATGGATGTTTTTATTCGATTCTTTCACGGATTTGTAAATGGTGTTCATTTGCTGGACGGTTTTGCTGACGGATTCTCCGCCGTCTTTGGCTTGATCAGCTGCCTCAGCAGTGAGATCGGTTACGGATTGCACACTTTCCGCCACTTTATTGATGCCGGCTGCGATTTCGTTCAAGGCTTGGGCGGTATCTTCCACATTTTTCTTTTGTACTTCGGCGCCGTTCGTAATTTCCTGTACCCCTGCAGCTACCTGCTCGGTCGCGGAGGCAGTCTGTTCCGCACTTGCCAATAATTCCTCTGAAGATGCAGCTACATGACCGGATTCATCTTCTACTTTTCTGATTAAATTACCGAGGCTGTCGATCATCTTATTGAAGGCATTGGAAACAAGTCCTAGCTCATCTTTTGATTTTACGTCGACTTTTTCTGTAAGATCTCCTTCACTGACTTTTTCAGCAGTATTTTTCAATATATTCAAAGGTTTGATGATCGAGCGGATGACAGAGAAAATGATCAAAGCCCCGATCAGCAGGGATATGACGATAACAACGATTCCGGTGATAAGGATAGGAGCCGTGGCATCGGCAATCTCGGTCCGTGACATGATCCCGGATACTTTCCAGCCAGTCGTTTCATTCGTCATAAAGACTAATTCGCGCGCCTCGCCATCTTTTTCGTATTCGAATCCGCCTGAATCGCTCTTATATTGCTTGTCATAATAAGAACCTTCTGCTTTGGTCCCAGACGCTTCATTTGGGTGGATGATGACATTCTGGTTTTTATCCAGCACTACTGCAAACCCATTTTTACCAATATTGATTCCGCTGACAGTCTCCTGCAGCTGTTTCAAATCGACATTCATGGCCACGACACCGGAATTATCCGTTGTGGTCGCTGCAATGGTCACCACTGTGTTCTTTGTCGAGCTGGATTCATAGGGTTCGGTAATGATGACATTCCCCTTATTTTCCATCGCTTCCTTATACCATGGTCGCTCTCTCGGATCGTAGTCATCATCTCTATCGTTATTCGGGGACTGAATCATGAGTCCGTCGGCGGTACCGACATATACACTTTCAAGTTCTGGATGTAATTCGATGAATTGATCCAGCTTCGTTCTTATTTCAGGGCTTTCCATGCCATCATACATCGACTGATTTATATTGGCGGCAAAGAATTGTGTGTCATGTATTTTGGGCTGAATGGTATCATCGATGATTCCATTTAAAATTTTGACGTTTTCACTTGCACTTCCGATAAGCTGATCCGAAAGTTCGTTTTTTGCGCTTATATAAGACAGCGTCCCAACGAGTATACTCGGGATGATGAGTATTGCAATAAAAGCAATGATAAGTTTGTTTTTGATGCTGAGTGTGATGCTCTTCATTATTTGAATTCCTTCTCTCTGTTTGCTTTCCTCGATTTAGCAGCTTAATCCCTCCATTTTAATTTCGGTAATAAGCAGGGAAAGTTTACTTTTTTTAAATAAACTAAGTAAAAGTAGAGTGGATATCTATTGATTTATGGAACATTTATACTGTCCTGCTAAAGAAACAAGCTGATAAATCGGGATTCAAATGCTTAAATAAGCAGTCCTTTTAAAAGCAGGATAGAGTCAGCAGACTGACAATATATGAAAGATGAGCAAAGCATCTTGTAATCCCATTTAAATACCACTATAATTGTTCTTATTATAAAGACAGTTGTCCTGTTAGGGTGGACTGAACTTACTTCTCCCTTGGTACAGCATAAGATAGTGAGGGGATTTTCATGAGAAATGCTTTAAAATTGTGGAATCGGCTAAGCTTGGTGCAGCAAATCATTCTTGGTCTTATTATTGGTGTTATTCTTGGGGTTGCTGTTCCGGATGCTGCACAGCCCGTTACCATTTTAGGTACATTATTCGTAGGTGCTTTAAAAGCGATTGCGCCAGTGCTTGTGCTGTTCTTGGTCATGGCTGCCATCGCCCGGCATCAAAAAGGCAAGCAGACGAACATGAAGTCGGTCGTTGTCCTTTATCTTATCGGGACTTTTGCAGCTGCGGTCGTAGCAGTAGCTGCCAGTTTCATTTTTCCAATCAGCTTGTCACTTGCCGATAGTCCTGAGGATGCGGCGGCACCTCCGGGAGGAATCGGTGAAGTACTGCAGACATTGTTGATGAACATGGTGGATAACCCGGTCAATGCAATCGTGAATGCAAATTATATCGGTATCCTGGCTTGGGCAATCCTATTCGGCTTGGCGCTTCGGAACACCTCCGATACAACCAAGTCTGTCATTTCTAACTTCTCGGATGCCGTGTCCAAGGTGGTTACATGGGTGATCAAGCTTGCGCCGCTTGGAATCATGGGGCTTGTATTCACATCCATATCCGATAATGGTCTATCATCTTTAGCAAGTTACGGAAAACTATTGGCAGTGCTGCTCGGATGTATGTTCTTCGTGGCGCTTGTTGTCAACCCTCTTATTGTCTATGTATTGATCAGGCAGAATCCATATCCGCTTGTGTTCACTTGCTTGAAAGAGAGTGGTGTGACAGCATTCTTCACTCGCAGTTCCGCAGCGAATATACCAGTGAATATGAAGCTTAGCGAAAGGCTTGGTTTAAATAAGGATAGCTACTCCGTATCCATCCCGCTGGGTGCGACAATCAATATGGGCGGAGCGGCAGTTACGATCACCGTACTGACACTCGCTGCTGTCCATACAATGCATATCGAGGTTGACATCATTTCGGCGATTCTGCTCAGTGTTTTGGCGGCAGTCAGTGCATGCGGTGCATCCGGTGTCGCAGGCGGTTCCTTGCTTTTGATCCCGCTCGCAAGCAGCTTGTTCGGTATTCCGGCGGACGTTGCCATGCAAGTGGTTGGAGTAGGATTTATCATAGGGGTCGTGCAAGATTCGGCAGAAACAGCACTTAATTCTTCCACTGATGTGCTGTTCACGGCTGCTGCTGATTTCAAAGAAAGAAGAAAAGCAGGAGAACCAATCAAGATAAATATTAAAAATGAAACAGCTTGAATCTAAAAAACTGCATCTTATAAGATGCAGTTTTTTAGTGTAGGAAGAGGCAGCAATGGTTTTCCTGAAAATAGCAAGGAATTCCGGCTTTTGTATGGAACGCGAAGAGGGTGCATCTTGATTTTTCCTTCTTAAACTACTGTTGAAATGGTATGATTTCTAAGTAATATAATATTTCTTGTAAGAGGAGTCATAACTTGCCAAAACAAAGGAATCACACTAAGAAGATGTACTCGTCACTTGTATGGAAGAATCTATTTTTCGATAGTATCTATACTATTTTGCTGCTATTGTTTTACTGGCTGTCTTGGCGGTTGATAGATACCATTACATATATTGGCCAGCTGCGGGCAAATCTTCCCTTGCTGTCTTTATGCGTCATCGTTATCCTGATACTTCTATGCCGGATCATTTGGATATATCGCAAACAGTTGCAACAGAAATGCTTGTTTGAATCAAATCAATCCATAAAGCTGACGGATGAGCATCTGGTAATTGGCGAAAAGGAATTTCCATTAGCAAATTTGAAGTATATCCGGACGTATAAGAAGGGCTTTGTTTTTCATATGAAGGATAATATGCAGATCCCGGTTTCTCGGAATCTGAATATTTCACCGCTGAAAGAAAAGCCAAAGATACCCGGGCTATGGCTGTTGGCATTAGCTGTGTTTTTACTCATCACGGTAGCAGGGGCCTATAAAGTCTATTACAATGCAACGGATTTCCACGGCGCACTCAGCTGGAGATTGGAACGCATGGCTTCGGAGGAAAAGGCGAAGCTTGGCAGCGATAATTTCTATGAAGTGGGGATTCAAGGTATCATCGACGCTGCAGATGACAAAGTGGGGATGGAGCCTTATTTGATGACGGACAATCTGGAAATAGAATTTGATGAAGATGGAACGATGACAAGTATTTATGCGTTTGTGAACGGATATGATGAGGACAAAGTCCATCGGCATAATTATTTAATCTATAATAATGACGGCGGCGATAGTGTGGTTGTCGACAAACAGGAATGGGATGATGATCAGTATCCATATATACCGGAAAATGACCTGAAGTACGTGCTGGACATGATGCAATATATTCCGGTACAGGAAGTCGTCGAGCGGACAGGCGAGAAACATAACGCAATTATGTATAAAGGGGTGCGAGATTGGGCGCTTCCTGAGAATCTGCAGTATGTGACAAGAGACGGAGAGATTTACCCTCCTTCCGAGGGCTCGGTCAGCGGACCGACAATCTCCTTATATGTACCGGGAAAAGAGGAAGAAATTACGCCTTATAGATATGTGTGGAGCGAATAGCTGCCAATTGACCGAAAGAAGAAGCACATGCTTCTTCTTTTTTTGTTTCAACGAAAATGATCCACGATATGCTGCATGAATTTCTCCGCAATAGGCGATAAAAACTTCCCTTCCATACTGGCGATCCCAATGGTCCGTTCGCATTTCGGTGAGCTGATTCGCACCTTTGCAATCTTCATTTGATCCAGGCTTTTGACGTCTGGCAGGATGGAGATTCCCATGCCAGCCCCGACGAACCCGGCTATCGTTGTCACTTCTTCCCCTTCAAACATGATATTAGGCTGGATACCGACTTGGTCAAAGATGGAATCGATGGTGACCCGAAGAGCATAGCCTTCCTCCATCAGGATAAAAGGTTCTTCTGCCACTTCTTCCAAGGTGATCGATTCTTGGTTTGCCAATGGATGATTCTTTGGAAAGAACAGATACAATTCTTCTTGCCATAGCGGTGTCCAAGCAAGGTTGGATTCCAATGGGAAGGAAGAGAGCAAGCAAAGATCCAAATCACCTGACTGGAGATTATCCAGCAGCCAGTTGGAGTGGTTTTGCTTTAAATGAAAGCGGACCTGTGGATACTTCTCTTTAAATGCCCCAATGATTTTCGGCACTATCGCCGTACCTAGTGTGTGCAGAAAGCCGAGCGATATTTCTCCTTTATCTGGATCGAGCAGCGATTGGATCTCGTTTTTTCCCTCCTCGAATTCTTTTAAAATGATATCCACACGCTTCAATAATAATTCTCCATACTTATTCAATTTGATTGTCCGGCCTTGGCGATCAAACAGCGGCGTACCGATCTGGCTTTCCAGACGAGCAATCGAGCGCGAGAGGGCTGGCTGGGTAATGGATAAAATTTGAGCGGCCCTTGTAACATGCTGTTCGCGTGCAAGCGTCTGAAAATATTCGAGTTGTTCCCATTCCATGAATCGATCCTCCATTCCTATATTACATATAGTAATTAAAAATATATTTATTATGCATTATACATTATGCAATGAGCGTGATACGATTTTTATGATGCTAGAAATAGGTGTAAGGAGGATTACAATGGATTATAGAATCGAAAGAGATACTTTAGGTGAAGTGAAAGTACCCGCTGATAAATTCTGGGGCGCACAGACACAGCGAAGCAAGGAGAATTTCAAGATAGGTTTGGAAAAAATGCCGGAGCGCGTCGTGAAGGCTTTCGCTATATTGAAGCGCAGTACGGCAGCAGCCAATCAGCGCCTTGGTAATTTGGACAGTGAAAAAGCAGAGGCGATCGCAGCCGTTTGTGATGACATCCTTACTGGCAAATATGATGATAATTTTCCGCTTGTCGTATGGCAGACAGGAAGCGGTACGCAAAGTAATATGAACATGAACGAAGTCGTGGCAAATCTTGCAAATGCTTTGCTGAAGGAAAAAGGTTCTTCGGCCGTGATACATCCAAATGATGATGTCAACCGCAGTCAGAGCTCGAATGATACATTCCCGACAGCCATGCATGTTGCAGGAGTGCTGGCAGTTTATGAACAGCTGCTTCCTGCATTGGATCAGCTGCGTCACACCCTGCATGAAAAAGCGGAGAAGTACAATGGCATCGTGAAGATCGGACGCACACATCTCCAGGATGCGACGCCATTGACGCTGGGCCAGGAGATAAGCGGCTGGGTGCATATGCTGGACCGTTCCAGGGAAATGATCTCGGAAGCTACGGAGAAGCTGCGTGCTTTGGCCATTGGCGGTACTGCAGTGGGCACAGGTATCAATGCACATCCGCAATTTGGTGAAACAGTGGCCGAGGAAATAACCAAGTTCACCGGACAAGCATTCACCAGCTCGCCGAATAAGTTCCATGCCTTGACCAGCCATGATGAAATGGCCTATGCCCATGGGGCATTGAAGGCACTTGCTGCCGACTTGATGAAGATTGCCAATGATGTACGCTGGCTGGCAAGCGGACCGCGCTGTGGTATTGGCGAGATCATCATTCCTGCAAATGAGCCAGGCAGCTCGATCATGCCTGGGAAAGTAAACCCTACTCAATGTGAAGCGGTGACGATGGTGGCAGCCCAAGTCATGGGGAATGATGCAACAATCGGATTTGCTGCAAGCCAGGGTAATTTTGAACTGAATGTATTCAAGCCGGTGATCATTTACAACTTCCTGCAATCTGTGCAACTGCTAAGTGACAGTATGGTGTCCTTCCATGATAATTGTGCAGCGGGAATCGAACCGAATGAAAAAACAATCCAGGATAATGTCGCGAATTCCCTAATGCTGGTGACGGCACTGAATCCGCATATCGGCTACGAAAATGCCGCGAAGATTGCTAAGCTTGCACATAAGGAAGGTTTGACGCTCAAAGAGGCTGCTGTCAAACTCGAATTGCTGACAGAAGCGCAGTTTGATGAAATGGTGAAGCCCGAGGAAATGGTGAAGCCGAATATTTGATCCAAGAAAGAAGCAACCAAGCTTTTAACGTGCTTGGTTGCTTTTTTTATGGGAATGGCGTTAGGTTATGCGCAGTCTCCTTTTCAGTCCCTCCCAAGGTCCTGGGCTATAGCTGTTGCCAAGGCGTTGGATGTGCTGCTGTATATGCTCCCATCCTTCCAATTTGAAAGCTGCCATCAAGGCCTGTCTTCACAGCGAATACCCAGTTGACTGGAAAAAGAACTGTGACTGCTCGTAATTATAGGAGATTCGCGAGAAGTCGAAGGGCAGGCCATTATTCAAATAGAAAATCGTCTCGACAAACAGTTTCGGATCTCCTTTTTGCAGTCCAAGATGCTGTGCCTCTTCTTCCTTCAGTTTTTGGATGTGCAAATATAAATCGGAAAAACCGATTTTAGCCCCCAAGGCATTGCTGATGTAGTCGAAGATGGAGCCGGAGGCAATTTCGTTATTGAGATAGGTGACGATCTGCTTATTATAGTAGGATTCTTCGAGACAAAGTGTCTGGCCATTGATATAGCGAATCCGTTTTACATAATAAACGTCATCTTCCGGCTCGATTTTCAGGTTGAAGGCGACTTCCTCCATCGGTTTACGGATGTCGAGTTCCAATACTTTCGCAGTGATATCGAATTCACTCAGTTCATCACTGAAGCCATGATTGGAGAAACTTATGTAGCCTTTTCGGCTGCGGCGGCGCACAAAAATGCCGCTGCCGCGGACTTGGTAGACAAGTCCCTTTCGTTCAAGCAGGCTGAGTGCCTTGATGACAGTGCTTTTACTTGTTTTGTATTGCGACATGAACGTTTCGAGTACAGGCAGCTTGGTGCCCTGCGGCAGATCGTTCTTTTCGATATCTTGTTGGATTTCATTTGCGATTTGCTGATATTTAAGCATGGAAACAGTCCTTATTTGATAAGATAGGGTGATTTTAGCACAGTGAGGCGTCAGCGAAAACCCTACATTTTATCATACTCTGTTAATTTTATTAGTTTGGACTTGATAAATTATACCGGTATAATTATAATGTAAGCGTATACTAAATGAAAAAGAGGTGTTTCAAGTGGCTGAAAAAGTGAGGGATTATCCAAAGCTTGCCGAGGATATTTTGGCAGCTGTCGGCGGGGAAGAGAATATCGTGAACGCTACCCGTTGTGCGACACGATTGCGCATCGTGCTGAAACGCTCCAAGCCTTCTGCTAAACAAGAGGTAAGCAGCCTGCCGGGTGTCATAACAGTAGTGGAAAACAGCGGTCAGTTCCAGGTTGTCATCGGGCAGCATGTTGGCGAGGTATATGATGAATTTGCCAAGCTTGTGAATCTGGATACATCCGAAAATGATGAAAATAAGCCCAAAGGTTCGATCCTGAATAGGATCATTGCCACCATGTCGGCTGTATTTGCCCCATTTGTTTATATACTGGCCGCAGCTGGTATATTGCAAGGTGCTCTTATCCTGCTGAAATTGGCGTTTCCGAATTTTGAAGAAACAAGCACTTTTGGAGTTTTGGATTTCATATCCTGGGCGCCATTTACGTTTCTGCCTATCTTCATAGCAATTACGGCATCCAAGCATTTCAAGACAAATACGTATATTGCTGTCGCTGCAGTTGCGGCACTGGTAAGTCCGGAATGGACAGCCATGGCTGATAGCATTGCAAACGGAGGCAGTGCGAATTTCTTAGGCTTGCCGCTTACAGAGACAACATATACATCGTCTGTCTTGCCGCCGCTATTCCTTGTTTGGATTCTCTCTTACTTGGAACGCTTCTTGAACAAATCCATAAATGAAGTTGTGCGTCCAATCATTGTTCCATTGATAAGTATCTTGGTCATGGTTCCGCTGACATTGGTCGTGATCGGACCGATCACGACATTAGGTGCAAATGGAATTGCAAGCGGATACAATTTCTTGGCAGAGTATGTTCCTTGGCTTGCCGGAGCAATCATCGGTGCCTTTTGGCAGGTCATCGTAATCTTCGGTGTACACTGGGGGATCACACCGCTTGCATTGGCCAACTATGACCTGTACGGTCGCGATTCATTCCAAGCATATCAAACGATTGCCGTCATAGCTCAAGTTGGGGCCGTCATCGGTGTCATCTTGAAAGCGAAGAGCAAAGAAGTGAAAAGAATCGGTATTTCTGCCGGGACGACTGGTTTGTTCGGCATCACGGAGCCTGCGATTTACGGAGTGACCCTGCGATTCAAGAAGCCGTTCATCTTCGGCTGTATCTCGGGTGCTGTGGGTGCCATTGTTGCAAGCTTCTTCCACCCATACTATTTCGCATATGCAGGCTTGCCAGGTCCATTGACGATCGTCAATGGTATCAATGAAGATTTCCCGATGAGTATCTGGGGTATTCTGATCGGGGTTGTCATTGCCATCGTCTTGCCGATCATCCTGATCCAAATTTTCGGTTTCGGCGAAGATACTGCTGAACAAGCAGACAGCAGTGCGGAAGCAGGTCAGGGAGTTGCTGAAGCAGAAGCTTCTGCAGCTGCAAACAATGAAGAAGTGATCCATGCGCCGCTGACAGGTAAGTTGCTTGCATTGGAAGAAGTGCCGGATGAAGTATTCCGTTCAGGTGCAATGGGGAAGGGCTTGGCAATTGCGCCAACCGATAATAAGGTGTATGCGCCATTTGACGGAAATATTGTCATGCTCGCCCCGACAAAGCATGCCATCGGATTACGCTCCAAGGCCGGGGCGGAAGTATTGATCCATGTAGGGCTTGATACAGTGAAGCTTAATGGGGAGCCATTCACCCTGCATGTGAAGGAGGGCGACAGCGTGAAACAAGGGGATGTGCTGAGCGAGTTTGACGCTGGTGCAATTGAAGCTGCTGGTGTACAGACGATCACGCCGATCATTGTGACCAATCCGGCAAATTATACAGAAATCATCATCGATGAAACAGAGACAGCGACTCAAGGCGATGACTTGCTGACGATCGTGAAATAGGAGGAGATAGGGATGAAGACATTACCAAAGGATTTCTTATGGGGCGGCGCACTTGCTGCCCACCAATTTGAGGGCGGCTGGAACCAGGATGGCAAAGGGCCGAGCGTCATTGATGTTCTGACGGCTGGAGCGCATGGTGTGCCGCGTGAATTAACGGAAACGGTCGAACCGGATAAATTTTATCCCAACCATGAAGCAATCGATTTCTATAATCGTTATAAGGAGGATGTGGCGCTGTTTGCGGAGATGGGTCTCAAATGCTTGCGCACGTCCATCGGCTGGACCCGTATTTTCCCGAAAGGCGATGAAGCAGAGCCGAACGAAGCGGGGCTGAAGTTTTATGATGATCTTTTCGATGAATTGTTGAAGCATGGCATCGAGCCGGTCATCACTTTGTCCCACTTTGAAATGCCGCTGCATTTGGCACGCGAATACGGCGGTTTCCGCAGCCGGGAAGCAGTTCATCATTTTGTCCGATTCGCCGAAGTCTGCTTCAATCGATATAAAGACAAGGTCAAATACTGGATGACGTTCAACGAAATCAATAACAAGATGGATACCGATAATCCGTTATTCCTTTGGACGAATTCCGGAGTGACAGTCAACGATGGCGAGAATGCACGCGAAGTGATGTATCAGGCCGGTCATCATGAGCTGCTTGCCAGTGCACTGGCTGTAACGAAAGGTAAGGAAATCAATCCAGAATTCCAAATTGGTGCCATGGTATCCCATGTCCCCATTTATCCGTATTCCTCCAATCCTGCAGATGTGATGCTTGCAGAAGAGCTGATGCGGGAACGCTACTTCTTCCCGGATGTACAGGTACGCGGCTATTATCCTGCCTATGTATGGAAGGAATTCGAAAGAGAAGGGTATAACATTGTATTTGAGGATGGGGATGAAGAAATCCTTCGCAATGGAACCGTCGATTATCTTGGTTTCAGCTATTACATGAGTACAACCGTCAAAAGTGATAAACAAGTCGAGCATAATACCAATATCACCAACGGCGGGTTGGCATATAGTGTGGAGAACCCATATATCAAAGCGAGCGATTGGGGCTGGTCGATCGATCCGACCGGTTTGCGCTATACATTGAACCGCTTCTATGATCGCTATCAGATCCCGCTGTTCATCGTCGAAAACGGCTTCGGCGCAGTCGATACCGTCGAAGCAGATGGTTCCATCCATGATCCGCAGCGCATCGATTATCTGCGCTCCCATATCGAGGAGCTCAAAAAAGCTGTAGCCTATGATGGCGTCGACCTGCTCGGCTACACCCCTTGGGGGATCATCGATATAGTATCCTTCACTACCGGCGAAATGAAGAAACGCTATGGCATGATTTATGTCGATCGAGATAATGAAGGAAATGGCTCGATGAAACGATCGAAAAAGGATTCGTTTGATTGGTATAAGCAAGTGATTGCATCGAATGGGGAAGAGCTGTAAAAAATAAATAGACCTCTGGAGGTGGAGATACCTTCCCAGAGGTCTATTTTCATTACTGCATGAGGGACTTTGAAAATGAAGTCCCATAAGCTGAAGACGGATTTTTTGCTATTTATTGTTTGATTTAGGTTTACCTTTTTCCTTCTTCCAATCCTCGTTCATGGCCTTCAAGAGTGACCAAACCATGAACAGGAGGATGAAGGCGAAAGGAAACGCAGCAACAATGGATGCTGTCTGCAGTGCGTTAAGCCCGCCGGTTGCCAGCAATACAGAAGCAATTGCTGCTTGGATGATTCCCCAGGTCAACTTGATTTTATTTGATGGATTGAGACTTCCTCCAGCAGTTTGCATACCCAGTACGAATGTCGCGGAGTCGGCAGATGTAATGAAGAACGTGCCGATCAGGAACAAGGCAACGACGGAGAGCAGGGTGGACATCGGCAATCCTTCGAATACACCAAATAATGATTGTTCCTGTGCAAGATCAGTAAGGCCTGTATTGATTCCATGAATTTCTTGGAACAAACCAGTACCGCCAAAGACTACAAACCAAAACGCGCAGAAGATGGACGGAATGAACAAGACACCTATTACAAATTCACGGATCGTCCGTCCTTTGGATACACGCGCAATGAACGTACCTACGAAAGGTGACCATGCAATGAACCATGCCCAATAGAATATGGTCCAGCTTTGGACCCAGCCATTGAAATCATCATTAAATGAGCCTGTCTGGAAACTAAGTGAAGGCAGGGATTGCACGTACGATCCCATTGTCGAGATGAACGTGTTAAGGATGAACTGCGTTGGTCCAAGGAATAAAGTCAGCAAAAGCAATAATACTGCCAATATGATATTAGCGTTGCTCAGCCATTTGATTCCTTTGCCAAGGCCGGACCAAGCAGATGCCATAAATAGAATGGTGACAATGATGATAATGATGAACTGCGTGCTGAAATTATTCTTTATATCGGAGATGAATGACAATCCACCGGCGATTTGGGAAGCACCCAATCCGAGCGATGTAGCCACACCGAAGATGGTGGCGAATACAGCAATGATATCAATCAGTTTACCGATCCACCCATTTGTTCTGTCCCCGATCAATGGCTGGAAAGTGGAGCTGATAAGTCCAGGGGCCCCTTTGCGGAACTTGAAGTAAGCGATGGCCAAACCAATGACGGTGTATACGCCCCAAGTCTGCAATCCCCAGTGGAATACAGAATACCGCAGTGCATTCTTAGCCGCTTCGATACTCTCCGGGTCTGCATTGGGCGGTGCGGCATAGTGGGCCAGCGGCTCGGCAGTACCCCAGAAAACGAGTCCGATACCCATTCCGGCACTGAATAGCATGGCAAACCATGTAATGCGTTTAAATTCGGGTTTATCCCCTTCTTTTCCCAATCTCAAAGAACCAAAACGACTGAAAATCAAATATATGGAAAAGATCAGGAAGATAGCTACTGAAAGAATATAGAACCAACCAAACTTCGAGGTCAAAAAGGATTGTGTCTCGGTAGTGATATAATCCATATTTTCTGGTGCTAATACACCCCATAGAACAAAAATAGCGCAAATGATTAATGATATCCAAAAAACATTGCCTACTTTATTCATAAAATTTATTCCCCTTTCAAAATTTCCGCTGACAACTGCTGCATAGCTTGTGGATTTAAATGAGTGATGCTAATCATATCTTTTTAAAACACTTGCAATATAAAATACAGAAGCTTAACGGAACTATATAGAACGACCTTTCTATATTTAACATAAGATTCTCTTCCAATCAACCGATTGAGCTTATCCATATCACATAAGACCTTTAATAAATTATTTTTTGCTATATAATAAATGAGCCAGAAAGCCCGGTATTATCACTTGTCATCCTGTGAATTCGAATAGCGATGATGAGAGTGAAGAAATTTTAGGAAAGATAGAAGAAAATTGTTTGACTTGTAATTACCGTAGGTTGTAATTTGTATTTTAGGTCTATCTAATTAAAGGAGCAGTTGATCAAATGAGTCGATCTACAAAAAAAGATATGTTACTACAAGTGGCAGAACGATTGTTTTATGAACATGGATTTCGCGGTGTAGGCCTTAAGCAAATCATCAGGGAGGCAAATGTCGCTACAATGACGCTGTATAACCATTTTCCTTCCAAAAATAAATTGGTGGAAGAAGTACTCAAGAGAAGGGAAGAACGCTATTGGTCTTATCTGGATTCTTATATAGAAAGAGGTTCGAGTTCTCCTTTTATTCTTGCTGTGGAAGCGCACTGCCGCTGGCTGAAGGAACATTCCTATAAAGGGGATATGTTTTTGAGAGCGATAGAAGATTATACAGGTATAGACAAAGAAATCGAAAACATCGCCAGGGAGCATAAAACAAAGTTGCTGCAATATTTTCAGCAGCTGGCACAGGAAAATTGGGATAATAACCCACAGGACCTGGCCAACCAGCTGACGCTGCTTCTTGAAGGGACAACTTCTATGACTACCTTGATTGGTGCAGATAAAGCAGCAGAGTATTCCATTGCGATGGCAAAGATACTATTTCAGCATACATCGTGATATTTTCATTCTAATTAGATAGACCGTTATACACAGGATTATTTCATGCATTTAGTCAGATAGTTTGAGGCAGAGTGACAAAGCTGAAAAAGCTTTATCAAGAACGGAAGCTAGGAAATAGATAATGCAATCTGCCTTGTATACATTGATATCTTTATTACAGTACAATCTTATAACATCGAAGCGCCAAAAACGAAAAGTAGAGGAATATTCCATATGGAGTGTTCCTCTTTTCCGTGCGCTTATTCCAAAGCGAGCAGTGGATGCAGTCGCTATGGTCCAGTACGCTTGTCATGGTCATCGTGACGCCGCTGACTGTGCTGCTCGGGACGATGTCATCTTATACATTGGCACGATTGTCTTTCCCAGGTAAAGGATTGATCCAGTCCTTCATCATGTCGCCTTTGATGATTCCGCAAGTCGTGTTGGGAGTTGCGTTATTGTACCTGTTCTCCTCTTTGGGATTATTCGGATCCACACTAGGCCTCATCATCGGTCACATCGTCATCTGTTTTCCATATGTGGTCCGGACTGTTTCTGTCAGCATCACGAACCTGGACAGCAGACTGGAGCTTGCTTCCATGAATCTTGGTTCGACGCCATGGCAGACATTTTATCGTGTGACGCTGCCATTGATCAGACCGGGGATCATCGCCGGAGCCGTATTTGCAGCAGTCACGTCATTCGGTGAAATCTCTGTGAGTCTGTTCGTCAGTACACCGGAAACGATCACCATTCCGGTTCGGACCTTCGGATATATCGACCAAACCTTTGATCCGAGCGTCAATGCCATTGCCGTGATTTTCATTGCCTTGTCTGTCATTGCGCTGATCATCATTGAAAAAACAATCGGATTATCCAAAGTTATGTAAGTGGAAAGAAGCCAAGCATACAAGAGCTTGGCTTCTTTCATTTAACAGCCTTCCAAATCGTCCACCTATCCATTTCCACAATATCCCTTTCCTGTGTGATACAATCATCCATATACAGAATCAGCTTTTCCAGTTCGTCATCCTCTAAAGCGTGAAGGATGCTTCTCCCCGCTCTGGCGCGAATGTCTGCCAGTAGTTTATCTTTCGATTCATGTACGTGACGAACTTCCCATAATGTATGCTTCTCTAAGTCCTGAAAGCCGCAATCTTCTAGATTTAGCATGACTTGAGGGGAGGTATGTCTTCTGCTGATCTCCGTTTCTGCAAGTCTTGGAAAACAGGAGAAGAAGTATCCTCTGATGTGCTCTGGACTGCCAGGCAGCAGGCAGTCTTCGGGTGTTCGATCCTGGATGAGCAAGATGCCCCCGGGACGGAGTAAGCGATACGCTTCGGAGAAACAAGGCTTGAGCTCCTGTAAGTGATGAATCAAGGCGCGCTCCAGGGTGAGATCGTAATTCGCTGCTTCCAACCCAGTTTCTTGCGCATCGCCCTTGTGGAATTGAATCCCTTGCCGACCGTGGCAATTCTCGGCAGCGGCCTCGAGCATGATTTCTGATGAATCTACTCCAGTCACAGACGGTATACCCATTGCAGCAAGGGCTTTCGTATAAATCCCGCCGCCGCAGCCGATATCGAGTGCTTGGTTGATTTGCTGAATCTCCAATATATTCCTCACAAGATCCATCCATACCGGAGCTGCTTCCCTGGACGTGTAAGAATATTTATTTTGTGGTGCTTTGAAATCCATACCCTATCATCCTCTGTTATATATATAGTATATTATTTCCATAAGGGTAATCTCATCTCCTGCTGTGATATTGGAAGTGCGTGCTGCTTATCAGAAAACTGGTAATTCATTCATTGATTTACAGCACACTCAAGCGCGCTCAACCATGATAGCCATATACATACGTAAATAGAAAATAAAACACGGCCAGAAGGGCAGCTAATGGAATTGTGACGCCCAGGATGTTGGTGCGTTTCCACGGCCCCTTTGGATCCTGATAGCCTTTGTAAAGCAGGTATATCAATAACCCGATCATTGGGACGAACAGTAGATGCCGAGTATCCGCAACCCATTCGTTATTCACGATCCAATTGGCATTGGGGGTCATCGCTGCTCCTTCTTCGGCGTTGTCAATGCGCTCCTTGACGACAATGAACAGAGTTCCGAGTGCCAGATAATAAATGGAAAATAGACTTTTCACTGGTTTGTTCAAATACCGAGTGAAAATGATGACTGCTAAAAACAGGACAAGCAGTATCACTAGCAGAATATATTCCTGCATGATTAATCCTCCTCAAGCTGACATATCAAGATAGGAATGATAATGTGAAATTAACTGCAGCAAATCAATATGTGAGGCAGATGAGCCTTATCGAAGAATCTTCATCACTCCCTCATCATTTCCCATTTTCGCTGCCGGTCATTCAAAATTTAGGGCATATTTCCTTTCACCCGAATGTTACGTATATCATCGGGGAAAATGGGATGGGTAAGTCGACTTTATTAGAAGCGCTTGCGGTGGCGCTCGGTTTCAATCCTGAAGGAGGATCGAAGAACTTCTCCTTTTCCAGCTACGAGTCGCATTCCGATTTGCATGAACTGGTACGAGTTGTCCGCGGCGGGAACCGTCCGCGAGATGGCTATTTCTTCCGGGCTGAGACTTTCTATAATGTAGCGACGCATATCGAAGAACTGGATCAAGGAGGATTTGGACGGAAGATCATTGATTCCTATGGCGGGACTTCTTTGCACGAACAATCCCATGGAGAGGCCTTTTTTGCAGCTTTCATGGAGCGTTTCGCCGGAAATGGATTATATATTCTCGATGAGCCGGAGGCAGCTTTATCCCCGATTCGTCAGCTGTCGATGCTCGCTCGGATTGATGAGCTGGTGGAAAGAGGCTCACAATTCATCATCTCGACACATGCCCCGCTGCTGATGGCTTATCCGGATGCAAAGATTCTCCAGCTGGATGCTGGAGGGATGGAAGAAGTCCAGCTTGAAGAGACACAGCATTATAGTGTCATGAAACAGTTTTTCGAAGACAGGGACAGACTGCTGCATCATTTATTCCAGAAGTGATGAGAAGAGGCTTTCGTTGATTACATCTGAATATGATTAATTTATTACAAGGGAGGAGTAATTTCCTGAAATGAAAAATGACATGCATCCCAAGGTTGACGAGTTCTTAAGCAAGGCTGATCAGTGGAAGGAAGAATATATCGCTCTGAGAAATATTGTACGAGACTGTGAGCTGACAGAAGAGTTCAAGTGGAAGCATCCGTGTTACACTTTCGAAGGGAAAAATATTGTATTGATCCATGGATTCAAAGAGTATTGTGCGCTTTTGTTTCACAAGGGCGCCTTGTTGAAAGATACACATGGGATCCTGATTCAGCAAACGGAGAATGTACAGGCGGCACGCCAAATCCGTTTCACCAATGTTCAGGAAATCACGGACAAGGAAGCTATCCTCAAAGACTATATCCATCAGGCCGTCGAAGTTGAAAAAGCGGGTTTGGAAGTAGCATTCAAGAAGGAAACAGATTACATAATTCCTGAAGAGCTACACGATAAATTCCAGGAAATCCCTGCATTGAAGGCTGCTTTTGAAGCGTTGACCCCAGGACGGCAAAGGGCGTACATCCTATATTTTTCCCAGGCTAAACAAGCCAAAACCCGACAGTCAAGGGTGGAAAAGTATGTAAAGCACATTCTTGATGGCAAGGGATTGAATGATAAATAGAAGGATCCTGAGGTGAAGATATGGATATCATGAAAGCGACATTGCAAGACGTAAAGCAAGCTGCAGATTTATTCAATCGATATCGTCGGTTCTATCAACAAGACCATGATTTAGATGGGGCGGAGGCGTACATAGCAGAAAGGCTGAAGCGAGGGGATTCTGTCATTTTCCTCGCAAAAGAAGGGGATGATTGCATTGGCTTCATGCAGCTTTATCCCACTTTCTCATCGATAGGTATGAAAAAAGCCTGGATTTTGAATGATTTGTATGTGGCTGAAGGTGCCAGGAAACAAGGTGTCGGAGAAAAATTGCTTGATACTGCCGAGGCGTTTGCAAGGGAAACCGGGGCAGGCAGCATTGCGCTCAGTACGGCTCCTGATAATGACAAAGCACAGCGCTTGTATGAAAGGAAAGGTTACGAGCGTGACGAACAGTTCTATCATTATGCACTCAGCCTGCAGAGAGGGTGATGGAGTATGATTATCGATGTTTTGCAGCATGTGCCGTTTGAGGACCTTGCTGCCATATATGATTGGGGAGAAAGACGCGGGCATCGCTTCCGCATCCATCCTCTCTATGAAGCAGCTGTATTTCCTGACGCAAAGGATATTACCATGCTCATCGTCCTTGGGGGACCGATGAGTGCCAATGATCCCGAAGACTGGATATTGGCAGAGCGTGGACTGATTTCACAGCTTATCGAGCGCCAAAAGCCTGTATTCGGTATCTGTCTTGGTGCACAGCAAATTGCGAAAGCGCTTGGGGGCACTGTTTTCCAGGGTGAGCATAAGGAAGCAGGCTGGCACCCGATTCAAACAGTAACAAAGCAATTTTCTTTTATTCCGGATGAAATGATGGTTTTCCATTGGCACGGTGAGCAATTCACCTTACCGGATGGTGCCGTAAGACTTTTCACAAATGAAGTCTGTGAGAATCAAGGCTTCCTATACCGAGATAATGTCATTGGATTGCAACTTCATTTTGAAACGACAAAAGACAGTATGGAAAAATTGATCACTCATGATAAGGATTATCTTGATGATGGGGCGTTTGTCCAAAGCGAGGGGGAAATGAAAGCAGCGGAAATTCCGGCAGGGAATGCAGCAGTACTGTACCAGCTGCTTGATTATCTGCTGGATGCTGAGGAATAGGGTGTAAAACCAGATGGATTGCAGCTGTAAGAAAATCGATCATTTGAAGCAGACTTTGCAGATACAGTATGGTATGCAAGGATAATCTTGAGCTTGATGTATTTCCTGTATCAGATGTTTGAGAGCATTGATCGATTTATGAATAAAAATACGATGGAAGGATTGAGAAGAATTCAACAGAAAAGGCAGGTCGCCATCTATTGAATTGTAGGGTGCACTTCCCATATGACTGTTCCCAATAAAGCATCGCGATTAAGTTCTTTATATAACTAGAATGCTGTTTGCCTATGAGGCTGACAGCTTTTTTAATAGAATTTGTCAAGTTAAATTCGGTATAAGTCAATTTCCCATACATATAATCTGTTATGAGCACTGTTACACATCTTTATTTGTTTTACTTTCAAATGTATGCGCTTACAAAAAATGGTCGGAAACCAAAAGGGGGAATTTCGAATGCAACAAAGGGTGAAGAGCTGGGGGTTATTCATGCTAATGCTTGTTCTTGTCATGATGACAGCATGCTCCGGCAGCAGTGACCCGGAAAGTGGAAAGAAAGAACTCACAGTCGTATATCGATCTCCTGGCTCAGTGGATTCACTTAAGAAGTTTTTTGAGTCGGGAGTCGTCGAGGAATTTGAAAAGGAACATCCTGATATCGACGTGAAGATAGCGCCTATTACGGCAAGCGAGGGGGATTACTTTTCAAAGGTTGCACTTCAGATGAAGTCGGAAGAAACGGCTCCGGACGTAGTGTCAGAGGATACTTTCATGCTGAACTCCGATGCGAATGCCGGATATTTGGAGCCCTTGGATGACCGGATTGCCGGCTGGGACGAGTGGGATAATATCATTGAAAATCTGAAATCAGGTGTTACGGCGGAAGACGGTAAGGTGTATGGCGTGCCATCGACTTCCGACTCACGTGGACTTTGGTACAGCAAGGAGCTATTCCAGGAGGCTGGACTTCCAGTCCCTTGGGAACCGAAAACTTGGGAGGATGTACTGGAAGCGGCCATAACGATCAAAGAAAAGACCGATGGCGTGACGCCCCTGTTCATGCAAGTAGGCAAGGCAAACGGAGAAGCGGTTTCCATGCAGACGCTGGAGATGCTGCTGTATGGCACCGGCGATACACTTTATGACGAATCTGATAAGAAATGGGTCGTGGATAGTCCGGGATTGCTGGATTCATTCCGCTTCATTGAACAGGTATACAACAAAGAAAAGATTGGGCCAGATTTCTCTGTCGTCATGAGCGGTCAATCCGGAAATGTGGCGTTTCAGCAGCTATTCCCGCAAAAGAAACTGGCAATAGCACTGGACGGCAGCTGGAATGCCCGGAACTGGGCAGAGAACGGAGCTGCGCCAATTGAAAATGTAGAAGAGAAGATTGGCTTCGCTCCGATGCCCACTCAAGAAGGGCAAGATCCTGGAACGATCACGATGAGCGGAGGCTGGGCTTGGGCAATTCCATCCAAAGCAGATATGAAGGAGGAAGCATGGGAATTCATTCAATTCCTGATGGAGAAAGATAACAGCATCAATCGATCGTTGACGGATGGTAACTTGAATACCCGTATAGATGCAGTTGAAGTGGAAGAATATGTGAATCGACCATACGCCAAGGAAGCGCAAGCCTTTCTTGAAAATGCGCAGTTCAGACCAGCCAATGATAAATATCCGGCAGTTTCCACGCAGCTGCAGACAGTAGTGGAAGCAGTTGCCACTGGCAAATTATCTCCTGAAGCTGCAGTGGAACAATATAAAGCCGGCGTGGAACGAGTGGTAGGCAAGGAAAATACGAAGGTAGCTGAATAGGAAACCATCCGATCAAGAGGTGCTGGATTCAATTGGTCA
The DNA here is from genome assembly GCF_002271665.1 of Terribacillus sp. 7520-G. Classification (NCBI taxonomy): domain Bacteria; kingdom Bacillati; phylum Bacillota; class Bacilli; order Caryophanales; family Bacillaceae; genus Terribacillus; species Terribacillus sp. 7520-G. Next base: position 91,520 of record NZ_NQFP01000010.1, on the reverse strand, counting down.
AGTGTCACGTTTTGACTTTGACTATCTTTTACCAGCTCCTTCTGATCGGGCAGAAGAAAGGTGACGAATATGTATGCATAGGAAAGCGATACTTTTTTTGTCTCCATCTTGGATTCTTCTATTGTTGTTTTTCATTACGCCGATGTTATTGACTTTCGGCTTTGCTTTTACGAATTTGTCATTGACCGGAACGGATGCAGCCAATATTCAGTTCATCGGATTTCAAAATTTCGCCCATATGTTCCAGGATCCCGAATTTCGGATCAGTGTATTCCGGACGCTTGTCTTCTTGCTTTTCTCAGCTGTAATCGGACAGGTTGTATTGGGATTGATCATCGCATTGCTGATGAAAGAAAAACGACGCAGTTTTAGACGCTTCATCGGTGTCATTGTGATTGCCGGCTGGGTGACGCCTGAAATTGTCGTTGCTTTTTGCTGGGTGACTTTCCTGAGTGATGCAGGTACATTCAATGCAATCCTGCAGGGAATCGGGTTTGAACCAATCACCTGGTTGTTCACCTTCCCGATGGTTAGTGTCATCATCGCCAATATCTGGCATGGAACGGCTTTTTCGATGATGGTCTTCCAAGCGGCACTGGATGATGTTCCAAAATCAGTACAAGAAGCTGCAGTGATGGATGGCGCTTCACGCTGGCAGATATTTTTCCGTGTGACGCTCCCGATCGTCAAAGGGTCGATTGTGACCAATATGATGCTTGTGACTTTGCAGACATTAGGTGTATTCACGCTGATTTATACGATGACGGGCGGAGGACCCGGCAACGCTACGCAGATACTCCCTATCTTCATGTACAATCAAGCATTCGTTAACTATCAGTTCGGATACGGCACGGCTATATCCCTCGTATTACTCGTCATCGGGACGATTGCCAGTCTGCTGTACATGCGTTTTATGAAAGTGAAACTATGAGGAGGAGGGATGCAGAATGAAGATATCGAAAAAAGAATTAGTGATCCACTATCTGGCGCTGGTCTTTTTGGCCATCTGCTTCTTGCTGCCTTTTTTATGGCTTGTTTTCGCCTCTTTTGACCAGCAGGCGACACAAGCCATCAAGCTGCCGGGGAAATGGACATTGGATAACTTTACCGCCATTCTTTCGGATCCGGGTAATATCCGCTCTTTTGCGATTGGCTTGTTCATTTCACTTGGGCAGGCAACGATAGTCGTGATTGTTGCCGGATTGGCTGCCTACCCGCTTTCCCGCTATCGGCTGCGTTATAAGCGCTCCTTCCTTTTGACCATATTATTTATGACGTCTTTGCCGATCACTGCTGTCATGGTGCCTGTCTATCAGCTGTTCCTTTTCTTGAACATCCAGGATTCGATCATTTTCACGACGATTTTCCTTGCCGCCTCAGGGCTGCCCTATGCAATCTGGATGATGAAGAATTTCATGGATGCAGTGCCGGTCGAACTGGAGGAATCCGCATGGGTGGATGGGGCATCTGTTTTGACAAGCATGCGGAAAGTGGTTGGACCATTGATGCTGCCAGGGATTTTCACGATTGCCATCTTTACCTTCACTGGCAGCTGGGGGAACTTCTTCGTTCCGTATATTTTGCTGCAGACTCAGGAAAAACTTCCGGCATCCGTGACGCTGTATCAATTCTTCGGTAATTACGGAATTATCGAGTATGGCAAATTGGCCGCGTTCTCGATGCTGTATACAATGCCATCCATCATTCTTTATATCTTTGCACAAAAATATATGTCCAAGGGCTTCAGCCTCGGCGGAGCCTCCAAGGGATAAAGGAGTGTCAGTATGTTCAATTTGAAAGAACGACAGCTCGAAAGAAGAATAGAGGAACTAGAGAAATATCGTTATTGGGATCGACTTGATCTGCAGCATTTTCTCGCGCTGGAGGATGAAGAGAAAAGGGTTGCACCGGAAGTTCCGGCACTGGAAGTCTTCGAGGAGAAGCTTCATATAGGTGACCATTGGAAGGGCCGGGATCGTTATGTTTGGCTGGCAAAAGAAATCCATCTTCCCAAAGAATGGGCGGGTAAGCAGGTTGTTGGATTATTTGATTTCGGCAAGACAGGCGGCGGAGGGAATTCGGGTTTTGAATCGCAATGCTATGTGAACAAAGTGATGTATCAAGCGGTGGATTCCAATCACCAGGAATTATTTTTCGAGGATGACTGGCATGGTAAGCCTATCTATCTGGCATTTCGTTTGTGGTCTGGCTTGGAAGGAGGCGGTAAAAGGATAGATCAAGAGCATCAGTTGAAGCAGGCTGAACTAGCGGTTTTCGATGAACGAACCGATGATTTCTATTATACGTCCTTTGCCATTTTAGAAACGATACGAATACTGGACGAGAATGCCGCGGAGCGGGTACAGCTTCTATCACTGCTGGACCATACCATCCGATTGATAGACTGGAGCTCACCGGGCAGCGATGCGTTCTATCAGTCTGTCTATGAGGCAAATGACCATCTTCAGGACCGGCTGGATGCCATGGACAGTTCTTCCCCGGTGACTATTCGCTGTATCGGCCATACCCATATCGATGTGGCTTGGCTGTGGCGTCTTAAACATACAAGGGAGAAGGCGGGGCGCTCCTTCTCCACGGCTTTGCGTCTGATGGAGAGATACCCAGACTATAAATTCCTGCAAACACAGCCACAGCTCTATAGCTATGTAAAACAAGACTTTCCGGAATTGTATGCCCAGATCAAAGAGAGAATCGCTGAAGGGCAATGGGAAGTGGATGGAGCAATGTGGCTGGAGGCCGATTGCAATTTGCCTTCTGGTGAATCCTTGGTGCGTCAGATCCTGCAGGGAGCAAAGTTCATCCAGGAAGAATTCGGAAAAGATGTGCATTATCTGTGGCTGCCGGATGTGTTCGGTTACTCCTGGGCATTGCCTCAAATCCTTACCAAAGCCGGAATCAATACTTTTCTGACATCAAAAATCAGCTGGAACCAATTCAATAGGATGCCGAATGATACATTCACTTGGCGGGGATTGGATGGAAGTGAAGTACTGACCCAATTCATCACGACACCGGATCCTTCTCCAAGGGAAAATACCTGGTTCGCTACTTATAATGGTCAAATCCTGCCGGATACCGTAACTGGTACGTGGGATAACTATAAAAACAAAGCACTGACGAAGGAGCTCCTCCTTTCCTATGGATACGGAGACGGCGGGGGCGGCGTAAACCGCACGATGCTCGAGATGAGACGGAGACTCGATCGTATACCAGGACTCCCCAATGTCAAAACAGGCGATGTGAAAAGTTACTTTGAATCGCTGCATCATCAAACCCGGCATACATCGGAATTCATGCCGGTTTGGGATGGGGAGCTATACTTGGAGTATCACCGCGGTACGTATACAAGTCAGGCTTACAATAAAAAAATGAATCGCAAAATGGAATTGGAGCTGCGTGAAACGGAATTCATCCAAGTATGGAAAGCAATACAGGCAAATGATTTTCTGAATTATCCATCCGATACCCTGGAAGAGGTGTGGAGGACCGTACTGCGGAATCAATTTCACGATATAATTCCGGGTTCTTCCATTCGGGAAGTATATGAAGACAGCAAGAAGGAATATGAGGAAGCCCGTGCAAAACTGCAAATCTTACAAAAAGAAGCGGCAGACAGCCTGGCTGCAGATAAGAAGCAAGCATGGAGTATCGTCAATTCCTCATCCTGGAATTTGGATGGCATCGTCAAGATAAAGACAGAGGATGAAGGTGTATGGGAGGATGAAGACGGTGAGGTTTTACTGGCCCAAAAGGGCAAGGACGGCTGGCTGGTCGATGTACCGGATGTTCCAGGGACGGGATGTAAACAAATCTATCTGAATACGGAAAAGGCAGACACCGAACCAGGGGGAGGGTGGTTCGAATGGAAGGGTCGGGAGCTTGTGACTCCATTTTATGAAGTGAAATTCAATGAAGTTGGACAAATCGAATCCCTATATGATAAAAAGGCGAAACGGCAGGTAGTAGCACAGGCAGAGACGGTGAATGTGTTCCAGGTTTTTGAGGATAAGCCGCTGGATTATGATGCTTGGGATATTGATTTGTTCTATCAGGAGAAAAAGAGGGAGATTACGAATCTTCTTGATCTCACTCTGAAGGAAGCAGGACCGCTGCAGCTTGTCATCGAAGCAAACTGGTATTATGGCAGTTCGACGATTCATCAGGACATCATTTTTTACCGCAAGCGGAAAGTGATCGATTTTAAGACAGAAGTGGATTGGCATGAACGTCAGCAATTATTGAAAGTAGCCTTTCCGGTTCGTATCCGTGCTACGGAAGCAACATATGATATCCAATATGGCAACGTCAAGCGGCCGACGCATTGGAATACTTCCTGGGATGCAGCCAGATTCGAATCGGTTGCCCATCAATGGGTGGATTTCTCCGAGCGTAATTATGGCGTCAGCCTGCTGAATGATTGCAAGTATGGACACGATATCAAAGATCATACGATTCGATTGTCTTTGATTAAGTCCGCGATCGCACCGGATATCGAGCAAGATCAGGGCCGTCATTTCTTTACGTACTCCCTTTACCCGCATGAAAAAGGATGGGTGGAAGCAAATACGGTACAGGAAGCCTGGAAGCTCAATCAGCCGTTCCGAGTATGCTGCGGAGGTAAAGAGAAAAACACAGATAAGCTATTTGTCATTGATAATCCTCATGTGCAGCTGGATGCAATGAAAAAAGCAGAAGATAATGACGATATCGTCATCCGTCTGCATGAATACACAGGGGGGACACAGGAGGTGACGATCCAGCCTGTCTTTGCGTATACGAGCTGGCAGGAATGTGATCTGCGGGAAAGAGTTATAGATAAAAGCCCGCAGGAAGGAACGATAGAGTTATCCTTCACTCCATATGAGATAAAGACGATTCGTCTATCCCAATCCTGAGAAAAGTCCCTCATGGGCTTTTCTTTTTTCTTGTATACTAATGTTTACCAATGATAAGGAGGTAGACGATGCATGTATTCGGTAGCAAAGAGCCCGGCCAGGAATATAAAGAAAGGCGGGCGGTCTATGGGATAATCCACGACAAATCCAAAAGAATAGGAGTGATAAGGCTGACATATGATCAACTGCTTTTCCTGCCTGGGGGAGGAATGGAGCATGGCGAGGATGAAGTGGAAACCCTGCGAAGGGAGGTTTTGGAGGAAACAGGCTATTTGATAAACAAGCCATCATTTCTATGTACCGGGACACAATTTTTCCAGTCCAGGGATGCTCGATACATACAGAATGTAGCAAGTTTTTATAGCTGCTCGATTGGTTTAAAAGAGATGGAACCAGCGGAGGAAGACCATGAATTGATCTGGCTGAAACCGGAGGAAGCAGTGAATCATTTGTTTCACCAGCATCAGGCTTGCGCACTCCGGCAGTGGATCGAGTCATTTTAGACTATCCGGGCTTTGGATTCTGCCATTCCTATAGTATACTTTAGGAAAGTGTTTCCAGTATACATACGGCAAGGGGGAATGTATTTGTCCGGGCAAGAAACACAGTACATGGCAAAGGATCTGGCTGCTTCATTGGATGTAACGACCTCGACGCTTAGAAGATGGGCTATCGCATTGGAAGGTGCCCATTATCCATTTGAACGAAATGAGAAAGGACAACGGATATATACGGAACAAGACATTGCCACTTTGGAGGAATTAAAGAGATTACTTGGAGAAAAACTGTCATTTGCTGATGCAATCCAGCAGCTGACTGGGCAAAGCAAGACCAAAGAGTATGAGCCGGACACAAAAAAACTGGTCATGACCTCTGAGGAACTGGAGAAGCTCATCTCGCATGCAGTGAAAAAAGCAGTGAAGAAAGAGCGGGAAAAGCTGTTCAAGCAGCTGAAGAAACAGATGAAAAAAGAGATGGAAAAGCTGAAGGATAAATCATGAAAAGGTCACGATGGTGATCTTTTTTATTATCTTAAAGAAGATACGCCTCAATCTAAATGATACAAAAATCAGAATTATATGTCTAGTATTTTATTAAATTGATGCCAAAATGGAATTGTATTCGATTATAGATTAGGAGGCGTTATCATGAAGCAGAATATTTATGACAACGAGTTATTTTTTGAAAATTACAAGGCTCTCCGGGAAAATCCGGTGAATTACAATGAACTGCTGGAGCAGCCGGAAATCAAACGGATGCTGCCTGATTTAGAGGGCAAGCGTGTCTTGGATATTGGCTGTGGCATGGGGGATTTGGCAAGGTATTGTGCCGAACAGGGAGCATTACGTGTGACAGCGATTGATCCATCCGGTAATATGCTGCGGGAAGCAAAAAACAGAAATGCCCATCCTGCAATAGAATACGTTCAAACAGCGTTGGAGGATGCAGTGTTTGCCAGCGGAAGCTATGATGTTGCGGTCAGTTCGCTTGTGATGCATTACGTTGCAGACTATGAAGCAGTCATCCGATCCATCCATGCGGCCTTGAAAGAAGGGGCTGTCCTATTATTCTCCACTGAGCATCCAATTGTCACTGCCAGAAAGGAAGGGAAGAAATGGATCACGGATACAGAAGGGAACTGGCTCCATTTCGCCGTTGATAACTACCACGAGCAAGACAGACGCGAGACCAAATGGTATGTGGATGGAGTGATTTATTACCATCGATCGTTTGCGGCTTTGTGCAATGGGCTTATCCGGAACGGTTTCAGCCTGGAAGAAGTAATCGAACCAGTTCCGGATGGAGCTGCCATTGCCAAGCTTCCGCGGATAGAGCATGAGCTGCGCCGGCCGTCTTTTTTGATTTTGAAGGCGAGAAAAACAGCCCGTCCTTAATGGACGGGCTCCATTTCCACCCAGCCGCGAACACTATTGATCAGCCATATACGGGAGGCGGTTTGGAGGTAGGCTTTCGTCAAGATGGTTTCTTTTATCGTACCTTTTTTCACTAAAACTTCCCGCAATGTGCCTGGCAGCAAGCCGCTTGATACTGGAGGTGTCAGCAGTTCACCATCCTGCTCCATGACTAGATTGCCGATCGTGAATTCTGTCAGCTCGCCTGCTTCATTCCAAAGCAGCGTATCAAAAATATCCGGTTCCTTGAGCTTGTAGTCGTCGTATATTTGGCGATAAGTCGTCTTATGGTAATAATATCGATTTGTCTTGTCGATAGGTGTGTCAGCAAGTGCGAATTTTTGCTTACCTTTCATTGGAGCTGGCAGCTCACTATGAAAAAGCGCAAGCTTTCCGCGTTGATCAGCTAAAAGGCGTAATCGATGGGATTGTCCCGGATACGCTGCTTGATGCTGACGCAGGAGATCACAGATATCTGCTTCCTCGATTGGAATGCTGAAATAATCGGCAGATTGCATTAGTCGCTGCAGGTGCTCATCCTCCAGCACGTAAGCACCATCTTCATACGCTATTGTTTCAAGCAGTTCAAACTCAGGAAGCTGTTCCTGCAGCACGGATGATTTGGCGATTGCTTCTTCGTACTCCCCATTGGCAGTGGAGTCCCAGGTGATGCCTCCTCCGACGCTGTACGTAGCCTGCTGTTTCGTTTTATCGACTATCGCCGTACGGATGGGTACATTAAAGACAGCTTCGCCATTTGGCTCGATATAGCCGATGGCACCGCAGTAGACTTCCCGTGGTTCCGGCTCAAGATTGGAGATGATTTGCATCGTACTAGCTTTGGGAGCACCTGTGATCGATCCGCATGGAAAAAGTGCGCGCATGATGTCAATGATCGTTGTGCCCGGGACGGTTTCCGCTTCGACGGTCGAGGTCATCTGGTAGACGGTCGGGTATTTCTCGACTGTATACAAAGCTGGGACCTGGACAGTCCCCAGCTTGGCGACCCGGCTGATATCATTTCGCAAAAGGTCGACGATCATGACATTTTCAGCACGATCCTTCGCGGATGCTGCGAGGGTTTCCCGCTGTTTAAGATCCTGCTCGTATGTATCCCCGCGTTTGGTTGTGCCTTTCATTGGCTTCGTGATGATGCGTTTCCCGTCCCAGCGGAAAAATAACTCTGGAGAAGCAGACAATACTGCTGTATCTTCCCAATCAAGATAGGCAGTGTAATCTGCACGCTGCGCTTGCTGCATCTGGCGGAAAAGGGCGGCGGGATCATCGGCATAATGTGTGCGCAGACGCATCGTATAATTTGTTTGATAGGTGTTTCCGGAAGCAATCTCCTCTTTGATCGTCCGGATAGCCTGCTCATACTCTTTTTTTCGGATGGCTGGCTCCCAATTCAGTTTTTCTGGTGCTGTGCCAATTGCTGCTGGCTGTTCTTTACAATGATTTTTATAGATGCCGAATTGCAGCAGCGGCAGATTTGCCCCTTCTGCAGTGACATAGTTTGGATCGAATGCTCCTGCAGCTTCGTAGGATAGATAGCCGGCTGCATAAAATCCTTTTTTTGTATATGCTTGCACCTGCTCAAGGCAGGGTATGACTTCTTCCATCGTGTGAGCAGTCAGCAATGCATGCTGTCCCGTGAATCGGCGATGCTGTGTCTGCCCGTCTGCATCAGCAAAATTGAAATAAGCGTACATGAAACTCCCCCTTTTTTGCCTTTCTAGTATCTCATATAGCTAAATGCCGGAATAGTGATTTTAAACAGTGTGATTTTTGAAACTATTTCCATTTACTTTCCGTATCAGACATATAAGATCACGGGAGGAGTTGCAAGGTGCGGACAATCCAAGTACTGAAGGAAATCGGTTTTTGGGTATTTACGGTTATCTATTTGATTGGAATCCGGTCAAATCTGGATGGATATGTCCTGTGGATACCGGATCTGTTGATTTGTGCAGCGATTGTGCTGTCGCTGGCTGCTTATGTGCTTCGCTTCGGACGGAAAAAAGAGTATTGATGGGGAGATAAGCACAATGAAACGATTCAACGCCACTGATGGCATTATATTAATAGAGTGATGGAAGGGAAGTATATTGTATTCATTCCTTCTTGTTCTTTTTCATTCGAATACAAGGAAGGAATAATCGGTGTCACGATGGTGACGCTGTACCAAAATGTTCCTTTACTGGCCTATGTGGCGACATGTCCGGAATGACAAGGGAAAGGTGTAGCTGCCGCTTTGATTCAGCATGGTGAACAAGCATTGTTTCGACAAGGCCATGCATCGGCTTTATCTCGTGGTGGCGAATCAGAATTATCGAGCTAGATACTTTATTGCACATTCGGGTTTCAAGGGGCAGGAGAAGATTGGGATGAGGTGTCAGGAGGTGGCGGGCATGATTGAAGTACGGTTAGTCGAAGAAAAGGATGCAGCGGAGCTCTTATCGCTGGAATTGCGTAATAAAGAATTCTTTCAGCTTTATACAGGTAAGCGTGAAGGGAATTTCTACACATTGGCCGGGCAAAGCGAGCGTATCAATCGGGCAATTGCATCAGCCGGCGAGGATACTGGCTATCATTATGTGATTCTTTTGGACAATAAAATCATCGGTATTGTCATGCTGTCTGAAGTGGTGCGCGGGAATCTGCAAAGCTGCTGGATCGGTTATTTTTTGGATAAGGAACAGAACGGTAAAGGTTATATGACAGAGGCTGTCCGCAAGGTAGTGGATATTGCTTTTGACGAATTGGAATTCCATCGGTTGGAGGCAGGTGTCATGCCGCATAATCTCGGCTCGATCAAGGTATTGCTGAAGGCAGGGTTCCATAAGGAAGGTATCGCCAAGCAAAACGTCAAAATCAATGGAAAGTGGCAGGATCATCAAACTCTTGCTATCATTAACCCTCGGGACCTCATGTAAAGGGGAGGGTTAATGATGAATAAATGGCTGCTTATAGCCGGCCTATTGTTGGAAGCGATCGGTATTCTATTGATTATATTCTGGCGAGTTGATGACATGCTTGCCATCATCATAGGGATAGTGATCATCGTAATTGGGATAGTATTGTTCCAGATGGGGTATTGGCGTATTGTGAAGGAACGCAAAAAAAGAGGACATACCGGAAGATGAAAGAAGCCTGCTGAGGCTTTTTTTGTTTTACCTATTTATAACTTCAGTGGATATGTCATTCTGCTGTGCTGAAGATGTGCAGGAAAATATTACCTGGTGTTTCCTGTTTGGATTTAGGTCTTAAGATTTAGTTTGATGATTTGGCTCTGGTTGATTTTTCATACCATAATACCAAATCGGGAATATTGCGGGAATTTCATTTATCCTGAAAATCTTCACAAATATGGGAAATTGCCGATATATAGTAATGGAATGAAATTTTATGAATAGGGGCTTGATCTGATGAGCATGCAAGTACAGGAAACAGAACAGGCATTGCATCCGATGCTGGAGGCCTTTGTAAAGGCAGGGCCTTTTCTCCAGGATTTAATCAATGATGATGTCACAATCGGTATTTATAATACAGAAAAGCTGATCATCAATTTTCCGGCTAAAACCTTCTCGCTGAATGTGACACCGGGGGACCCATTGATGGAAGGGGATATCGTAACAGCAGCTATCCGTCAGAATAAGAATCAGTATGCAGTAGTGCCAGAGGAGCTTTTCGGTGTCAGTATCATTGCCAGGGCAATTCCGCTGCACGATGAAGCAGGGAATGTCATTGGCGGTGTCGGTGTAGGGCTGAGCATTGAAAGTGCCAATCAGTTATCCACTATTGCTTCCAATCTTTCTGGGGTCATTGGTGACGTTACGGCAACGATCCAGGATATGGCACAATCGATTTCCGGTTTGGCAGAAGGCATGTCTTACATATCCAAGAAGGCCTCGGAAGTAACGGAAAGCGTGGATACAATCGAGGAAGTATCCAATGTTGTAAAAGGGATTGCAGATCAAAGCAATCTACTTGGGCTGAATGCTGCGATCGAATCGGCTCGCGCAGGGGAACATGGGCGCGGCTTCAGTGTGGTGGCGGACGAAATTCGAAAAATGGCAGCTGGTTCCAAGGAACAGGTTACCGAAATTCATCAAATCACAGAAAAAATAAAGGCTGTTATCGGCAAACTGAGTAATTCCATTCAGGAAGCCAATGCAGAATCGGATACACAATCTGCTGCCATTGAAGAGCTGACAGCAACGATGGAAGAAATAAATGCCAATGTGCAAACTCTGGCACAACTAGCAAAAGAGAATATCACGATCAAAGACTAATAGAGGTGACCGACATGGAAAATTTCAAGCATTTGAATAGTCAGTATATCAACGGAGAATGGCGGGAAGGTCAAAGCAGCGTGAAGATGGAGAATCGCAATCCGTATAACGGGGAACTCATCGCGACTTACCAAGCTGCGAATTTGGCTGATTTGAATGAAGCGTATGAAGCGTCTGCACGCGTTCAGAAGGAATGGGCGAATACCAACCCGGTGGCACAGCGTGCTGTCTTCGAAAAAGCGGTTGCGTATCTTGAAGCCAACCATGAAGCGTTTGTGGAGACTATCGTGGAAGAAATCGGCGGCACCAGACTAAAAGCTGAATTTGAAATCGGTCTTGTGACAAATATCATCAAGGAAGCATCTACATTCCCATTCCGCATGAACGGTCAGATTCTGCCGTCTCCGATCGATGGCAAGGAGAATCGTGTCTATCGCGTGCCAGTAGGTGTGGTAGGTGTCATCAGCCCGTTCAACTTCCCATTCTTCCTATCGATGAAATCCGTTGCGACTGCATTGGCAGCTGGTAATGGAGTCGTGCTGAAGCCGCATGAGCATACGCCGATCACTGGCGGTACAATGATTGCAAAGCTATTTGAAGAAGCTGGACTGCCGAAGGGTCTTTTGAATGTCATCGTGACGGAAATCAGTGAAATCGGGGATAACTTCGTTGAGCATCCGATTCCGCGTGCGGTTTCCTTCACGGGTTCCACTAAAGTCGGTAAGCATATCGGCATGGTAGCCGGTAAGAATCTGAAAGAGGCGCATTTGGAGCTTGGCGGCAACAGTGCCTTGGTCGTTTTGGAAGACGCGGATATGGAGCTTGCGGTAAGTGCGGCCGTTTTCAGCCGATTCACTCACCAAGGTCAGATTTGTATGTCTGCCAACCGACTGATTGTGCATGAAGATGTGTATGAGGAGTTTGTGGAGAAATACTTGGCGAAGGTTTCCACGCTTACCTGCGGCGATCCAAAAGATCCAAGCACAATCATCGGACCGCTTATCAATGAACAGCAGGTGAAAACGACCGTTGCGTTGATTGAAAAAGGTATCGAAGAAGGTGCCACGCCGCTCATCAAAGGGAAAGTGGAAGGAAATGTGGTCGAGCCGGTCGTGTTCGGGGATGTGACGCCGGATATGACACTGGCGAATGAAGAATTATTCGCACCAGTCGTCTCCATCATGAAAGTCAAAAATGATGAAGAAGTGCTGGCTTATGCCAATAACAGTGATTATGGCTTGAGCGGTGCAATCCACACGAAAGATGTGGAGCGCGGCGCAGAACTGGCGAAGCAAATGGATACAGGCATGATCCACATCAATGATGGGACCATCAATGACGAACCAACTGTCGCATTCGGCGGCGTGAAGAATTCCGGTCTTGGTCGTCTGAATGGTGACTGGAGCCTTGATGCGTTCACAACAACAAAATGGATCAGCATCCAGCATGATCGCAGACAATATCCTTACAGCTAAAGAGCAAAAGACCCACAGCATGGAAGGCTGTGGGTCTTCTGTCATTCATCAGCCAAGGCTTCCTGTTTGGTTCGATGGACAGTCCCATATGGATGCTCTGGCGGTGCATAGATAGTATATAACTTCAAAGGTGTATGACCGGTATTGATTATGTTATGCCATGTGCCGGCTGGAACGAAAATGGCAAAATCATCCTGGACGTATTGCTGATGATCTAAGTTTTCTTTCCTGACACCCATCTGTACTAGTCCGTGACCGGATTCGATACGGAGGAACTGATCAATATCCGGATGTCTTTCCAATCCGATATCTTCTCCAGGACGGATGCTCATCAATGTCAATTGAAGGTGTTTTCCTGTCCACAGTGCTGTACGGAAAAAGTGGTTTTGCTCTGTTGCTTGTTCGATATCGACGACATATGGGGAATTCCCGTAATCATGGGCTGGCTGCTGATTGTAGTCATGTTGCGGCCACTGTGGATTGCGCCAGGGCCCTGAAGCTGGATGATAAGGATAGCGTGGATCTTTATAATACATCTTTTCTTCTCCTTTGATGCTGATATACATTATCCTATGCCGATGCCTATTGTACGTTCTTGCCGGAAAAGCAAATTGCTTCACTCTGAATCATTTAGCCTTTATCACGTCAATCCGCGGCATCTCGGGCTGTTCCATATCATTTCCCAAGAAATAGCTTGTGTGTGGCGGCTGGTTATAAGCGACATTCTGCCAAGCAACGCCTAAGCGGTATACCGGATCGTGCATCAAGGTAGGGAGTTTTTCTTCGGTTATGTCTGTTGTTGTATAAAGGATAAGAGCGCTGCTGTCTTCTGTGCGCCAGATGGCTTCCTCCCGCCAGTCGCCGATCAAATCCGCTTGCAGTGTGGGGTTCCCTTTTGTTCCATTATTGGAGTAAGTTCCTTCGGCATTCAGCAGCGTATCCAGTTTTTCTGTTTCCGGGTTCCATTTTCCGATCAAGCCAATGCCAGTCTGGATGCTTTCATCGAAAGTATGATCCAGGATTTCGCGAGTCAAGTCGCCGTCCCACCAGATAGCAAAGTTGGCAGGAGGGATATTGGTGGATATTTTCTCCCCGGAGGCAGTATAAAGACCGCCTGTCGGACTGTTCCATGCGCCGTCGATTGCCCACATTTCGGCCCCGGGATAGCGAGGATCGATGTCAGCCGCAAGCCCGCGTCCTACATCTATATTTGTCGGGATGCCCCAGATCAGTTCTCCTGTACGGGCATCTCGAAATTCGATACCGGCTTCATTCGGATACGATTCATGAACTTGGAATACTTCCAGGCCTGGCCGGGCAGGATCCAAATCACTGAGATGCATGGCATCGCCATGACCAAGTCCGGTTGAGTATAGTCCGGTTCCATCATCATCGAGGGCCATGGCGCCATAGATGATTTCATCCTTGCCATCTTCATCCACATCTCCGATACTCAAATTATGATTCCCCTGCTGTGCATAAGCTTCGTTCCCCGGTGTCTCGCTATCGAACATCCATTGCTTATTCAATTTGCCATCTTTAAAGGTATAAGCGGCAATTACTGTTTTTTCATAATAGCCCCTTGCTTCGATGATGCTAGGTGTTTTGCCATCCAGGTATGCGACCCCGGCAAGGAAACGGTCGCCCCGGTTTCCGTAGCAGTCGCCCCAATCGCAAATATTGCCTCGGGCAGGCTCATAATCGATGGTTTCCTTGATTTCTCCGGTGCTGCCTTCGAATACGGTCAGGTATTCCGGTCCTTCGAGGATATAGCCTGATGCATTCCGATGATCGGCGTCCTTATCCCCAATGATGTTTCCTTTCGAATCTGTCGTGCCATCAGCTGTTTTGACTACGAGTTCGGATTTTCCGTTACCGTCGAAGTCATAGACCAGCATTTGCGTATAATGAGCGCCTGCCCGGATATTGCGGCCGAGGTCGATCCGCCATTTATGGGTTCCATCCAATTCATAAGCATCTATCAATACATTGCCTGTGTACCCGGATCGGGAGTTATCTTGTGCGTTTGATGGATCCCATTTCAGGATGATTTCCCATTCGCCGTCACCATCCAAGTCGCCGACACTGGCGTCATTGGCATTGTAAGTATAAGACTTGCCATCTGGAGTTTTGCCATCAGCTGGCTTTTGGAGGGGGATATGCAGCTGATTGTCTCGCCATACCTTGATATTATCCTGATCTGCGCCTTTTCCGATTGCTTCTACACGATAGACACTATTTGCAGAACCGTCTTTGTCGAGGAAATTCGTGCTGTGTTTCACAGGTTTCCGAGTTATTTTCTTACCGTCACGATAAATGTGGAAGGAGGTTTTTTTCGTATCATTCCCAAGGAATCTCCAGCTTAAGAAGATACCATCCTCTGTTTGGACGGCAACAGCGCCACGTTCCAAGTATTCCATTTGCCTTTTAGGCAGTTTCTTGGCATCGGCAGAGAAGGGGATTGCGAATGTCAGAAGCAGGACGAGCAGCAATAGCAGACATTTTTTCAAGATAACCATTCCTCTCCTTTTTATTAAAGCGCTTTCATTTTAATGCAAGGGAGAGGTTGATTCTTATTAGACAGGGCTGGGCATTCTCAAATATGGTTGTAAATATTTTGAAAGCCATGCCGGAATGGGCATGGCTTCATCAGTTACATGGCTATTTAGAGGTTCCCAATGTGTGAATCACATGGGCTGTACATAGGATACCGTTCAGGAAATAATCCACATCCAGATTCTCGTTGGGGGAATGATTATGCTGATCGAAGTTCGCATAGGGAACAATGACGGACGGCAAGCCCAAAATTCCTGTCCACACATAATCCGGCAGGGAACCGCCCATGCTCGGCTGGATGAGTGGATCTGTTTCGTAAGCGGCCTCTACAGCGCTGACGACCTTTTGAACGATTGGAAGTTCAGCTTTGGTACGGGATGGCTGCATACTGCCCAGATAAGTGACTTCTACATCCGGTGCATGGATCTGGACGTGCTTTTTGATTTTATTGAAAATATCTTGGGGATCTTGATCGACGACAAGACGAATATCCATTTTTAGTCTGGCTGTCGAAGGAATGATCGTTTTTGTTCCTTCTCCTGTATAGCCGCTTTCCATTCCAAAGATATTGAAAGTGGGTTCGCCCGTCATCTTCCGATAGTAGGATGGTCCGTCAAGGGACAGAGCTGGATAGCCGATCTTTTCGCCCAAGGTCTGTCGGTCATAAGGAAGCTTTGTGAGCAGCTGCTCCTCATAGGCTGTAAACGGGCGAATCGCATCATAGAACCCTTCTATTTTTACATGTCCGTCCGCATCGCGCATGGTGTGCATAAGTTCGATCAGTTTCCAGGCAGGATTAGGAACGATATTCCCTGTGTTGCCGGAATGGTTATCCCGATCAGCTCCTTTGGCATCAAATTGAATCGACAGCATACCGCGCACCCCAAGCAGTACGAGGGGGGAAGAGCTGTTATGGGAAGGGCCATCGGAAGTGTAGACGAGATCGGCCTTGAGCAAATCTTTGTGTTCCTCCACAAATGCGGCTAGATTCGTACTACCTTTTTCTTCTTCTCCTTCAAAGACGAATTTGATATTGATCGGCAGTTCGCCGACTGTATCCAGATAACTTTTCACGCCAAAGAGCTGGGCCATCAGCTGTCCCTTATTATCGCCGACACCTCGGGCATAGATTCTGCCGTTGCGGATTTCCGGTTCGAATGGCGGAGAGTCCCAGGCTTCATAAGGCTCTGGCGGCTGTACATCATAATGGCCGTAAATGAGCAAAGTGAATGCGCTGGAGTCTTTGATCATTTCCCCATAGACGACGGGATGCCCGGCGGTAGGGATGATTTTTGTCTCGATTCCCAGCTCCTGCATCATGCTCTTCAAAAGCTCCGCGCATTCCTCGATTCCGTCGTTCTGTGTGCTGATGCTGCGCTGTCTGAGCAGGATGAAAAGCTTATCAAGGAAATCCTGTTTATTTGTTTGGATATAGTCCTTTAGTGCAATCGTGTCCATCGAATTCTCCTTTATATCTTAATTAAGTGTGCCAATCAATACGGTGGCAATCAGAATCGAACAAGTAGTCACGGTTGTAAATCCGCCCATGAGCATCGGTGTGACAATCTCATTCATGATTGCTTCCCGTTCTTCTTCTGTCTCCCCGACTTCCCGGCTGATTTCCTCGCACAGGATATAATCCGCAGGGAAGCCGAAAAGTGCCGTCAATGCGACGGGCATGCCAAGGTATTTGCCGACGCCGAACAATTTGGAAGCTAATAATCCACCGATCGTCACACCTGCTGTACCAAGCACACAGATCAACAGGATTTCCGGGATATAGCTAGCCAGGGCAGCTGGTGTCACATCATCCATGGAAGAGATGACGATGAAGATCACCGCAATCATGGCAAATCCGGTTGCATTGGCTTTCTCCATCGTTTTCGCTGGATAGAAGCCGATATAGGCGCCGATGACCCCGATGATCAGACAGAAGATGGTGTAGTTGATGCCGGTCAGGGCATCAAGGATGACGGCGATACCGCTGCCCAAATAAAGCTGCAGGATGAAAATCAGGGATGTCTGGTATTTCTCCGGCAGGAGCAGTTTTCGTGCATTCTGAGCTTTGACTACGTTATTGGGCTGTGCTTCGGCAGCTTCTTCTTTTTCCAGCGCAGCACCGCTTTGCAGACGTGTCTGTACCTGCTGTTTCACGATGATGGCGTGCTTTTTCAGGAAATAGGAGGCAAGCGGGATACCGAATAGCTTGTGGATGCTCAGCACAAGCGCCGGAATGATGACAAGGCTGGATAATCCTAATTCGGTAAGCTTTTCGCTTGTGACAAGATAAGCCACGATACCGCCGACCACAGGACCGGCTCCCGCCACTGCCGTTTCGTAATCAAAAAATAATGGAACAATGGCTAGTACGAGTGCCACAGCAGTGAGAGAACCAATCAAGGCAATCAGGATGGGCTTGAGCTGCCCTTTGATCAAAGAGAAAGGAACAAGTGTACCAAGGTGGACGATGAATGGAGCGACAATAAGTGATCCAAATGCGGTGATGATGGAATCAGACATAAGACCATTCGGGATGATGCCCATCCACAGGAGTGCAACGTAAAGCAGCAAAGCAGCCAGCAGCATCGGGATGCGTGCTTTCGTCCAAATGGAGATGAGCTCTCCTAAACCTAATACAGCGATCAATAATAAGGTGATCATGACGGGGTTGCTACCGATCTCACTCCACATGTACATCCTCCTCCAGTTTCTATGTAAGAATATTAGTAAAAATTAAACCATATTCAGAAAATTGTCAACATACCATCAATTAAAAACAAAAAAATCCATTAGCGCTTGAGGTATTATAAAAGCTCATTCATTGGAGAAGCGAAGAGATGTACGGGGATTTTGCATGCAATAATGCCGCGGTGTATCACTAAGGACAGTCCAAAACAAAGAGCTAAGCGAGTCATTCGCTTAGCTCTTTTTCTTTGTACATGACTTGGACGAAATGCTTGAGTTCATTCTTCAAGCCTCCGATGGCATCCTGGAATCGGCTGTTATCCTTATACTCAAGTGCTATCGAAGCTGTGAGATCCAGATCTTTTATGGGGAGGATGGTGATGTTGGGCATTCTTTGCTCGCTTATGTGGTATAGGATGGAGCGCGGAAGTGCTGTGTATCCATAGCCGCTTTCGATAAAAGAAAGCATGTTCTGCACATCATCAACCATTTGATAATCCTTGGCCTGTAATAACCCTAAAAGTGAACTGATTTTTTCAAGATTATTCGTCAATGCCGCATGCTCGAAGACAATCAATTTCTTATCCAGCTTGCTGGCATTTGAAAGCTTGCCATCCAGTACCGGTACATCGTCCTTATGACAAAAGATGACAAATTCATCCTGAAGCAGCGGTTCACAGTGAAAAGGAGCCTTTGCCATATTCTCATAATGGACGGAAAACTGAATGCTGCCATATTCCAATAGTTTCTTCAATACATTCGTCGGTCTCGTTATGAATTTGAACGGAATATGCGGAAAGTGTTCCCGCATGTAGGGGATGATGATATGGTTGAATACCGGTGCCAACCATATATTTATTCCAATCCTGAATTCATTTTTCCCGGCATTGATTTTGCTGAGCAGCTGATAACTTAATTTGTTATCCCCCGTGAGTGCAAATGACGCATCTTGCAGCTCCCCCAGCAGTTCAATGGCATAGGGAAGGAAAAAGTATCCTTCTTCCGTCAGCTCGATGCCATCCCAGCTTCGATTCAATAAGACAAAGTCGAGTTCCTCTTCCAATTTCCGTATTCGTGTACTCAATGTAGGCTGTGTAATGTGTAAGGCTTTTGATGCCTTGGATATACTTTTATTGGAGACTACTGCCAAAAACGACTCCAGACCGTCAATATTCATGTTCCTTCACTCCTGCCGTTCTATACTTGTCCATCTTATATTTTTTTACACAAAATGTATAGGAATCTTTGAGAAATTCCTTTATCTAGAAGAACAGAGCTTGTATTTCCAATCGAGAACAATTAAGATGAAAGGATGCACGAATGACGCCATGACGAATGGTACAGAAAGGATCCAATCATGAAAAATAAACGTCCGCGCTCCAGAGGGTTCCGACCTCAGAAGCCGAAAGTATATAAAGTGTCAGAAGCAGAAGAATTATTGCCTTTCTTATTGAAGGTGGTCGGCAAGAGCCGTAACTCAGTCAAATCCATCTTGGCTCGCGGCCAGGTATCAATCAATGGACGAGTTTCCACGCAATTCAACGACAAGCTGAAGCCAGGTCAGGAAGTGACGATCAGGACAGATATGGTAACGGAAGCAGCTCCGCTTCAAGGCATCACGATCATGTATGAAGATGATGCGATCATCGTTATCGAGAAAGCATCAGGCCTGCTGTCAATCGCTTCCGATAATGAAAAAACGAATACAGCCTACCGCCAATTATCTGATTATGTAAAGGCACAGCATAGTGATAATAAGATTTTTGTCGTCCATCGGCTGGACCGCGATACATCCGGTGTGATGGTGTTCGCCCGATCGGAGAAAATCAAACAAAGAATGCAGGAATCGTGGAAAACGACGAAGGAACGAGCTTATGTTGCACTCGTGGAAGGAGATGTCTCCAAATCGGAAGGAACCATTACTTCCTGGCTGAAGGAAACGAGTACGCATAAGATGTATTCCAGCAAATTTGAAAACGACGGTCAGAAGGCAGTGACCCATTATCAGGTGCTTCAGGGGAACAAGGATTTTACATTGATGGAGATAAGCCTGGAAACAGGACGCAAAAACCAGATTCGTGTCCATATGCAGGATATCGGGCATCCGATAGCGGGAGACAAGAAGTATGGCGCGCAGGATCGTACGATAAAACGACTTTGCCTCCATGCACGCAAGCTGAATTTTGAACATCCAGTCAATGGTATGCCGCTTAGATTCGTATCGGATATTCCGAAGCTATTCACATCTAAATCAAGATAATTCGAAAAGCAGAGCAAACATTGCTCTGCTTTTTTCCATTCCATTTTTAGGTGAGGGGGGAGAATCGCAAGGAATCATCGAGGAAATTAATGGGAAAAATCTGGGCGGCAGTACTCGATCCTTTGTCTCTTGTAGCTTGCTTATATAATTTATACAATTAAATAATTCACTTGAGTTAAATAAAAAAGAGAGTAATAAAGGGAGGATCATGATGAGCAAGAAGGACTTGATAGTCAATGAAAGCAACAAACAGCACTTAATAGAGTGGAGGAGACATTTGCATGCCAATCCGGAGCTTTCGTTCCAGGAGGAGCGTACATCTCAATTTGTCTACGATAAACTGGCGTCATTCGGCAATCTGGAACTGAGCAGACCGACGAAGACAAGTGTCATGGCGAAGCTGAAGGGGGCGAAACCTGGTAAAGTGATTGGTTTCCGTGCAGATATGGATGCACTGCCGATACAGGAGGAAACAGACTTGCCCTTCGCTTCAAAGGTTGATGGTGTGATGCACGCGTGCGGCCATGATGCCCATACCGCAATCCTGCTGACTGTAGCAGAAATCCTGAGTGCCAAGCAGGAAGAACTGAGCGGGGAAATACGCTTTTATTTCCAGCACGCAGAAGAATTGTTCCCAGGCGGTGCTAAGGAAATGGTGGAAGCTGGCGTCACTGATGGCGTGGATATGGTATTCGGACTGCATGTGGCATCCCAGCTCCCGCAAGGCAAGGTTGGTGTCATTTATGGACCGGCTACATCCAATTCCGATCAGTTTCAATTAACGATAAAGGGAAAAGGCGGGCACTCCTCACAGCCTGATAAGACAGTGGATCCAGTTGTCATCAGTGCTCAGATCATTACCAACTTGCAAACGATAGTTTCCCGGATGACCAGTCCGAAAGAAGAGCTGGTTGTTTCCGTTACGACACTGCATGCAGGTGAGGCGGTCAATGTCATACCGAATGAAGTGCGTATTGGAGCATCCGTGCGTTCGCTTACGCAAGATGTACGGAAAAATGCGATGGATGCATTGGAGCGCATGGTGAAAGGCATAACCGAAGCTAACGGGGCTGAATATGAACTGGATATTACATACGGTTATGATTCGGTCATCAACGACGAGGATGCTACTGCCATAGCAGAACGTGCCCTTAAGCGAAAACTTGGAGAGGACGCTGTGCTTCATGGCAGTGCAATCATGGGGGGAGAGGACTTTGCTGCCTTTGCCAATGCCGTCCCTGGCTGCTTTGTCTTTGTTGGTGCAAAGGAAAAAGATAATCCATCCCCGGCTCCCCATCATCATCCGCAATTCCGTATCGAGGAAGATGCGATGCAGGATGGTGTCCAATACTTTCTTGGTATCGCGGAGGAGCTTGTTTTTTAAAGAGGAGTCATTGCACTCCTCTTTTTTTTGCGGATTTCTAGAGAGGAATGCTGTCAGATGCTCTTGCAGTTCATGGATTTTTTGTCATCTGTTCCTGACATAAAAACATTTTATAACTGGTTTCCATCTGCTTGTTTATTAGGATTGTTGAATGAATATTAGTTTATGGGGTTTTAAGGGAAAAGCAGGAGTGCTATCATAGTGAGCATATAATTTTCTGAAATATTTAATTATTCAATATACGAAGGGGAGATCATATGCTAACGAAACAGACCGAAATTGAATTGTCCAATGAACAGATGGAAGAAATAGTCAGCTGGAGGAGGTATCTGCACCAGCATCCTGAATTGTCGTTCCAGGAGCATAAGACAGCTGCCTTCCTTTATGAAACATTAAGCACTTTCCCTAATTTGGAAGTGACAAGACCAACAGAAACAAGCGTGATGGCTGTCCTCAAGGGGGCGCAACCAGGAAAGACAATCGGATTCCGGGCTGATATCGATGCCTTGCCGATCCAGGAAGAAACCGCTCTTCCTTTTGCATCCGAAAATGAAGGTGTCATGCATGCTTGTGGGCATGACGGACATACAGCTATTTTGCTTGGTGTCGCCAAAGCATTAAGTGCACAGCAGGAGAAAATCCATGGCGAGATCCGCTTTTTCTTCCAGCACGCAGAAGAGCTGCTTCCGGGAGGAGCCAGGGAAATGGTTGCAGCTGGCGTGACGGAAGGATTGGATTATGTATTCGGTTTGCATCTTTCTTCTCTTACACCATTGGGCCAGCTGACGATTACACCGGGAGCGGCTACTTCCAATTCGGACATGTTCCATGTCACGATCAAAGGAAAAGGCGGTCACTCCTCGCAGCCGGAGAATACGATCGATCCGGTCGTTACGAGTGCGCAGATCATCACCAGCCTGCAGACAGTCGTTTCGCGTATCACCAGCCCGAAGGATGAATTGGTTGTATCTGTCACGACCTTACAAGCAGGAGATGCAGTCAATGTCATCCCTGAAGAAGTGAAGATCGGGGCATCTGTCCGTTCCTTCAGCCAGGATGTACGGAAACGGGCAGTCGAAGCGATCGAGCAGATCATCAAAGGCGTTTCCGCAGCGAATGGCTGCCAGTACGAATTGAACTACACGTATGGCTATGATTCTGTCATCAATGATTCGAAAGCAACTGCTATTGCATTTGACGCCATCCGGAGAAAATTGGGCGACGAGGCAGCAGTTGAAGGGCAAGCCATCATGGGAGGCGAGGATTTCTCTGCCTTTTCCAATGATGTTCCAGGCTGCTTTGTTTTCGTTGGCGCTTGTTCCCCCGATAACCAGTCACCGGCACCGCATCATCATCCGAAATTCACCATCGACGAAGCGGCCTTGGCCGATGGAGCCAATATGTTCCTCGCCATTGCGGAAGACTTGGTGCTGGAATAGGAGGGAGTTCTCATGAGTGCTGTAATGGCGACGCTGATCATCTTGGCGATCATCGCCCTGGGAGAAGTTTTTTCGATTATTTCCCGGGCAAAGATTCCAACTTTGCTTGTGGTCGTGGTGGTATTCTTTACCCTGTTGCAAATCGGTGTACTGCCGAAAGATATACTGGCAGCTTCCACTTTTACTGTGATCGGGGCTGTTCTGCAGCCGGCCATCCTCGTGCATATGGGAACGCTGATTCCTTTGAAGGTCATGAAACAGCAGTATAAATCCGTCATCATCACACTGATCGGAATCACAATCTCCTGTATCATGATGCTGGCTGCAGTACCGATCTTTTTTGATTATGAAACTACAGTCGCTGGGGCAGGACCGCTCACGGGCGGTATCATTGCCTATCTTGTTACAGCAGAAGGGTTACAGGCACAGGGTCTGACAGCTTTGGTTGCGATTCCTGCCATCATCCTCTCTTTGCAGCAGTTGATCGGAATGCCATTAAGCTCTTGGATGCTGCGCCGCTATGGGATGAAGCTTCTCAAAGACATGGACGAAAACAAGGTCTTTGTGGCTGCGACGGTAGAAGATGCAAACAGGGATGAGGAGGAACCAGCCAAACGAAAAAGCTTATTTCCAGAAAAACTGATGGATAGTCACTTCTTCGTTTTATTCCTGTTGTTCATCGGTTCTGCTTTGGCTGTCTGGCTGGGTGAGCTTACTGGGATAAGCTACAGTCTATTCGGCTTGGCAATCGGAATCCTTGGATCTGCCATCGGTTTTTTCCCGGAAAAAGCTTTGGAGCGTTCCAACGGTTTCAGTATCGCAATGATCGGATTGATCTTTGTCGTGATGGAATCACTCGTCGATGTGACCGTAGCGGATATCCTGGCAGTATTGCCAGCAGTTTCGGTGATTCTGATCATCGGTACCATTGGTTTGCTGCTAGGTGGGTTCCTTGGTTCGAAGCTGTTCAAGTGGGACTATAACAAAGGGATACCAGTCGTGCTGACAGCGATGTATGGATTCCCCGGGGACTATTTGATAACTCAGGAAGTTGGCAGAAGTGTCGGCAGGAATAAGGAAGAAGAGGCAATGATTATGAATCAGCTGCTTCCGCCGATGCTTATGGGCGGATTTGCTTCGGTATCCATTGGATCGGTGGTCATAGCCAGCATTCTTATACAAACACTTTAAGGGGGATGAAAATGGACAAGCTTATACGCAACGGTGTCGTCATCGATGGAACAGGAGAAATGATAAAGGATGCCGTCATTGCTATCAAAGATGATCGTATCGCCGCACTCGGGTCAGCTTCTGATTTTATCGGGATCGATGCCAAGGAAGTCATAGACGCCCAAGGCAGTTATATCTTGCCGGGTTTGATCGATACGCATGTGCATATGATGATGGAGATAAAGGATATGCGTGAAACGCTGGTCACCCCTTTTTCCATGAGGTTCTATGAAGCTTTGACGTATATGAAAAGAACACTTGAGGCCGGCATTACAACCGTAAGGGATGCCGGCTACGCAGACTTGGGGGTCAAACAGGCCATCGAAAAAGGTCTTATCAGTGGACCGCGTATGCAAATCAGCGTCAATCCGCTCACGATTACGGGAGGACATGGAGATAATTGGATGGTGTCCGATATGGATCTGACCAATAAAGCTTATCCTGGCTTTCCATCAGGTATTTGTGATGGACCGGAGCAGGTTCGGCAAAAGGTTCGGGAAATGCTGCGGGCAGGTGCCGATATCATTAAAGTGCATGCGACAGGCGGTGTCATGAGTCCGACCGACCATCCGGAATTCACGCAATTCTCCATGGAGGAGCTGCGTATCATCGTAGAAGAAGCTGCCTACCGAAAAGGACGGAAAGTGATGGCACATGCACAGGGAGCTGAAGGAGTGAAACAAGCAGTACGGGCTGGTATCCACTCCATCGAGCATGGCATTTTCCTCGATGATGAAGCAATCGAGCTGATGCTCGAGCATGGGACATACCTCGTCCCGACATTGCTTGCTCCTGTCAGTGTCGTCGAAGCAAGTGAAGCAAATGAAAGCATGCCTGCTTATGCGGTCGATAAAGCAAAAGAAGTCATGGAAATCCATCAGCGGAGTGTGGCGAAAGCATATGAAGCAGGTGTCAAAATTGCAATGGGTACTGATGCAGGAGTGATGGCTCATGGTACGAATCTTCGTGAACTGGAGCTGATGTGCGATATCGGCATGAGTCCGATGGAGTCCATTTTGGCATCCACCAAGGTCGCTGCGGAATGCTTGGGCTGGGAAGAGAGGATCGGTACGATAGCCGAAGGGAAATTGGCAGACTTGATTATCGTGAAGGATAATCCGTTGGAAAACATTGCTTCGCTTGCGAATGCGGATAATATTCATACAGTCATCCAAGGCGGGGAGTTGAAGAAGTACCTTTCCGTCGAGACTCGAATTCCAAGCTGACAACATGACAGCGGGCAAATGCCTGCTGTTTTTTTGTACAAACATTTGACAGGACGACCTGTGGTCGAATAGGCTTATCATGTAATTATCTTTATCTGCTTACAGCGTTTTGTAAGCGCTTAACCAAAGGAGGCGACGGGATGAAATCCAGTATCTCATCGGTATGGAATGGTTTATGGCATGCGCATGACAAGACAAAACGATTACTGTCATTTGCCGTACCAACTTCAAAAAATACGGAGCGAAATCAAATCTCTGAACAATCTGGCCCTGCGAACAAAGCACCTCGAACGTATAAGCGTCCTCAGTTGATAGGATTGTTTTTAGGTCCTCTCTTGTTTCTCACTGTCATTTTGTTTTATTACCCCGAAGGTTTAAGCTATGAAGGGCGCATGGTATTGGCTACTACATTGTGGGTCGCGACATGGTGGATCACGGAAGCAATTCCGATACCAGCGACTTCCTTGCTGCCGCTCATCCTTTTGCCCGTTACCCAAGGACTGGATGGGGATACCGCTGCCTCAAGCTATGGGGATCCAATCGTGTTCCTCTTCCTTGGAGGCTTCCTGATTGCAATGGCAATGGAGAAATGGAATCTGCATAAACGTATCGCACTGAATATCATCAGTGTTGTCGGTACGAGTACATCTCGTATTGTGCTTGGTTTTATGATTGCGACCGGTTTCCTTTCGATGTGGGTCTCCAACACGGCAGCTGTCATGATGATGCTTCCTATTGGCAGCGCAATCATTTATCAAGCCGCTCAAGCAGCCAAAGCAAGCAAACAGGAAATCGGAGAGGATAATCGGAAATTCGAAAAATCACTTGTCTTCGCAATCGGTTATGCGGGGACGATCGGCGGTTTGGGGACACTGATCGGAACACCTCCGAACATCATCCTGGCGGCAATGGCAAGCAGTTTGTTCGGAGTGGAAATCTCCTTTGGCGGCTGGATGCTGATTGCGGTACCGATTGTAGTCGTTCTTTTGTTTTCGTCATGGATTTACCTCACCAAGGTTGTCTTCCGCGTGAAAATGAAGGAGCTGCCAGGAGGAAAGGATCTGATCCTCAAACAAAAAAGGGATCTTGGTAAGATGTCCTTCGAGGAAAAAGCAGTGCTTGCTGTATTCACTTTTGCCGCTTTTATGTGGGTAAGCCGCACATTCCTTTGGGAAGCGGATGCCGTGCTGGAGATCATCGCCATACCTGGTATCAGCGATACATTCATTGCGGTGTTGGCAGGGGTGTTATTATTCTTGATTCCTAGTATAAATAAAAAAGGACAAAGAATCCTCGATTGGGACGTTTCGAAAGAGTTGCCATGGGGGGTGCTGCTGTTATTCGGCGGAGGTCTTGCGATTGCAGCAGGCTTCACTAGTTCCGGACTTTCTCAATGGATCGGCGATCAGCTCACAGTCTTGGAAGGCTTGAATATTTTCCTGATCATCATCATTTCGACGACATTGGTATTGTTCTTGACAGAAATTACATCCAATACAGCAACCGCCACGATGATTCTGCCGGTGATGGCATCATTGGCTTTGGCTTTGGATGTTCATCCTTATGCGATCATGGTGCCTGCAGCGATGGCAGCCAACTGTGCTTTCATGCTGCCAGTGGGAACACCGCCGAACGCTATCATATTCGCATCTGGAAAAATAACGATTGCCGAAATGGTGAAGACAGGTTTTATTCTGAATATCTTCACCCTCATCCTTCTCATATTGGGTGTCTTTGCATTGGTTGGACCATTATGGGGACTCGACCTGAATGTGTATCCTGAGTCTTGGAAATGAATGGGTTCAGAGTTTGCCAAGGGCAGGCTTTTGGCTCTCGAAAGGAGATAATATGACGCATTATTTGGTTATCGGGGGAACGGGCATGCTGCAGGCAGCTGTCCTCGACTGGAACGAGGAGGGCCATGAGGTGACTGTGGTTGCCCGAACGAGTGAGAGCCTCCTGCGATTATCCAGGCAAGCTGCCCATCCAGAGCATCTGCATACGATACAAGCGGATTATCTTCAGCCGGCAAGTTTCCAAAACGAGCTGAAAAAAATACCGAGTCCTGATATCATTATCGGCTGGATTCATAATAGCGGCAATGAAGCGACACAAGCCATGTGCGATCTTTATGGAGAACATCAGAAGCATATATCATTTTTCCATATAAAAGGAAGCGGAGCGCATGATTCCAAGCATAACTATATTCCTGCAGTTGCCGAGAATATCGATTATCATGAAGTCATCCTTGGTTTTCGGATAAGAGGAGAAAATTCCAGATGGCTAACCAATCAGGAAATAGCAGCTGGTGTCAGGGAAGCAGTCAAACAGCGGCAGCCCCGCTATATCGTCGGAACTGTCCAGCCATGGAGTGCCAGGCCGTGATTTTGATGCTGCACTTCCCAAATTGATTTTTTTCTTCCAAACGGTTCATAAGTGATGGATTCAACCGATAATAAAAATGCAGAACTAGGAAAATAGATCTAGTTTTGCGGAAGGATTATGCGGAGGGTCGTCGATGAAGGAAGCGAAAGATCAAGGTTGGGCGTTGGTGGCCAAGCTGATGAAGGAAGAAGAGAACCTTGCTGCAGACAGTGGGGAGAAGGGATATACCGGACTGAACGGTAGGTTAAGGGCATTGCTCACCATCGCCGTTTTCGTTACGAATGGAGATGAGCGTGCACTTCGGCAGCAATTCGAAGTGGCTCTCCTATCCGGCATCTCGGTCCAAGAGATAATGGAGACAATCCAACATTGTGCATTATTGAATGGGTTCCCTCCTTCGCTGAAAGCTATGTCGCTGTTAAAAGAAGTAGTGGACGACCAATAAGGAATGCGTGCAGATTTTCTGCACGCATTTTCTTATTTGAATATATTGAACCAGCCTTTTCGTTTAAAGCGCCATAGCATCCCCAATGCAATGGCAGCCATCAATAGAATCACTGCGAGATACCCATATTTCCAGTCAAGCTCTGGCATATGCGTGAAATTCATCCCATATACGCCGGCGATGAAAGTGAGCGGAATGAAAATGGTCGAGACGATAGTCAAGGTCATCATGATGGCATTCATTCGATTGGAGTTGATGGACTCGTAACTATCCCGCATATCCGATGTCAGCTCCCGATTGGAGTCGACAATTTCCGTAAGCTTCAGCAGATGATCATAAATATCATTGAAATAAGCTTTTTGCTCCTGTACGAAATCGAATTTCTGCAAGCTGAGCAACCGATAAATCAAATCCCGCATAGGTGCAATCGTCCGGCGTGCCCTGAGCAAATCGCTGCGAATATCAAAGACTTCATTAATGAGAGTCTGCGGTGATTTATGACTTTCCTCATCTTCGATTTCGTTCAATCGATCCTCCATCTTATAAAGAGGTGGGAAGTAATCATCCACAAGCTTATCAATCAATCGATAGACAATATTGGAAGGGGAATGAGCAGATGGATCTTCTTTGGAAACCTGTTCCCAGACATGATCTGCCGCCATCGATTCTTCCAGATGGAAAGTGACGACATAGCGATCGGACAAGAAAATGTCCAACTCATCCGAGACAAAGGTTTCATGATTCAGTTCATGGAGGACGAGGAAGTGATACCCATCATATTCATCAAGCTTCGGCCGCTGAAGGAAATGAAAGCAGTCCTCGATTGCCAATGGATGAAATTGAAATACCTCGCCAAGTTTATCCGATTCAGACTTTGTCGGTACGCTGAAATCAACCCAGTACCATTCTATATCCGGATCATTCAATTCACGATACGGCAGATCTTTTCGTATTTTCTTGTCACGTGTCATCGCTATGCTGCGTATCATGGTACAACCTCCTGCAATATATAGCCACATTATAACGTATTCGCAGACAGAGAGAAAATGGCAGCTGCAGGAATTTGGATTAAAGAAAAGGGCCACGGGGTATAAAATGAATAGACAGCCAATATTTGTAACTGCTGTGAAAGTGCTGAAGAAGTATTTGTCTGAATATTTTAAAACTTTATATGCAAAAGTATTGCGCTTTTGGATTGAATCTTTTATAGTATTCAACAACCTACAACAATCACCATTGCTTAGCCAGCCGGTTAAGCTGAAGGAGGACAACGATATGTCTGATTATCAAAGCTTTGTAACTGTTGGTGACTGGGTAACAGGACATTCGATAAATGATGAATTATTCACCGGCTTCGTGGAAGCGGTGAATGCAAAACTGAATACGGTGAAAGTATACGTTACAGAAAGTGATCATAAAAATACGATCGGCAAAACGATCGAAACTTTCCAGAGCAAAATCAAGTATTTCCCGCCAAGTGCAGAGCCGAGCAGGGCACATATTTTGAACCTGATCGATTTATCCCTTATTTCCGGTGACAAGGACTGGTTCTTGCAGCTGACAGAAGAATTGAAGGAACTGGACGAATCGGAATCAGCGTCCAATACAGCCTATATCCCAAATTGACAAGACCGAGCGAAACGCTCGGTCTTTTATTTTTAAATGACGAGATTGTCATGATTGGAAAGGGATGGTGGGAGGGTTTGGAGAAATGTCAGATATGCTGTGAGTAACATTGTTTTTTGCGACGACGGCTAAAGAATGGCGGGAGGGAAATGGTTCTTATGTGGAGAAGTAATGCTATATCTTGATATTGCTCATACATAGGAGGGAAGAAGATGAAAAAACTGATTATAAATGCGGATGACTTCGGTTATTCAAGAGCTGTAAACTATGGAATCTTGGATTGCTTTAAAAAGGGTGTGTTGACATCGGCTACGCTGATGGTCAATATGCCAGGAGCTGAACATGCAGCTGAAATAGCTCTTGAACAAAAGGAGTTGGGTGTCGGTATCCATTTAGTACTGACATGCGGAAAGCCGCTAATATCAACGCATAAGACCATTGTCGATAGTGATGGATCATTCCGGAATCAAGCATTCTACCAGGGCTCCTATACAATAGATCCAGAGGAAGTGGCAGCTGAGTGGGAAGTGCAGATTAAGCGGTTCCTGTCATTCGGGTTAAATCCTACACATCTGGATAGTCATCACCATATCAATACTTTTAAAGATATTGATCAAGTGTTCTTATGGCTTGCAAAAAAATATAACCTGCCAGTACGGCATAATATGGATCTCCCGAATGGACAAATTTCTACGGAGAAGTTCGAACTTTCTTTGGAGAAAGCTTTGGCTAATGAAGACTCCCTGCTGTCTATCTTCAATGATGCCAATACGCTGGAAGTAATGAGTCACCCTGGATATCTGGATAAAGCTATCTATACAGGTTCCTCCTATAGCTATCCGCGTCTTGATGAAGTGGAGCTGCTGACATCCGCCAGAACTGTTGAGTGGATTAAGCAAAGTAAGGAAGTAGAACTGGCAACATTTTCGGATTTGAGCTAGCCTGAGGAGCACTCAACGCTCCCTCACCTGTAAGCCGAATAAATCCTCCATCTTCTCATTCATAAACTGATAGGATGCTTCGATTCCGGCATTATAAAAAACGGGACCCAGTTCCCTGACGATGAATTCGAGCAGCAGACCTGCGGCCAGGTCGCCTAGCTGCTCGTCTTTTTCTTGCTCAAAATAATGTTGCAAGGAACGGATCATTTCGCTGCGCTGGCTTTCATTCAATTCAATCGGCTGTTGCATCTGTTTTCCCTCCATTGCATATTTCGTTTCATTATAACAAATAATTCTGCTAGACTTTAGAAAAGGGAAAAGGTGGGAGTATGTATGGCTGAATTATCTTATGAAATAGTCAAGGAAATAGGGGTATTATCTGTATCTCCGAAGGGATGGCGGAAGGAGCTGAATCTGATTAGCTGGAATGGCCGTGAGCCGAAGTATGATATCAGGGACTGGGCCCCGGATCACGAAAAGATGGGGAAAGGAATCACTTTGTCAGCTGAAGAAGTCAGTGAATTGCGCGATCTGCTGCAGAGGCTTGATTGACATGCTGCCGGAAGAATTGGTTCGGCTAGCCAAAGAAAGGATGGCTCCCTATCCTTGTGAGGGTTTCTTGCCTGGAAGAGGGCCGAAGCACCCTGTCCTTTTCTTTGTTGGGGAAGCTCCGGGTGAGACAGAAATACATAATTTGGTCCCATTCAGCGGGCGAGCTGGCAAGGAGCTTGATTTATTTTTGGAACGGGCAGGGGTCAACAGGTCAGAAGTATTCATCTCCAGCTCAGTCAGAAGCAGACCTTATCAATATAAGACAAAGCAGATCCGCGGAAAGACGGTCACCAAGAAATATAATCGGACACCGACTAAGGCCGAGATACTTGCGCATGCGCCCGTGCTCGATTATGAAATTGCTCATGCAGAGCCGGATATCCTTGTGACATTAGGGAAAATAGGCTGGGAAAGGGTAACCGGTTCGAAAGAGAAAATAACGGAAGCTGCCGGAAAGCTAGTAGAACAACCCATTCAGCAATTAAAAAGCTTGGGGGAGGATTCCTTCATTTTTTCGGAGAAAATATATCGTATATTCCCGACATATCATCCTGCATCTGTGTTTTATAATCCAGGATTGCGGCCGGTGATCGAGGAGCATGCATATAAGATTCGCGAGCTTTTGCATAGATAAGGAGAGGGAGCATGGAGAACATCCGTGGCAAAGTCTTGGATTTGAGCTGAATAGTCAAGACCCTGACAAAGCAGCAAGTTTCTACGCCAATGTTTTCGCTGGAAGATCGGGACGCCGAATTGGGGCTATCATGAGGTGAAGACGGATGGAGGAATCGATGGCGGCATCCGTAAGGGACCGCATGATTTTCCGCATGGAACCAGAATTCAGATTGAATTGGAGGATTTGGATAAAGCTATCCAAGCGGCCAAAGCAGAAGGGCAATTGTCGTTCTGGTTCTTTCTATCTTGCTTATTTGGACGACCCGGCCGGAATCGGCATTGGATTGGTACAGTCTGGCTCCAATGATCAGAAACAGCAGCTTAAGCGATAAAATTCTCCATTTTCAAGCTGTCCTTCCATAAAAAAAAACAGGCGTATCAGCTGACTGATACGCCTGTTTTTATTTTGCTGCTTTTTGCAGTTTTGTAATCATTTGCAAGGCACGGCCTGTACCGATTGCAACGGATTCCAATGGGTTCGGAGCCAGGTGCACGGGTACGGAAATTTCAGAAGCAAGCCACTGCTGCATGCCTTTGAGCAATGCTCCTCCTCCAGTCAAGATGACACCATGGTCAACGATATCCCCGCTTAGTTCCGGCGGGCAATCTTCCAATGTCATGCGGATTGTCTCCAGGATCTGTTCCAATGATTCCTTCAGTGCCACCTGTACTTCCTTAGAGGAAATCCCGACAGTTTTAGGCAGTCCAGTTACCATATCGCGGCCGCGGACATCCATCATCAGCTCGTCGTGCTCGATCAAAGCATGACCGATCTCCATCTTGATTTGTTCTGCAGTTCTTTCCCCGATCAAGATGTTGTAGTGCTTGCGGATATATTGGACAATTTCTTCATCCATGGAATCCCCGCCGATACGCACGGAACGGCAGGATACCACGCCGCCGAAAGAGATGATGCCAACTTCGCTTGTACCGCCGCCGATATCGACGATCACATTGGCCACTGGCTCATCAACAGGAAGGTCCGCTCCAATAGCTGCGGCAATCGGTTCTTCAATCAAATGAACATTTTTGGCACCATAGGATTTGACTGCGTTATGTATGGCGCGTCTTTCAACGGAAGTACTGCCGGACGGTGTGCAGACAACAATGGTAGGCTTGCGAAGGGAAGCGCCCATCACCTTGCTTACTTTTTTCAGAATTTCTTTCAATAATTGAGCTGTTACGTCATAGTCAGCGATTACGCCATCTTTCAATGGACGGATCGGTACGATATTCTGGGGAGTCTTACCGACCATTTCCTTTGCCTCGGCTCCAACCGCCACAACATTTTTTGTTTCCAAATCGATCGCTACGACGGAAGGTTCATTCAATACGATTCCTTTTTGTTTTGTATACACAAGTATATTTGCAGTGCCAAGGTCTATTCCGATTTCAGGATTAGCAAACATTATATTTCCTCCAATGATGACATATTTCTACTATATTCATTCTCCCCCGATATTTACTTTATGGGGGTGGATGCGTCAAAGAGCCGAAAAGCTCCTAATTTCGACATAGTTCATTCTATCACCTGGTATAGAGGTGTTAAAGAGATACCTTTATCCTAATTTGGCAGATTAAACTAATAAGTTTAGGAAGATAGTATTATATGAAGAGACAAACGCAAAGTCAATTTACAGATAGATTACAAATAATGAGGGATTGTTACAAAAACTAGGAAGGAAAAAAGGTGTCAATCCTGATTTTCATCCAATATATAGCAGGGTGGCTGTTTATTGCTAGTTTCAAAGCAAGATGAGCGGGTGCGATTTCGCATAGGAACCGACTTTTAGCATGAGACTTCGGGAAGGAGAGCCAATTGGAAAATCCAGGCTGCAATATTACATAAAAACGCATGCTATGATGTTGCTGCATCAAGAAAACACATACATCCCGAAAGGAGCAACATCATGTTCAAGAAAGTATTAGTAACAACACTATCCACAGCTATCCTGGCAGGAGGCGCTTTGGCAGGCACAGCAAACGCTGCACCGGCACAGCCAACTAAAGAAGAAGTTCAAGTGCACGTAGCACATGTAGTGAAAAGCGGATCTTTCTCTTCTATCGAAGATTTGAATAAATGGGTGAATGATTATCTATCAGCTTATAACATTCACATCGATGTTGATAGCTTGCTAGCGAAATACAATGTTCAACAGCCAGCACAACAAGAAACAGCACAGACTCCTGTACAAGCTCAACCTAAGCAGGAGGAAGCAAAAGCACCTGCTTCTAATAAAGAAGAGCAAAAAGCTGCTCCGCAAAAAGAAGAAAAAGCTGAAGAGCAAGCAACTGAACAAAAAGCACAAGCTCCAGCACAAAAACAAGAAACTGCTTCTGACAGCAAGCAGACAGAAGACAAGCAAGCTGCAGAAGGGCTGAGCGCATTTGAACAGCAAGTAGTGGACTTGACTAACCAAGAGCGTGAAAAAGCTGGTCTCAAGCCATTGAAAGCAGATGCTGAGCTAAGCAAAGTAGCACGCGCTAAATCCCAGGACATGGCTGACAATGGTTACTTCGACCACAACAGCCCGACTTACGGTTCTCCATTCGACATGATGAAATCTTTCGGTATCTCCTATCAGACTGCAGGTGAAAACATCGCCCAAGGTCAAAAGACTCCGGAAGAAGTTGTGGAAGCTTGGATGAACAGCCAAGGTCACCGTGAAAACATCCTTAACCCTGATTATACAAACATCGGTGTAGGGTACGTGGAAAACGGTAACTATTGGACACAGCAATTCATTGGTAAATAATTCAGATTATTGTATAATGAAAAGCAACCGATGCGGAATCGGTTGCTTTTTTGATTTTTGGGAGGGATTGTATGGATCTGATTTCGCTGCTTGCCGAAGAACGGATCAAGAAGGCGGAAGAAAGTGGAGAATTCCGCAACCTTCCCGGTGCAGGGAAACCTCTGGAACTGGAGGATTTATCCGGCGTACCAGAGGATATGCGGATGAGCTATAAGATCCTGAAGAATGCCGGCTATGTCCCGCCCGAAATGGAGCTGCAAAAAGAGATTGTGGCCTTACGTGATTTACTGCGTGTTTGTACGGATGATTCAGAGCGGGCGGCTTATCGGAAACGGATCAGCGAAAAGGAGATTCAATACGAAGCATTGCTGCAAAAGCTCAAGAAGCATTCGCCAAGCACCTTGGGTCAATACCGGGAACAAATCGAGCGCAATTTAACATAATCAAATAGTATTTTCTTATCAAGAGAGGTGGAGGGACTGGCCCTTGGAAGCCTCGGCAACAGGCAATGATGCACTGTGCCAATTCCAGCAGACGATGGTCTGACAGATAAGAGGAGCTTTTCGCCTTGGATAAGGAGCCTCTTCTGTAAAACGGAAGAGGCTTTTTTACATATTTTAAAGGAGTGAGAGATAATGACGAAACAAATCATCCTGCAAGCTTTCGATATGACTGCAGCTATGCACAATTCCCACGGCTTATGGAAGCATCCCGAGAGCAGAAGGCATCGCGAGTATAAGTCGCTTGACTACTGGATCGGGCATGCGCGCCTGCTGGAAAAAGGCAAGTTCGATGCGGTGTTCTTCGCTGATGTACTCGGCGTTTATGATGTCTATGGCGGGGATGAAAAGGCTGCTTTGCGCGACGGAGTCCAAGTGCCGCT
This sequence comes from Terribacillus sp. 7520-G, assembly GCF_002271665.1. Classification (NCBI taxonomy): domain Bacteria; kingdom Bacillati; phylum Bacillota; class Bacilli; order Caryophanales; family Bacillaceae; genus Terribacillus; species Terribacillus sp. 7520-G. The sequence continues at coordinate 55,878 of NZ_NQFP01000010.1, read as the reverse complement.
GAATGACCCTGCCTTTGCCATCCCGGCAATGGCAGCTGTGTCGGAGAACCTTTCCTTCGCTGTCACGGTCAGTACATCCTACGAGCAGCCATTCCATAATGCGCGTAAATTCTCGACTCTCGACCACTTGACCAAGGGGCGTGTCGCTTGGAATATCGTTACATCCTACTTACCGAATGCGGCCCGGAATTTCGGGCTGGAAAAAATGGTCAAGCATGATGAACGTTACCGGATAGCAGAGGAATTCCTGGAGGTTTCTTATAAGCTGCTTGAAGACAGCTGGGAAGAGGATGCGGTTGTTTCAGATCCGGAAAGAGGCGTTCTGGTGGACCCGGATAAGGTACATCGCATCAAGCACAAGGGGAAATACTTCTCCGTTGAAGGGCCTCATGTCAGTGAGCCATCCCCGCAGCGTACGCCAGTGCTTTACCAAGCGGGAACCTCTGAAAAAGGGCGCGATTTCGCAGCCAGGCATGCTGAATGTGTGTTTGTCGGCGGACCGACACCGGAAAAAATCAACTACTATATCGAGGATATCAAAACGCGTGCAGAAGCATACGGCAGAAGCCGTGATGAAATCAAAGCATTCACTTTCCTGAATGTAGTCGTTGCTGAAACGGAAGAGGAAGCATATGCGAAATATGAAGAAATCAAGAAATATTGGAGTGCAGATGCAGCAAAGGCCCAGTATGGTGGATCGACTGGTTATGACTTGGCATCCTATGAAGATGAGGATGAACTGTTCACGTACAAGCATACGGAACAAGGGCAATCACGAGCTGCATATTTGACCAAGGACGCTGCCAGGCCATTCACGGTCAAAGAGATACAAGAGAAATTCAGCAAACCAGCTGAAATGGAGATCATCATCGGCAGCCCTGAACAGGTGGCCGACAGGATCGAGGACTTTTTTGTGAGGAGCGGAGTGGATGGCTTTAACCTGACCCATTATATTACGCCGAGGGACTTGGAGGACTTCGTCGAATTGGTTGTGCCAATCCTGCAAGAGCGGGGATTGTATAAAAAGGACTATGCAGGAGGTACATTCCGGGAGAAATTATTCGGACATCCGCATCTCCCCGGGACGCATCCGGCAAAACAAGGAAAGAGGAGCTGAACCATCAGCTCCTCTTTCCTATTCCAGATAAGTCAATGTGCCAGTCCCATCCTGATACGAAACCGTTGTCAAAGCACCGTTGATCAATGTCAATTGCGGCGGCATATGTCCTATATCAGTGTCGAAGATGATCGGCAATCCGATTTCATCGGCGAATTCCCGGATCATTTGCTCGTCTGTGTAATCCTCTGAAGGTGTGCTTCGAGCGGGTCTGCCGAATAATACACCGCTTGCCCGATCGAACCAGCCGAGCTCCTTCAGGTGCCAAAGATTCCGGTAGGCTTCTGCTGTACTCCAATCGCTCCATTCGAGATAGACGATTGTATCTTCTTCAAAAGACTCTTGCCATTTCTTGATCGGGGCATACTTTGTCCCGGCAATGACCGTCAATGTATTCAGGCAGCCGCCAATCAATCGGCCAGTAAAGGAAACAGGTTTACCAGTAGTGGATTTCCATTCCGTTTCGCTGTCCAGATCAAATCCCGCTGCATCGTCTTGTTCGAAAAGTGCATCCCAAGAAGACTGATACATGGCCGAAGCATGCTGGATAAAGTTTTTGCGTGATGGTGCAGATAAAACCTTATGCCACTGCCTTGTCGTTCCATCGAGTGATGCCATATGCAGATCGAAGAAGTTGGTTGTATGGGCTGTAGCGATATTTGTCCGGAGCGTATAGGAACAAAGAAGTGTGCTTGTATCAGAATAACCGATCAGCCATTTTGGATTGCTTGAAGCTAGCTTGTCCCAATCCAGTCTTGGCAATACTTGAATAAGCAATTCCCCGCCCCATGGCGGCATGAGGGCATCGATTTCAGGATCGGTAAGGAAGCTCATCAGTTCAGCTGCCCGGATTTCGGCAGAGCTGCTTCTGGCAGCTTCCTGGGTCCAGACTGTCTCGCCTATGATCACGCGGTTTCCCAGCTTCTCCAGCTGCTTTTTTGCTTTATGTATCCGGGGATGCAAGGAAGCGGGAACCCCGCTGGATGGTGCAGTGATTGCAAAGGTGGAGTCGGCTGTGAGAGCATGTGGATAGATGATCGGCATCAGCATCACCCTTTCTTTTCCATATTATAGCATGGGAGCACCACAGTTTGAACAAATGTTGAGCGGGGAATGGAATAGCAGATATCTGTAATCGCATTTATAAAACGAGGGAGTTGGGTGAATGATAAACGTGTTGTTTATTTGTTTAGGCAACATCTGCCGCTCACCGATGGCAGAGGCGATATTCTGCAAACGAATAGAGGAAGCAGGCCTATCAGGGCTTGTTGCTGTGGACTCTGCCGGAATCGGTCACTGGCATGAAGGAAAAAAGATACATCCTTCCGCTCGTGAGCTTCTGGGTCAAAAGGGCATTCCGATTGTCGAAAAAACAGCGAAGCAAGTACAATTGGAACAGCTGGATGCGTATGATCACATCATTGTGATGGATCGGCTTAATTTGCAGGATTTATCAGCTATGATACCTGCCTATTCGTCCCGTTATCGGCTTTTCTCGGAATTCATCAATGGACGGGAAGGCGAGGATATCGCAGATCCGTTCTTCACTGGTGAATTTGAAGCTGTATTTGAACAGCTGGATGCTGGGTGTGCGGAATTGTGCGAGACAATAAAACAACAGATACGATGGAAGGAGCCGATTTGATGAAAAGTAAGTTCACGTTAGGTTTAACGATTGGTGCTACTGTCGGCGGCTTGGTTTCGTTATGTGATGCACAGACAAGGACGCATGTACGCGGCAACTTGATGCGTGCAGGATCTGAAGCGGTTTTCTATCTCCGCAATCCTGGCGTTTTCGTGGATGATGTAAAAACATCTTATGCGCGAGTGGCGACTAGTTTATCCACCTCGGCTGATAAGGGCCTGAAAGGATTGGAGGAAGTCCAGCATGCATTGCAAAAAGTGAGTAGGCTGGATGATCAGATCGAATTGCCTGCCGGAGAGAGTCCGAAACAATTGGCAGGCACTGGAACGACTGCAGCTAGATAAAGAAAAAGCTGTATAGAGAGAGAAGGAGGAGAAGCCATGGGGAGCTTTCTGAAACAGCTGGGGCAGCGGATCGGCAATGATGAAGTGACTGGTCTGTCTGCCCAGCTGGCTTATTTTTTATTACTATCGCTATTTCCATTTATCATTTTTCTTTTATCATTGGTCGCCTTTTTACCGATCAGTCAGCAAGATATCATGAATACATTATCGACATTTGCACCTGAATCTACCATGGATTTATTGGAAGAAAATATAACGGGTCTTGTCAACAACCGGAATGGCGGACTATTGTCCATTGGTATTTTGGCAACGCTTTGGTCTGCATCGAATGGCGTCAATGCCATCATCCGTGCTTTGAATAAGGCATACGGTGTCAATGAAAACCGATCTTTCATTGTAGCCAGGGGAGTAGCCGTCGTGCTGACAATCGCGATGGTACTCGTCATCGCAGTCGCATTCCTGCTCCCGATTTTCGGTAAATCGATTGGACTTTATATCTTTTCGATTTTCGGATTGGATGAAGGCTTCCTGACTGTTTGGGGAGCTTTGCGCTGGGTGATCTCCTTTGTCATATTCTTCATCGTACTGCTTGCATTGTATGTGCTTGCCCCAAGTAAGAGACTTTCAATCAAAGAATCGATGGTCGGTGCAGCGTTTGCGGCCGTCGGCTGGATGATCGCATCCCTGTTATTTTCCTTTTATGTAGATAACTTTGGCAATTATTCCGCAACATATGGATCCCTTGGTGCAGTCATCGTCTTGATGATTTGGTTCTACCTTTCCGGTATCATCATCATTACAGGCGGTGAAATCAATGCCATGCTGGAGGAGCGGAAGAAAGCGAAAAAGGCTTCCTGATTCAAGGAAGCCTTTTTTATTTCAATAAACGCAATCCATTCAAAATCACAAGAATCGTACTGCCTTCGTGTCCCACCACACCGAGTGGTAATCCAAGATATTGACTGATGTTTGCAAAAATCAGCAGCAGTATGACAGTGACGGAAAAAACGACGTTCTGCTTGATGATTCGGCGCATCCGCTTCGAGAGCTTGATGGCATCGGCCAGTTTTCCCAAATCGTTCTTGATCAGGATCATATCCGCTGTTTCCAGTGCTGCATCTGTCCCATTCCCCATAGCTATCCCGACTTCTGCCGTAGCAATGGCAGGAGCATCGTTGATCCCATCTCCTACCATGGCGATCATTCCATAATTCCTTTCGAGATCCTTGATTTCGGCAACTTTCTCTTCTGGCAGGCAATTGGCGCGATAAGTGGTGATGCCTGCTTGAGCGGCTATTGCTTTTGCGGTTTGATCATTATCACCTGTCAGCATGATAGTCGATATACCTAGCTTCGTCAAAGAACGGATGGCTGCTTTGGCTTCTGGTCGCAATGTATCCTGAAGAGCAAATACCCCGGCAACTCCAGCTTCATTTTCTATATAAACCAGCGATTTCCCTTCAGCAGCCAATGCGTCGGCTTGCTCTGCGAATTCTTGATCAGCCGTATTATTCATATAAGCTGCTTTGCCGATCCGCCATTTCTGTCCCTGCCATATCCCTTCCATGCCGTGTCCTGCAGCATCTGTCACTTGCTTGGCTGGTTCGATAGAGTCAGCTTCTGTATATGCTGCCACTGCTTTGGCAAGGGGGTGTGAGGATTGGGACTGAATGGCATGAGCCGCCTTTTGCACCAGGGAAGCGTCTGCCGATTCACTGACAAGAAAATCTGTTACGGATGGTTTTCCGGCAGTCAGGCTGCCAGTTTTATCAAAGGCGACCGCTTTCACTTGTCCAAGCGCTTCCAGGTGCACGCCGCCTTTGACCAGGATCCCATTTCTTGCGCCTTTGGAAATAGCGGATAGGGTCGCCGGCATCACTGAGGCAACAAGGGCACATGGAGAGGCGACAACAAGCAGGATCATCGCCCGGTAAAATGATTCGGTGAAGGACCAGGTCGTAAGGATAGGAGGAACCAGGAATAATAGCAATACTAGCAACAGGACGATTTTGACATAAGGTCCTTCGAAACGTTCGATGAAGTGCTGAGCCGGTGATTTTTGTGCTTGGGCAGTTTGCACCATTGTGATGATTCGCTGAAACAATGTATCTTCCGCGGGCTTTGAGACACGGATTTCCAAGACGGCGCTGCTATTGACGGTACTGGCGAATACTTCATGTCCTTCTGATTTGGTCACTGGTATCCCTTCGCCGGTGATGGCACTTTCATCGATGCTCGTTGTTCCCTTTAAGATGATGCCATCAGCTGGGATACGTTCCCCAGGCAGTACCAGTACTCGATCATCCACTCGAAGCTGGCCGATAGGGATGGTTTCTTTTCCGGTATCGGTCACTCGGGTCGCTTCATCGGGCTGAAGTGACAGCAGAGCGCGTAATTCCTGACTGCTTCGGTTCTCGGTGTAGGTTTCCAGGGCTCCGGAAAGGGCGAAGATGAATATGAGCAAAGCGCCCTCCAGCCAATGACCGATTATAGCAGCTCCGATAGCGGCAAAAATCATCAGCATCTCTACATTCAGTTTCCGCTCCAGGATCGTTTCGGTAATTCCTTCTTTCGCTTTGCAGTATCCCCCAATCAAATATGCGGCGCTATAAAGGAAAGGGGCAGCTTCGGTGTCGCGGAACAGGAAATAGGTAATGATGATGATTGCACCACTAACTAACGCGGCAAGCAGTTCAAAGTGTTTCTTCATTCGGTTAAAACCTCCAATTCAAATATAGCTTGTTTATAATAATTATAATGTAATAGTAATTACACTATATTATAGGATTAGTTTAAAATCAATATAAAATAGGAATTATTTTTACCGGTATGTATAACAGATAGAAAATAAAAATGAAACAGTTAATAAAAATATTGAAATAGTGGAGGTTACCTGTTATCTTTTAGGATATATGAAAATATAACAAGGGGAGAGTGTATAGCTTCATGGGGAAGGGATTAGGTATTATATGTAGTTTATTTTTGATGCTGCTGCTTCTAGGGGCTTGCGGCAGCGGTGGAGATCAAGATTCTGAAAGCGCTGGCAATGATAAAACATGGGAGAGGATCCAGGAGTCCGGCAAGCTTGTAGTCGGTACATCCGGTACTCTCTTTGCGGCATCTTATTATCCAGATGGATCCGATGAGCTGACAGGTTATGATGTGGAAGTAATCAAGGAGATTGCGAAGCGTCTGGATTTGGAAGTGGAATTCAGGACATCTGACTTTAATAATATGCTTGCATCTGTACAAAATGGCAGAATAGATGTAGCGGCAAATGATATCGAAATCACCGATGAAAGAAAAGAGCAATTCGCTTTCACGGAACCCTATAAGTATTCCTATACTTCCATGATTGTACGTAAAGACGATTTGTCTGGCATCCACAGTCTGGCGGATATTAAAGGAAAACGTGCCGGCGGGGAAGCTTCGACGAACCACAGCAAGGTTGCAGAACGGCTTGGGGCAGAGGTTGTCACATACAGCAATGCAACTAATGATGTGTACTTGCGGGATGTCGATAATGGAAGGACAGACCTCATCATCAATGACTATTACTTACAATCATTGGCTTTGCAGGCTTTTCCTGATTTCAGCATCATGATCCATCCAGATTTCAAGTTCGATCAGATTGAGCAAGGTGCCATCATTTCCAAGGATGCCCCTGAGCTTAAGAAACAAATGGACAAAGCACTTGATGAAATGAAAGAAGACGGTACGTTGACTAAGCTGTCGGAGGAGTTCTATGGCGGGGCGGATGTCTCCCAAAAGCCGGAGGAAGAATTGCCGACAGTGGATGAGCTAATGGAACAAGAAGGAAATAAGTGAATCGATAAAGGAGAAACATCATCATGAAGAAACGAATGCTTGTATTATGCAGTTTGCTGGTCGTCCTTATCTTGAGTGCTTGCGGTTCTCCTGATAATGACAGTGCCGGGAAAGCGCCAGAGGATAAAGTGTGGGAAGCCATTCAGGATTCTGGAAAGCTTACCGTTGGCACTTCAGGTACATTGTATCCGGCAAGCTACTATCCGGAAGGTTCGGACGAAATTACTGGATACGATGTGGAAGTGGTGAAGGAAATTGCGAAGCGACTTGATTTGGAAGTGGAGTTCAAAACCTCCGATTTCAATAATATGCTTGCGTCCGTCCAGAATGGACGAGTCGATATGGCAGCAAATGATATCGGTGTGACGGATGAGCGTAAAGAGAAGTTCGCCTATAGCAACCCGTATAAATATTCATATACAACGATGATCGTACGCAAGGATGACCTTTCCGGGATCCATTCACTGGAAGACTTAAAAGGCAAGAAGGCTGGCGGTGAGGCGACAACGGGGTACAGCAAGATCGCAGAAGAGCTTGGTGCCGAGGTAGTGGCATATGGCAATACCACCAACGATGTCTATTTGCGTGATGTCGATAATGGCCGCACTGATTTGATCATCAATGATTATTATTTGCAGTCATTGGCACTGCAAGCTTTCCCGGACTTTGATATCACCATCCACCCGGATTTCAAATTCGATGAAACAGCCAATGCTGCCATTATGCCAAAAGATGCCCCGGAATTGAAAAAACAAGTGGACAAGGCTTTGGATGAGATGCGCGAAGATGGTACACTGACGAAGCTTTCCGAGGAGTTCTTCGGCGGAGCGGACGTTTCCAAACAACCGGATGAGGATATCCCGACGATCGATGAAGTATTGAAACAGCAGCAGGAAGAAGAAAAATGATACCATTCGATGCGGTGAACATTGGGAAATTCTTTGATGTGGAGCTGGCATGGGAGAACCTGCCTTTCATATTGGAAGGATTGCCGATGACGATAGCTGTTGCTTTCGCCGGTATGGGGATGGGGCTGATCCTCGGTTTTTTCCTGGCGATCGGCCGCAGTTCCCGATTCTTTTTCCTCAGATGGCCCTCACGCTTTTATATTTCGTTTATGCGCGGGACGCCGATACTCGTTTTTTTATTCATCCTGTATCAAGGGCTGCCGGTTGTCCAAATCCGATTGGATGCGTTCACCTGTGCTGTCCTTGCCTTCGGTTTGAATAGTGCAGCCTATATTGCAGAAGTGAATAGAGGGGCATTGAACAGTATTCCGTATGGCCAGTGGGAATCTTCCTATGCGCTTGGTCTCAATTATTGGCAGACCTTGACCAGGGTCATCGTCCCGCAGGCAGCTCGGGTGGCGATGCCGCCGCTTACAAATGTATTTCTTGATTTAGTGAAGGCAACCAGCCTCGCAGCGGTCATTACAGTGCCGGAAATGTTCCAGAAGGCCCAAATAGTGGCTGGCCGGACTTTTGATTCGATGACGATGTATATTACAGTGGCGCTTGTATATTGGCCGCTATGTATCATCATTTCTTATTTCCAGGAACGGCTGGAGAAGCGATTCTCCCGTTATATCAATTAAAGAAGGGATGCGCCTGCCTGGGTGCATCCCTTTTAATGCTGTCCTGCAGCTATTGTATGTTTGGTGAAAACTGCATGGAGGAGCAAGGTTGTGAATAGGCCAGCGAAGATGACTGTCATGATAAGAAAGAAACTGACATCGGGCATCTTTTCGATAAATACACCGCTGAGATAAGGACCGCCAAGGCTCCCGATGCTGAAGGTGATGCTGCAAAGCAGGTTTCCGGTGGGCAGCAAGTGCCGCGGTGTCAAATCGGTCATATAGCTTATGCCGAGCGAGAAGGTCGAACCAAGCAGCATGCCCGCTGCGAATAAACAGATGAGCAAGGCAATATAATGCTGTTCTGTCAATGCAGCTGTCCCGAAACACACCGTACCGAGCAGCATGACGGTCAGCAGCGTATATTTACGGCCGAATTTATCACTGAGCATACCAAGCGGAATCTGAAAAACAATACCACCGAGGGCGAAGCCGGTAAGCAATATGGACACTTCCGATACACCGATATCCTGACGCAATCCATATATAGGAAAGCTTCCGTTCAAAGAGGATTCCAAAAAGCCATATCCCAGCGGCGGCAAAAAAGCAACCCAAGCATATTTCAAAGTCGAGCCGAAGCGCTGTATCAATCCTTGCTGCTGGACTGCTTGGTTATTTTCTTCGACCGGAAATTCATTGCGCAGCTGGAAAAGAGTGAACCAAGCAATCAAGCAAAGTCCGCCGGATAAGATGAATGGCAAGGACTCCGAAACCTTGACGAGCGATGTCATGAGCGGACCTGCAGCGAACCCAATCCCGAAGAAGAGTCCATAGATGGAAATGTTCCGTCCGCGGACTGCTTCCGGTGATGACGATGTAATCCATGTCTGCGTACCGAAATGAAGCGCATTATCCCCGATACCGATCAATAACCGCAGGACAAACCAGAACCAAAAGGATTTCCAAAGCGGGAAGGCCAGCAATGCCACAACAACGATCAGCCCGCCTCCCATGATGACTGGTCGGTATCCGTATTTACGAAGAGGGGCTTCCATGAAGGGGGATACAAGCAGAATTCCGATATAAATAGCGACAGCATTCAATCCGTTCATCGAGGAGGAAAGGCCGTCTTGCTCAAATATGATGGCAATGAGCGGGAGCAGCAATCCTTGGCTGAAACCGGAAACTGCCACAATACTGACAAGAATCCAAAAACTATATGCATTTCTCATAATGTCATTACCCCTGTATGTAAGATGATTTCCCAATCCTACTCTATAGTTTTTCCTGGATTTGGTCAATCAAGGTTCAGGGTTAAAATCTGCACGGGCCGGGAATATATACCTTTAAAGATCCAGCAAGGAGAGGTGAAGGAATTGAGGCTTACAATGAAACAGCATGGTTTCCGTACCGAATTGCCCCATCAAACATTGGATATCGACGGAAATGAGCTTTTTGGTATTCCGCCCTATCAGCTGATGGTTTCCTCGATAGCAGGATGCAGTGCCTCCGTTTTTCGGAAAATCATCGAGAAACAAAGTCTTGAAATAGCTGATTTGGAAGTGGAGGCTGAAGTGGAACGCGATGAATTGGCAGCTAATCGCATTACCAAAATCACATTGACTTTCATTGTGCGCGGCTATCATTTGGATAGAGGGCAGCTGGAGAAGAATCTGGAGCTTGCCCGAAAAAACTGTTCCATGGTGCAGACGGTGAAGGATAGCATTGAAATCGAAGAGCGATTGGACCTAGTCCATCTGAATCATTTGAATCATTATTGAGATGTATAGGATGGCTCCTGACTTCAGATACTAGAAAAAAATCTGAAAGGCAGGGGCTTTTCTTTATGAAATTCGCTAGAATCCTCATAACAATCATGGCACTGACTTTGCTGACTTTTCCTTTCTCCGCAGCTGGGAAAGCGGAGAAAGTACAGAAGAAGGATACTGAAATCCCGAATCATGTTTTGAATATATCCAAGGAAAATACTTATCCGAATTCAAATAAGGATCAGATTGTGCTAGAGCCCAGTGAACTTGTCAGGGAGCTGACGGAAGAAAGTGATATTATCATCCAAAATCCCGAACTGATCCGCATTCTCAATGAATCGACGCTGAAACCTTCACCGCTTGCAATCGGATACCGCGGCATGATCTATATGGGGCATTGGCCGCTGGAATACCAGTCTGCCGAAACGAATATCAACTGGCAGTATCAAAAAGTGAATACGAATCAGCTGAGCAATGCCGGCGGCGAATCAGCCAAGCAGATGAATTACGAGCAGCAGGAAGAACGCTACGTAAAAGGCGGACTGACAGCTGAGATCGAAAATCCGAAGGACATCAAGCTAATGATGCTCCAGCAGGCACAGAAGAACACGAAGCTTCCGCTATCCTTCCAGACAGTCATCGGAAAAGGAACGAATAAGGAAAATGCCTATGGTGTTCCTTTGAATAAGTCCGGGATCCTTACTGCTTATGCACCGGCAGTCAATGAGAAGGGAACGATCACGTTCGGGGAAGTCTATCTGGAATTGAAGGGCTCCAGAAAACAGATTGTTGTCAGGAATGTGACCAAACAGGGAATCGGGGCCTGGATCCCGATTCAAGACCATCTGTCCTTCACCTTCAACGTTCAATAACGAACGAGGCTGTGATATACTAAGAGCCAGATGAAGCGGTAAAGGGGTTTTACAGTTGGCAGCAAGTAAAGTGGATGATTTGAAGCAGCGTCTGGCTGCATTCATGGATTATTTGGATAGTATCGAACCAGAAGAGACGTCCTTGGATGAAATCGATGAAATGCTCCGAATGCTTGATGAAATGGAAAATAAATTAAAGTAAGACCATGCTTTTGGCATGGTCTTTTCTATGTTTTCGTCGCATAGAGGGATGGGATTTGGCGCAATCTATCGGTAAGGAGAGTGTGTCATATGCGATGGAAATCAATGTTAGCCCTGCTTGTTTTGCTGTTTGTCATGCCATCATTCGTAGCTGCTGAAAGTTCCGTGAGCTATGGATGGGGCTTTGTAAAGAGCAAGGATGGCAGCATACCGGAAATTGGCAAATACCAGCAGCTATTGGATAAATACCACAGCTATTATCTGGATGATTCCGGGGAAAAAACAGTCTATATCACTTTCGATAACGGATATGAACAAGGATATACAGGAGACATCCTGGATGTATTGAAGAAGCACGACGTTCCAGCTGCATTCTTTATCACAGGTCATTATGTATCATCAGCGCCTGATTTGGTGAAAAGGATGGTGGAAGAAGGACATATCGTGGGCAATCATTCATATCATCACCCTGACCTGACGAAAGTCTCCAAAGAAAAGATGCAGCGGGAACTGGAGATGCTGGAAGATGCGGTGGCAGATCTGACGGATCAGGATGAGATGCATTATTTGCGAGCCCCGCGTGGCACCTTTAGTGCCCGTTCACTGAAATGGTCCGAAGATCTTGGTTATACGAACGTATTCTGGTCTCTCGCCTATGCTGATTGGAGAACGGGCGAACAAAAAGGGTGGCAGTATGCGTATGATCAAGTGATGGCTCAGATGCATCCAGGAGCAGTGGTGCTTTTGCATTCCGTATCTGAAGATAATGCCGTGGCACTGGAGAAACTGATCATAGAATTGAAGAAACAAGGATATTCTTTCCGTACACTGGATGACTTGGTCAAACAGGATATCCTACCGAAGGCGATTACGCAGTTTTAAGCTGATCCGAACGAGGATCAGCTTTTTCATTTGGTTTGGATGATCGCTATGACGATTTCCATGAAGTAGTCCCGCCACGTTTTTTCAGTTGTGTCCTTCATGTGTGTTCCCTTTCTGCAAATATTGGCGCAGCCAAGCTATTTCAGCCATGGCTCTACTATCGGATCTTACATCTCCTGGTTTATTGCCCTCAGCCAATACATAATGATCAAAGGGAATATCGATAAAGTCGAATATCTGCTGGAATTGCAATATCATCGGCAAACCTTTTACTCGTGGTCGATCTCCACCGACTGCAAGTACGATGGCTTCCTTTGGTTTCTTGTTCTCGAATGCCGGTTGTCTGAAAACATAGCTGAGCCGATCAAGAAGAACTTTCAGTTTTCCGGGTATGCCGTACCAGTAAATTGGTGCAAAAATAATGATAATATCATGTTTTAGAAGGAAATCCAGTAAGATCTGAGTGCTTTCATCCAGGGGTGCATGTACTGATTCATGACGGAAGTCTTCAAAATCCGTCAAGGATAATTCGCTGATATCAAGTGTTTCATGTTCCATATTTTCTATAAGGGCTTCAGCGAGTATTTTGCTGTTGCTCTTCGTACGGCTGCTGCCAAGAATCAATCCGATAGACAAGCTATCACGCCCTTTCCAATATTTATATAAAAAGTGTATACTGCACTCATGCATAGGAAAAGCTGAATTATTTGATTATTATAATCGGAAAAAGCGATTTAGGAGTGAGTGCACATGCACATCAATCATTTAAAGACATTCACTGTAGCAGCAGACACACTTAATTTTACGAAGACAGCCCAACGGCTTGATTATGCTCAATCCAGTGTCACTGCCCAGATAAAAGCATTGGAGAAAGCATACGGTGTCGAGCTGTTTCAGCGTCTGGGAAAGAGGATTTATTTGACTGAAGCGGGAATAAAAATGCAAAGCTATGCTGAAAGGATCCTGGCTTTGCATGATGAAATGAGCCGGGAATTCGATGAGGGGATGGAGGAAAAAGGCACAATTCTAATAGGCGCCTGTGAGAGTCAATGCATCTATCGTCTGCCTAAATTGCTTCGTTTCATCCGTTCCCGATATCCGCAAGTACAGGTCGTCCTGAAACCTGTACCATCCAGTAAAACCTCGGAACAGATGCTGCAAAAGGGCGAATTGGATCTAGCTTTTATCATGGATCGGGACCAGCAGTATGACTTCCTGGAATCCGTTTCCCTATTTCAGGAGGATATCGTCCTGATAGGATCGGCGAATCATCCATTATCAGTTCAATCATCCGCTGCTTTGTCTGAGGTGATGCAGCATCCTTTAATACTGACTGAGAAAGGGTGTTCTTACAGGACGGAGTTGGAGCAGGTACTGGAGGAACAGAATTTACATTTAGAAAACATCATTGAATTCGGCAGTATCGAAGCGATTAAACAATGTGTGAAGGCTGGGCTTGGTTTTTCCTATTTGCCGCTTATGACTGTACGGAATGAATTGGAATCAGGGGAATTAAGCTCAATCCGGATTGATGCCCCGATCAATCAGCCTATAACGAAACTGCTTTGGCATAAAGATAAACGAATGACGAAAGTGGTACAGGATGTCATTGACTTTTCAATAAAACATATCGGATAGGAGAGACTAATCATGTGGGAAAAACAGCTTAAAGGAACACATACATACAATTATCATTATTTGATGAAAAGATGGAGTATGGATCAGCTGAATGTAGTTGATCCGGAAAGTCATGTAATGAAGCTTCCGGTTGTTTTAAAGGATGGGTCCCGCCATATTGTTTTATTGAAGTTCAGCGGACCTATCACAGCTCCTGTTGTTAACGTTTCTAGCGTGGATTCTTTGAGACAAGCAGATATACTTGCTTGGGTGGAGAGCTGGCTCCAGTGGGATATCGATCTTGCGGGGGTAGCTGCGCATTTTGTCGGTTCGGATCTGGAACAACTATTTTACGCACATGCAGGAACCCCAATCGTAAAAGATACGGACTTGTATTACTGCTTGATGAAGACAATCATCCACCAGCAATTGAATTTGAAGTTTGCCTACACGCTGACGAATCGATTCGTGGAGACATTCGGAACAAAGGAAGATGACATCTGGTTCTATCCGTCGCCGGATGTTGTTGCTTCCTTGGCGTACGAAGACTTACGTGCGATGCAGTTTTCGCAGCGGAAGGCAGAATATGTGATTGATACAAGCCGTTTGATTGCAGAGGGGAAATTAGATCTGATGCAGCTTGCTGCCGCATCTGATGAAGAAATCGCTGCAGCATTGACGGAAATTAGGGGGCTTGGCAGCTGGTCAGCTCAAAACTGGATGCTGTTCGGGTTAGGGCGAGCTGATTTATTACCTGCTGCTGATATCGGGGTGCAAAACGCTTTGAAGACCTATGGCAATCTCGTTGAAAAGCCGACGCCAGCAGCAATACATGAGCGGGGAGAAAGATGGGCTCCTTACCGTAGTTATGCGGCTGTTACGCTTTGGAGAAGTATTGAGACCTGATACTAATATCAAGTTTTATAATTTGGTAACAATTATTGCTGGGAAGTCGTGCTTCAGTCTGCTATAATAAGTCCATTAGTTAAATCAGGCAGCCATTTAGGAGGCGAAAGTATGGATAGAAAAGATTTGATTGCACCAGAGCAATACAACATCGTTGATGAAATGGAGCGACATGTTACAGACGAAGATCGTAAAGCGCTCATTTGGATGGATGATGCGGGCAATAAGAAGGAAGTGACGTACAAGGCGTTATTCCAGGATGTCAACCGCACAGGTAATGTTCTGAAACAACTGGGCTTGGAAAAAGGCGATTCCATTTTGGTGATGGTACCGCGTATCGTGGAGGCATATCATATTTATGCTGCAGCCTTGAAGCTTGGAATTGTGATCATCCCTAGCTCCGAAATGCTGAAAACGAAGGATTTACAATACCGTATCGATCATGGGAAAGTGAAGGGGATCATCAGCTTTCATAAATTCACAGAGCAATTCGACGCAATCGAAAACCAAGAGAGTTTGATCAAGCTTTCTGTCGGAGGGCCGGCTGAAGGATGGCAGGAACTCCAAGTGCTTAAAGCGGCAGCATCGGATGAGCTGGAAACAGTGCGGACATCAAGAGACGACTTAGCGCTGCTGTCTTATACGAGCGGTACAACAGGGAATCCAAAGGGTGTGGTTCATACACATGGCTGGGGCTACGCACACTTGCGTACAGCAGCTGAGAACTGGCTATCCGCTTCCAAAGGGGATATCGTGTGGGCAACAGCAGCACCGGGCTGGCAGAAATGGGTATGGAGCCCATTCCTATCCGTATTGGGCACAGGGGCAACTGGCTTTGTCTACATGGGGCGTTTTGATGCCAAAACGTATCTTTCCCTTTTGGAGGATTATAAAATCAATGTGCTCTGCTGTACCCCGACAGAATACCGCCTGATGGCAAAGGTGACGGATCTTGGCAGCTATAACTTGAGTGCTTTGCATAGTGCGGTATCTGCCGGCGAACCATTGAACCGGGAAGTGATCGATGTCTTCCAAAAGCACTTTGATATTATTGTGCGTGATGGCTATGGACAGACAGAAAGCACGCTGCTGCTTGGTATCATGAAAGGGATGGAGCCTAGACCAGGTTCCATGGGTAAACCGACACCAGGTAATGAGGTAGTCGTGATCGATGAAGATGGCAATCCGGTAAAAACGGGTGAAGTCGGTGATATTGCACTGAAGCTGGACAGTCCTGCTTTGTTCAAAACATATTTCCGTGAGCCGGAACGACGTGAACAAGCGGAAAGAAACGGTTACTTCGTCACTGGCGATCAAGCTTCCGTCGATGAAGACGGGTATTTCTGGTTTGAAGGCCGCAGCGATGACATCATCATCAGCTCCGGTTATACGATCGGACCATTCGAAGTGGAGGATGCCTTGGTCAAACATCCAGCTGTAGCGGAATGCGCAGTCGTTGCCAGCCCGGATGAAATTCGCGGCAATGTCGTCAAAGCATTCGTCATCCTGCGCGAAGGTGTGGATGAGGACGATCCGGAGCTTGTCAAAGAATTGCAGACACATGTGAAAAATACCACTGCACCTTATAAGTATCCACGTAAAATTGAATTCGTCAAAGAATTGCCGAAGACTTCCTCCGGTAAAATCAGACGGGTCGAATTGCGCAACCAGGAAAAACAAAAAACGAAATAAAACAGAAGCATCGCCTACAGCCGGGCGGTGCTTTTTTATTTGCCTTGGGCTTAAACTAAAATAATTATAAAAAATAAAGCAAAGTACTTGAAAGTCAAAGAAGGTCAGACTATAATGAAGTCACAAGGTCAAAGATAGTCAAAGTCAAAGCGTGACACTTGACCAATTGAACCAAACAAAACGATTAGGGAGGTAATTGTATTTATGAAATGCCAACATTGTGGTGAACGAGAAGCAAATGTGAACTTGTTTATGCAATTCAATAACCAAAAACAACAATTACAGCTCTGCCATACTTGCTACAACGAAATGAAAAATACATCTAAAAATCCTGCAGGTTTCGCAAACAATGGCGGAACAATGGATGATTTCTTCAAGAATATCTTCCAAGGAGCACAATCCGGCTTCCAAGCCGGAGCCAACGGCCAAGCGCAAGCTGGCGGTAATGGCCGCGGAGGGCTGCTCGACTCACTTGGCAAGAACCTGACAGATGGCGCACGTGCAGGTCTGATCGATCCGGTAATCGGCCGTGAGCAAGAAGTGAAACGTGTCATCGAGACATTGAACCGACGCAATAAGAACAATCCAGTCCTGATCGGGGAGCCAGGGGTAGGTAAGACAGCTATTGCAGAAGGACTAGCTTTGCAGATCGTCGAAGGAAATGTACCTGTAAAGCTGCAAAATAAAGAAATCTACTTGCTCGATGTCGCTTCGCTGGTTGCAAACACAGGCGTACGCGGCCAATTCGAAGAAAAGATGAAACAGCTGATCTCTGAATTGCAGCAGCGTAAGAATGTCATCCTGTTCGTCGATGAAATTCACCTATTGGTCGGGGCCGGGTCTGCCGAAGGTTCCCAAATGGATGCAGGGAATATCCTGAAGCCGGCACTGGCACGCGGCGAGTTACAATTGATAGGTGCAACCACTTTGAAAGAGTACCGTCAAATCGAGAAAGACGCCGCGCTTGAACGCCGCCTCCAGCCGGTAATGGTGAAAGAACCGTCAGCAGGGCAGGCAATTGAGATCCTGAAAGGATTGCAGGAGAAATACGAAGCATACCATCAGGTTTCTTACACAGAGGATGCAATCAAGGCGAGCGTGAACTTGTCACAGCGTTATATCCAAGACCGCTTCCTTCCTGATAAAGCCATCGACTTGCTGGATGAAGCCGGTTCACGAATCAATCTGCTGACCGTGACAACTGATGAAGACGCAATCCAAGCTCGTCTTGCACAGATTGCCAAAGAGAAGGAAGAGGCTGCAGGCCGTGAAGATTACGAACGTGCAGCATATCTTCGCCAAGAAGAAATCCAGCTGGAACAAAAGCTTGAGGAACCGAAGAATGAAGAAAAAGGCGAAGTGACAGTCGAAGTCATCCAGCAGATTGTCGAAGAGAAAACAGGCATTCCTGTAACGAAAATCCAATCCGAAGAGCAGAATAAAATGAAAAACTTAGCTGCTAATTTGTCCAGCAAGGTCATTGGACAGCAGCAGGCAGTAGATCGAGTCGCCAAAGCAATTCGCCGCAGCAGAGCCGGTTTGAAATCCAAACAGCGCCCAATTGGTTCCTTCCTATTTGTCGGACCGACTGGTGTTGGGAAAACGGAATTGACGAAAGCCTTGGCAGAGGAGATGTTCGGTACACGTGATTCCTATATTCGTCTGGACATGAGTGAGTATATGGAACGTCACTCCGTGGCGAAACTTATCGGTTCACCTCCGGGATATGTCGGACATGAAGAAGCGGGACAGCTGACAGAGCGAGTGCGCCGCAATCCTTATACAATCGTCCTATTGGATGAAATCGAGAAAGCACATCCTGATGTACAGCATCTATTCCTGCAAATCATGGAAGACGGTCATTTGACAGACAGCCAAGGCCGAAAAGTGAGCTTTAAAGATACCGTGATCATCATGACAAGCAATGCAGGTACAGGGGATAAGCAGATCTCGGTCGGTTTTACGAATTCCAGCAATGAAGCGGTATCCGTCATCGAGAAGCTGGGCGCTTACTTCAAACCTGAATTCTTGAACCGCTTTGATTCCATCATCAGCTTTGATGAGCTGAAAGAGGAAGACTTGGTACGGATTGTAGAGCTTATGCTTGCAGATTTGACTAAGAATATGGAAGAAGAAGGCTACAAGCTGGAAGTGACAGACGCTGCAAAACACTTCCTGGCGAAAAAAGGCTATGATCCTCGCTTTGGCGCCCGTCCATTACGCCGAGTCATCCAGGATCAAGTAGAGGATAAAATCACCGACTATATTCTTGAAGAAGAGGATGTAAGCAGTATGGTAGTGGATTTGATTGATGAACAGATTACTGTAATTGGTAAATGATACGGAAGAGACTCATGCATGTAAAGCATGAGTCTCTTTTTTTATACAGTATAATAGACCTGCAAAAGAAAGAAAGCGGCAAAGTATGCAGTATACTTTTTAGCTCGGTGCCTGCGCTGATTGGACAATGTGGATATGTTGGATGGGTATAAGTTTAGTGGAATGGTTTACCAGCTAAGGAGAAAATAAAAAACAGTGCAATAGCCTGCACTGCTCGTCACTAAATTTATTCAATTGGTCCATCCTATCTGAGGGAATGGATAATATCGAAACTTAACTTCCCCGATAACGGAGTCTTGTGGGATCAAGCCGAACATCCTGCTGTCTTTACTGTTTCTGCGATTATCTCCCATGACGAACAGGTAACCATCAGGAATTGTATCTTCACCGATGACATCACGCAGCTTGAAGTTATTCGTAAATAATGCATCTCCCTGCATAGCTTCCTTCATCTCTTTCAGATAAGGCTCCCGATGCTTTTTGCCATTTACGTAGAGTACATCATTCTTGTACTCGATCGTGTCTCCAGGTACACCAATCACGCGTTTTACATAGCTTGCATCCTGATCTGGCGCGTGGAAGACGACTTCGTCAAAACGGTTGATTTCTCCAATCCGGCTGATGATGATTTTGTTCTGGTCTTCCAAAGTAGGGGCCATCGATTCGCCATATACGGTACTGGGAAAATAAAAAAAAGTGCGGAAAATGAATAAAGCGACAATGGCAATACCAACCGACAGCAGCACAGTGTATAGTGTGCGTCTAGCTTTCAGGGAAAGCACCTCCTTTAGTACCAGTGTAACATATACGGAGAGTCCATAGAAAAAACTGGAGTTTTTTTAACTCCAGTTTTACAACAATTTTATATAGATAAGGAACTCTTCGAAGCGGGTGCTGGCTGGCGGCCAAACGGGGTTTTAGCCAGATAGTCGTAGTAACCATCTGTGTAAGGGTGAATGGATCCTTTCTGCCAAGGTTTCTCTTCGCCGCAGAAATGGACGATTGATGGTTTCTCCCTTACCGTGCGCAAAACCCGCTCCTCCTCGAGTGATTTCGCTTTGTATTCTTTCAGGATAACATGTGTCTGGGCATTCCATTTTGGATGGAGCATGAGCCAGTCATTCCAAAGGATGGCGTTCAGTGCATCTTGATCATGCCAAGCCAGTTTATCTGGATTTTCATTGATGAATGTCAGCACTTTATCCGTAATATCATGGTCACGCCATGCCTGCATATCGATCAGCAGCAGACCAGAGTTGAAATAACGATCTTCCTTGGTGATGCCCATTTTTTCAAGGCGGTGGTGCTCACCGTAGTCGCCGACGGCTGCAATGATGTTTCCTTCCATCTCGATATCGAATAATTTCTTGACATCATCCAATATCAGCATATCGCAATCAACGTACAACGTCCGTTCGATGGCAGGATCCATCATTTCAGGAATGGAAATACGATAATAAGCCGCTTTTGAAATATGACGGCTGGCAATTGCGCCTTTGTATATTTCCACATTCACAGTGAGGAAATCAAGCGGCGCTCCATGGATTGCTGCAGTTTCCTTCAATAGCTGTTTCTTCTCGCGGCTGATTCCGCCGTCGATGATTGAAATGACAATATCCTCAGGGCTGGAAGTGTTTTCAAGTAAAGAACTTAATGTCATACCCAAATGCTGTGCGTAGTTGTCGTCTGTCGATGAAACAATATGCATTTTCTTCTTCATTTTACTTCTCATCTCCTTGGTGTGTATATAACACTTGGAAAATGAGACTAAACATATGAAGGAAAATTGTAATTCATTTGAAATATATTGATTAACCTTTTGCCTCATCATCGTTCGTCTTACTGTTTTCTTTTGCTTCCCATTCTTCCAGCAGCATGCCATAGACATTATGGTTCACATATCCATAGACGAGCCTTTCTGCTTGGCGGATTGTTCCTTCATGCGTGAAGCCGAGCTTCTCCGGGATTCTCCTGCTTCGTACATTCCCGATTGCACAACGGATTTCGACCCGGTTCAACCGAAGTTCAAGAAAGGCATAATCAAGGCATTTGCTGACGGATTTCTGCATCAGGCCCAGACCGGTGTAATCCTCTCCCAGCCAATACCCCAAGCTGGTGGAACGATTTTGCCAGTCAATCTTATGGAAGCCGATCACTCCGGCTAAAGCTCCTTGATACCATATTCCGGCAGTAAAGCCGTCATTGGCGGCGAATTGCTCCAGTGTTTGCTGGATGAATTGCCTGCTGTGCTCGACAGTCGTATTCTGATCTACCCAAGGAAGCCATTGCCGTAAGTGCTCACGGGAGCTGTCGATCAGCTGGAACAGCTTATCGCTATCGTGCTGCTCCAAAAGCTTCAAATAAGTGGCTGAGTCAATACGATGTGTAAACATGATATGATATGTCGCTCCTTTCCCAATGCTATTAGTATAGCATGTCCAGCCGATTGTTAAAATTAGGAGGAAAGCCTTCGTGCATACGAACCCTTTGCAGACTGCATCCTATGGAAAAAGGGGGCGGAACCAATGAAGAAATGGGTATGTTTGAGTTGTCTCTGCCTGATGCTTGTTTTTCCTGTCAATACTGCTGCAGAAAGCGGGAGTGGTATTTGGGACTATATATTTTCGCAAACGGAAGAAGCAGGTAAGCTCCAAGTTCATTTCCTCGATGTCGGGCAAGGTGACAGCATGCTGATACAAACGCCATCACATTATAATATACTCGTAGATGGAGGGGATAGGGAAGCCGGGGAGAAAGTGATGGAAGAGCTTTTGGCCAAGGGAGTGGAAAAGATAGATCTCCTGGTGGCGACGCATCCGGATATCGATCATATCGGCGGACTCCTTCCAATACTTGAAGAGCTGGAAGTAAAGCATGTCCTGGATAGCGGGAAATTATATACGACCAGAACGTATCAGCGATACACGGAGATCCTGGCAGAAAAACAAATACCGGTGACCATCGCCAAAGAAGGCCATTATTTATCCATAGATCCGCTTATTTCCTTGCAAATATTAAACGCCAATCATCCGAAGGCGACAAATAATCAAGCGTCCATCGTATTGCGGCTTACGTATCGGACAGTCGATTTCCTGCTTATGAGTGATGCGGAAGCGCAGCAGGAATATAGGATGAGACATAATTTTGAAGTGGAATCGGAGGTTTATAAGGTTGCACATCACGGCTCCCGCACGAGTAATACACTCGCTTTCCTGAAAAAAGTGAAGCCTGATTACGCTGTGGTTTCCTATGGGAAGGATAATGAATTGGGGCATCCGACAAAAGAGGTTGTACGTAATTTGCGAAAGACTGGCGCTGTGCTCTATGCAACGGCCAAAGGCGGGACAATCAGTATTGAAACGAATGGTCTGTCTTGTCGGATCACCAGTGAAAAGCCCGATCCGATTTATCGGGCCAAATGAAAAAGCGGATCCGATCGGATCCGCTTTAATTTGTTCGGGCAGCCAGCTTCACGAGTGTATTCGCAAGTGGCTTTTTGTTCTCTTCATCAGCTGCAAGCCATAGCTGTTTGAGCAAGTACTCTTCACGATTGCGAGGTTCTTCATTTTCCGCAAGATAATCGGCAACGCGCTGGGCGGCTTTTGTCAAAGCCTCTTCGCTCAAACCGAGGCGTTCCCCTTGTTTCACTTTGTTTCCTAAATAATCCTGGAAGTCATGGAAGTTGTTCAGGATCTCGTTTTTTTCTTCTTGAGGTAAATTTTTCACAGTATTTTGCGCGCGAGCTTCATCTGTCATTTTTCATTGCCTCCTCTTATTGCGTCAGTAATGTATTTCCCACTGTGCAAATAGACAAACAATGAAAAGATCAAATATGCTGGTAAATGGAGGGTTACTCGGCATACGTCTTGCGGAACCCATAGAAGGGGCGGAATTTCTTTTGTTCGTAGTACGATTTTGACGTACTGGTTGCCAGCATCTCCATGCGTGTAGAAGGGAACAGATCATGAGCTTCTTGAAGGAGCCTGCCGCCGACACCTTGCCCGCGCAGGCTGTCAGCTACCAGCAGTTCGGCAACGAGAAGCGTGATGACTTTATCCGTGATACAGCGGATATATCCGCTGATCATCCCATCCTTCACAGCAACCAGAGCAGGAGCCGATCCCTTCATCGCTTGGTCGAAGCGCTTGGGATCAGCGGCGAGTGTAGTCCAGCCCTCTGTCTTTAATAATGAAATGATCGAGCGCAGATCTTCCGTCCGATAGGGACGTATCGCTATCATTATTTTTCCCCCTTTTGTTTTCCTTTTGGCATCGATCCGAAAACGATTGCCCATATACAGCCCATTGCTAACCCGATTGCGACACTTTGAAGGGCGATACCGAACAGTATTGCCGTAATGATGCCGACTGTGATCGCCAAAGGGTAGCGGAAGGGTTTTTTCTCCTTGGTTTGCGTCAATTCTTATCCCACCTTGCTTTTGTAATTCCAGTATAACATGAATGACAGACTGCTATGGAAGGAAAAAACATTGCGCATCATGTTAGATTTTGTTACATTGAAAAGTGTATTTTTAATGGGGAGAGAAAGAAATGGATATATTATTAAAAATAATACAGTCCGCGAGCGATTTTATGTGGACTTATATCATGATGGGGTTATTGCTCCTTGTCGGTCTCTATTTTACCCTTCGGCTTAAATTGGCGACATTCACGCAAATACCGCATATGTTTAAACTGATCGGTGAAAAGTCTGCTGATGGGAAAGGAGTCAGTTCGTTCCAGGCCTTCTGTATCAGTGCAGCTGCCCGGGTAGGTACTGGCAACCTGGCAGGTGTGGCACTGGCAATCTCTGTCGGCGGTCCGGGCGCAGTATTCTGGATGTGGCTGATGGCCTTCCTGGGTGCAGCTTCCGGGTTCATCGAGGCAACACTGGCGCAGATCTATAAGACACGTGACGGTGAAGCTTCCTTCCGGGGCGGGCCGGCTTACTATATGGAGAAAGCCCTGGGACAGCGCTGGTTGGGAGTCACTTTTGCTGTGATCATTACGTTGACATTCGGTCTTGCCTTTAATTCCGTCCAGGCCAATACGATCGTAAGTGCATTCCACAGTTCTTTCGGTATCAGCAAAGAATTGCTGGCGGTCGTTATGACAGTCGTCAGTGCACTTATCATCTTCGGGGGAACCAAGGTGATTGTCAAAGTATCCGAAATCATCGTGCCGGTGATGGCAGGGGGATATATCCTGCTGGCGATCGGTATCATCATCTTCCATATCACAGATATTCCGCATGCATTCATGATTATTTTCCAGGATGCTTTCGGCATCAGGGAAATTGCTGGCGGAGCTGTCGGTACTGCTATGATGCAAGGTATCAAACGAGGCATGTTCTCCAATGAAGCCGGTATGGGTAGTGCGCCGCAAGCTGCGGCTACTGCCAATGTATCCCATCCGGTGAAACAAGGCTTCATCCAATCATTTGGGGTATATGTCGATACATTTGGTGTCTGTACAGCTACTGCATTCATCGTCATTCTTTCTGGCCTCTATACAAGTACGGAATCTGATGGAATCGTACTGACACAGGATGCGTTGAGTTCACTTGTGGGATCATGGGCAGGAATCTTCATCGCTTTGATCGTCCTCTTGTTTGCCTTCTCATCTGTAGTCGGTAACTATTTCTATGGGGAGTCGAACATCAATTTCATCAAGCCTAGCAAAACGTGGCTGTTCATCTATCGCGTCGCAGTAGTTGCGATGGTTGCAGTCGGTTCCGTGGCAAGCCTTGATTTTGTGTGGGGAGTGGCCGATCTCTTCATGGCAATCATGGCATTCATCAACTTGATCGCCATTGTGCTGCTTGGAAGAATCGCTTTCCGTGCTTTGAAAGATTATATGACCCAAAAGCGGGCTGGGAAAAACCCACAATTCTATGCAGACAGCGTAGCGGGAATCCCGAATGTTGACGAAGATGTTTGGGCAAAGCAAGCTGACAAATCAAGGGTATCCTCTTAAGAGGGTGCCTTTTTTGTTTAGCATAAAATGATTTAGATAAGTTAAGAAACACGACAGCAGGGAAGGACTAGGCGTACAATGGAATCAGAACTATGGACAAAGGAGTTTTGCTCCATGCAGAAAACAGCGCTTATATCGCTCGTGTTCGGGGTCATCAGTCTGTTTCTTTCTCTATACGGTATCTTCTTCGGGATCATTGGTTTTGTCCTTGCGTTACATACGATAAGGAAAGCTGATCATGTCGAAAGGGCAGGAAGAGGTATGGCAATCGGAGGGATGGCCACGAGTATCATCGGTGCAGGCTATCAAATCGTGGCCATCCTTATCCTTGCTTTGACAGGATAAATGAAAAAGAGTGCAGGTATAACGCCGGCATTCTTTTTTTTGTAACTTTTTTTAATGATTGGCGTATAGGAGATAGCTTGATTCAGGAGGGATTAAATGAACGCTTTACTGGTATACACTCATCCGAATCATGCATCACTCAGCTATAGCTTTTTACAGGCAGTGCAAGAAGGCATCCAAGCCAACCCTGCCATCAGCAAAACCGATACGATTGATTTGTATGAGGAAGACTTCGATCCTGTCTTGGTTTTCAATGAAAAAAAGCGGCGCCGGGATATGCACAACGAACCGGATTTTGCATCATATCGCGACAAAGTCAGTCAGGCCGATTTGCTTGTATTCGTCTAGCCGATTTTTTGGGAGCGGCCGCCGGCGATGCTGCTAGGGTTCATCGATCAAGTCTTTGCAGCAAATTTTGCCTATCGGGATCAGGGCCTGCTGCCGGAGGGACTTTTGAAAGGAAAGCTGGCAGTATGTGTTTCGACGATGAAAGGCCCCTCCGTATATAGCCGTTTTTATTTGCGAAATGCCCATAAAATCCTGATGAAACGAGCATTGTTTCAGTTTGTCGGCATTCGCAAGTTTAAGATCTTCGAGTTTGGCAGCATGGAAAAGCAGGGCGGAAAACAGAAAAAGTATCTGAGTCGAATCGAAACATTCTTTCGTAAGCTGTCTAAATAGGCAGCTGTTCCAAATCATAGTATTTATTCCTGACATCCTGTATATCATTTTTAGCTAAGCTGCGGCTGATCTGATCCAGCAAGGAAGCGAATGTTTCATCTTCAATGCGCTCCGACTGCTGGGCAATCCGGGTGGATACTGATTCCAAAACTGCTTCTGATATGTTTCCGATTTCGTGAATCCGGAAGTATTTCTGAATTTCCCGGATGGCCGTCTCTTTATAGGTCGCTTGCCATTCGTCATAAGTCGGCATAGTACATACCCCTTTCTATTCAACAAGGAGCTTCGTCCTGTTATACTGTCTATGACTCATCATGCGACCTGGAAAGGAAGAAAGCAAATGTTACGAAAAATAAATGCTCTGCTCGCCATGATTGTCATTGCGATCGGCGTCTACCGATATATCGATCAGGATTATGAAGTGAATCCCAAATTGATGCTGCCGCTATTATCTCTTATGTTTTTGCTGTTTGCAATTGAGGCGAGCTTGAACAAAAGAAAGCTGATTGCCGGATTATATGCCGTCATTTTCGTGATTGTCGTTGTTGCAATGGCCATGATTTTGACACAGACATAAGTCTCCTTCATCCCAGAGGAGGCTTTTTTGTTTATCCTTGACAAGAAGAAGGTAACTTGCATACAATACGATTAACATTTAACATATTGTTAATTAAAAGGAGATTATATGATTGAAGTCGAATAAAGAAGTGAAACACTATGATGTCAGCCGCTATCGCACACCTGATGGTTATACCTCGGACATAGCCGTATTTACGATTACATCGGAAAAAACGAAAGCATATGCCCCGCCCAAGATGGAGCTAAAGCTGATGCTCATTAAGCGAGCGGAGCTTGATACGGAGGGGGATCCCAATATCGAAGCAGGTAAATGGGCATTGCCAGGAGGATTCGTGGCACCGGAAGAAACTGCCCTTGAGGCAGCCAGCCGTGAATTGAAAAAAGAGACGGGTATAGAGCACATTCATCTGGCGCATTTCGGTGTTTATGATCAGCCCGGACGGGATCCGCGCGGATGGATCATTTCGAATGCACATTATGCCATTGTGCCGGAGCATGCATTATGTGACAGAAGAGCGAGTGATGATGCTGCCGATGTGGAATTGTTTTCATTAGAGGAACTCGAGTGGGATCTGTTGGCATTCGATCATTCAGCCATCATTCGTGATGCCGTCGCTCATATCTCGCGGGATTTATTGCAAACTACAGTTGCAAAGCAATTCCTGCCGGAGGCATTCACCTACTCGGAGCTGCAGGCTGTCCTGCTTACCGTCACCGATGACAAGGCAATCCGGAATGAACAGGCGTTTGCACGTAAAATCAAGTCACTGCCTTTCATTGAAGCAGTCGAAGGCCAAAAGACACAGCGTACCTCCAAGCTTCCGACACAGCTTTATCGTTTCGTGGATGCAGAAATAAAGCAATCGATTTATACAGCCCGTCATTAATCAAGAGGAGGATTTAGGATGAAGGCATTGATCAATATCGATTATACCAATGATTTTGTGGCAGAAAACGGAGCGCTCACTTGCGGGGAGCCTGGACGTGAGATCGAGGAGCGGCTGACAGCGATCACCTCCGGATTCATCGAGAGTGGGGACTATGTTGTTTTTGCCATCGATAAGCATGAGGAAGGGGATGCATTCCATCCGGAAACAAAGCTGTATCCGCCCCACAATATCGAAGGGACACAGGGGAGGGATTTGTACGGAAGACTTGCCGAGGTATATGAAACGGCAAAACAGAAAGCGAATGTGTACTTTATGGATAAGACAAGGTACAGTGCATTTGCTGGTACCGACCTGCTGCAGCGGCTCAAGGAACGAGGGATTGAGGAAATCCATGTGATTGGCGTGGCCACGGATATTTGTGTTTTTCACACGCTTGTCGATGCTTATAACTATGGCTTCAAAATCATCGTCCATGCCGATGCGGTGGCGAGCTTCCATCAGGAAGGGCATTCCTATGCGCTGCATCATTTTAAAAACGTATTAGGTGCTGAAGTTGTCGAAGGAGGAAAGGAAAAATGACATATTATCAGGACGATAGCACTGCATTGCATACCGACCTTTATCAAATCAATATGGCCCAGACATATTGGAAGGATGGAAAACATAATCGCAAAGCCGTATTCGAACTGTTTTTCCGTAAGCAGCCATTTGGCAATGGCTTTGCCGTCTTTGCCGGCTTGGAGCGTGTCATCGATTACCTGAAGGATTTCCGCTTCTCGAACTCCGATTTGGACTATCTGGAGCAGGAGCTTGGATATGATGGAGCATTCATCGCCTACTTGCGCGAGCTGCGTTTTACTGGCGATTTGTACAGCATGCAGGAGGGGGAGCTGGTTTTCGGTACCGAACCGATCATCCGGGTGGAAGCGCCGCTGGCCCAGGCCCAGCTCATCGAAACGGCTTTGCTGAATATCGTGAACTATCAAACGCTGATTGCCACGAAAGCAGCCCGTATCATGCAGGTCTTGGATGAGGGGGATACTGCAATGGAATTCGGCTCCCGGCGTGCCCAAGAGATGGATGCAGCCATTTGGGGGACCAGGGCTGCCTACATCGGCGGGTTCCATGCTACGTCGAATGTGAGAGCGGGTAAGAAATTCGGCATCCCGGTTGCCGGTACGCATGCCCACGCACTTGTACAGGCATATATCGACGAGTATGAGGCCTTTCGCAAGTATGCAGAAAGCCATGTGGACTGTACTTTCCTTGTAGATACGTATGATACATTGAAGTCGGGTGTGCCTAATGCCATCAGGGTAGCAAAAGAAATGGGAGATAAAATCAATTTCAATGCCATTCGGCTGGATAGCGGAGATCTCGCTTATTTGTCAAAGCAAGCGCGCAAGATGCTGGATGAAGCGGGTTTCACGGAAACGAAAATAACTGCCTCCAATGATTTGGATGAGGAAACAATCGGGGCATTGAAGGCACAGGGCGCAAAGATCGACAATTGGGGCATCGGCACCAAGCTCATAACCGCGTATGATCAGCCTGCATTGGGGGCCGTTTATAAAATCGTCTCCATCGAGGATGACAATGGCAATATGGTCGATACAATCAAAATCAGCGCCAATCCTGAAAAAGTATCCACCCCTGGTTTGAAACGTGTCTATCGGATCATAAATCGGGTCAATCAGAAATCGGAGGGGGATTATATTGCGCTAAAGGATGAAAAGCCAGAGGATGAAAAGAGGCTTAAGATGTTCCACCCGACTTATCCGTACATCAGTAAGTTCGTAACGGACTTCGAGGCGAAGGAGCTTCAGCAGCCTATTTTCCGGAATGGCGAGCTCGTCTATGAGCTGCCATCACTGAAAGAGACGCGTGAATATGTGAAGCACAGCCTCACCTATCTATGGGATGAATATAAACGGACACATAACCCCGAAGCGTATCCTGTCGACTTGAGCACAGCTTGCTGGAACAATAAGATGCAATTGATTGAACACATCAAGTCACAGCTGGAGGAGAAGTGATATGGGGAAAATCGGAATTTATGGTTCTTCCTTCGATCCGATTACCAATGTCCATTTATGGACCGCCAGCACGGTAGCCCATCGCTGCAAGCTGGATAAGGTGATCTTCCTGCCTTGCTCCAGTAAGCGGAAGGATAAAAAACTCAATACGACCGACGAACATCGTTGGCAAATGGTTCAGATGGCTATACAGGATAATGACCGTTATATTGCCGATGATTACGAAATGAAGCAAGAAGCCTGGAATGCGTATACCGAGCAGACACTGAAGCATTTCAAGGAAGTCTATCCAGATGATGAGATATATTTCATCATGGGTGCAGATCTGCTTGAGGATATCGGAGCAGGCAAATGGGGAAATAGCGAAGAACTGGTGCGTGATAATCGATTCATCGTCATGGCCCGTAACGGTATTGATATGCTGAAAGTCATCAGTCGTTCACCGCTTTTGCGCAACCATGATGACGGCCAAACCTTTCATCTGATTGATAAAGGGCTGGCGATGGAAATCAGCTCCACTTATATCCGCGATGAGCTCGCTGTTGGAGGAGAGCCGAGATATTTGCTGCCGGAGAGCTGTTATCGGTATATCAAGGAGCATCGGATATATGGATGATAGATCATTTCATTGGGAAAAACGAAAAAGAGGCATAAATCAGTATGCCTCTTTTTCGCTATCTTAGTGGAGCATAGCGGGCTCGAACCGCTGACCTCTTCGCTGCCAGCGAAGCGCTCTCCCAGCTGAGCTAATGCCCCGTATGTAATTGATGATCCGTCACAAAAGTATTATAGCGCTTCTTTGCGTTTCTGGCAATATCTTTTTTGCAAGCATGATTGTCGGACTCTATCGGCTGCTATGATATAATCTAAATAATATAATGTCGATTTGGAGGACGATGGAGTGCGGTTTGTGAGTATAGATTTCGAGACGGCGAATCGGTATTGGTCCAGTGCTTGTTCGGTCGGTGTTGCTGTAGCGGATGAGACAGGTGTGATGGAGGAATGGTACACACTGATCAACCCGCTGATGGATTTTGAAGATCAGAACATCCAGGTGCATGGGATTCTTCCGCGTGATGTGGAGGATGCGCCGACGTTCAAGGAAATCTGGCCCAAGCTGAGCAGCTATCTGGCCGGCAATGTCGTCATTGCGCATAATGCCAGCTTTGATATGGGTGTGATTCGCAAGGCTGCGGCACGTTTTGGATTGGAGATGCCGGATTTTGATTATCTTTGTACGCGGATCATCGGCAAGAAGGTGTGGCCGGATATGGAGAACCATCGGCTGAATACCTTGGCTGCCAGCAAGGATATCAGCTTTGCGCACCATAATGCCATGGAGGATGCACGAGTGGCAGCGAATATCTTCCTTCATGCGATGGCTGATTCAGGTGCACAGAGTATCGAGGAGCTGACCAAAGTATTGAAGGTGAAGCAAAAAAGCATCCATGATACAAGCTCCTCTGGCAGCAGGTCACGATATGGGGATATCAAGCCTCAGACGGATCAATTCGATCCGGCCCATCCGTTCTACCGGAAGCAGGTGATGTTCACCGGGACGATGAAAAGCTTGAAACGGAAGGATGCGATCCAAAAGCTGGTCAATGTAGGCGGCGTGCATACAGACAGGATGGATGCGTCTACACGGTATCTCGTTGTCGGAGCAAGGGATTATGAAAAGTTCGCTGCTGGCAAGAAAACGAGCAAGCTTGTGCAAGCGGAGCGGATGATTGAGAATGGGAGACCATTGCGAATCATATCAGAGGAAAAGTTCCTATCATTGGTATAAGGAGTTCTCATCGGGAGGACTCCTATTTTTACTGGGAGAGATGATATGTTTGAAATAATGGAAACGGATATTGCGGCAGGAACGTATAAGCCAATGGTTGAAAGATTATGCGATGTCTGCGACACATTCACATTTGCTGTACTGCCTAAGCGGATGATGGGGCAAACAGAATCGCTCCGCCGGCTGTTGACAGAGCTGGATCCATATTTAAAAGAGGTCGTTCATGCGAATGGTACATGCGCGAATCTTTTTGAACCGCATATATCGGCAGCGAATCATCATTACCATATATGCGAGCAGTCACGGCGGGTGATTTTGGGGGCGGCGGATGATCTTTTTGCCTGGCAGCAGCCGGAGCTTCCGGAGGATTTGTCTTTTTTAAAGAAAGAAAAGGAGTATTTCGTAACGAATGCACATGAAGGTTATGCGATGCTTTTTGAAGTGGATAGTCATTTATTGGAACTTAGGGGGTCAAGATGGATCAAAACCGATTAGAAAAGAAACCATTTGATTGGCGGCTATTCCTGGCATTGGTCAAAGGGACGAACCCGCCGCGAGGAATTGTCATGACGGCATTGATCATGAGTCTATTGACGACGGGTGTCGGATTCACTGTTCCGTTGTTCACGAAAAATCTGGTGGACGGTTTCAGCGGGCAATCGTTCACTGGCGGTCAAATTGCCATACTGGTAATGGCTTTCGTGCTGCAGGCGCTGGCCAGTGGATTGTCCATTTACTTGCTGGCCAAAGTCGGACATCATGTCGTAGCGAAACTGCGGGAGCGTTTATGGGAGAAGCTATTGCATCTTCCGATTCGTTTTCACCATAACAATGAAACAGGCGAGACGCTCAGCCGCGTGACGAATGATACAACGATTGTCAAAGAGCTGATTACAGATCATCTGACTAGCTTCGTGACTGGCATCATATCGATTGTCGGCTCCATCATCATTTTGCTTATCCTCGATTGGAAGATGACCATCGTCATGCTGCTGGCTGTTCCGATAGCCATCCTTATCATCATGGTGCTTGGACGTCAGATGTATCGGGTATCAAAGACGATGCAGGAAGAGACGGCTAAATTCACAGCTGTCCTGAATCAAGTCCTTCCGGAAATGAAGCTCGTCAAAGCTTCCAATGCCGAGCGTGTCGAATTGGAACGCGGGAACAAAGGGATCCGGTCATTATTCACATATGGCTTGAAGGAAGCAAAGATACAGGCGCTGCTTTCACCGCTCATGCTGTTCATCATGATGCTTCTGCTGGTGACCATCATTGGTTACGGCGGGGTACGTGTCGCATCGGGTGCATTGTCAGCAGGAGATATGGTTGCCTTCATTCTGTATTTGTTTCAGATCATCATGCCGATGACACAGCTGTCGATGTTCTTCACACACCTGCAGAAGGCGATGGGGGCGACGGAGCGTATTTATGATGTACTTGGAGAAGAAATAGAGGATGCAGATAGAGGTAAATCCATTCAGCAGGTGGATGGGGATTTGCATATTGAACATGTGAGCTTTGCTTATCACTCAGAACAAGTATTGCATGATCTTAGTTTTACCGCTCCTGCCGGTAAGGTGACGGCTATTGCCGGACCAAGCGGCGGGGGGAAATCGACACTTTTTGGCTTGCTGGAGCGGTATTACGAACCGACAAGCGGCATGATCAGGCTGGCTGATACGCCTATCCAGGATTACAAGCTGCAGGACTGGCGGCGTCAAATCGGGTATGTGGCACAGGAGACAGCATTATTATCCGGCACGATCCGTGAGAACATCTGTTATGGCTTGGAGCGAGAGGTGTCGGATGAAGAATTGGAACGCGTATCGGAGATGGCTTATGCCAAGCAATTCATCGAAGAGCTGCCGGATGGTTATGAGACGAAGGTGGGAGAACGGGGAATCAAGCTCTCTGGCGGGCAGCGCCAGCGTATAGCTATCGCCAGGGCGCTCTTGCGTGATCCGCAGATCCTGATGCTGGATGAAGCGACCTCAAGTCTGGATAGCAGTTCGGAAATCTATGTCCAGCAAGCGCTGCAAAATCTGATGCGGGATCGGACTACCTTTGTGATAGCTCACCGGCTGTCGACAATTGTGGATGCCGATCAAATCGTCTTCATTGAAAAAGGAAGCATAACAGGTATTGGAACCCATGAGGAGTTATTCAAGCAGCACGACCTGTATCGTGAGTTCGCATCACAGCAGCAGCTGCTGGCAGGTAAGATGGAATAAATGGATCCTTCTTTTCGCATAATAGACAAAAAAGGGGGTTCTGTCATGCCGAAGAAAAAGCCCAATAATGATCATCAATTCAAAGAAAACAAGAACCATGGCGAAAAGCGCAATGGCCGATTGAGCCAGTTCAAGAACAACGTCAATGGATCAGGCGATGCGGAAAACGAATATATTTCCGCTAAAGAAGACTGAAAAAGCTGCTGCCTTTCATAAGAGGCAGCAGCTTTTTCATTTCATCCAATTCACAAGCATAAACAAGATCGGCAATACAAAAATCAACGAAGATGTCGTCACGATCCAGTTAGAGTTCGCCAGCTCCATATCAAGATCATACAGCCGCGGCGGCACAAGTGAAGCTACGGCAGGCGGCATGGCGGACATGATGACGAGTACCTGTAACAGGATGCCGTCATATAAGCTGCCAAGGCCGATCAAGTAGGCACTGCCTGTGATGATAAGCGGAACAGCAAGAAACTTGATTGGTATCAGCCAGATACTAAGCTTCCAATACTTTTTGACGGAAGCGATGCGCATACTGAAGCCGACCGGAACCAAAAGTAGGATGGAAGCCAATGCAACCAAAGCCGAATTGCTTGCCCCCAGCCATTCGAATCGATCGATTGGAGATAAGTTCAGTGCAGCACCGACGATAATCGAACAGAAGGTGATCATGATGAAGGGATCTTTAATGATTCTCATCACACGTGATCCAGGTGCATTTCCTTCGATTGATCCATATGATTTTGCAATCGGGTAAATGATTGTATAATAAGTGAATTCCTCGAGTAAACGGAACATGGCTGCATAGGCGACTGCTTCCTCGCCGATGAAGAGCACGCAGAAGAGCACACCGAAGCTGCCCAGATTCAGAAATGCGCCAGATACAAACATGGAACCGATTTGATCATTCGGAAGCTGTCTCCATTTGGAGTAGAGAAATGCCAAACCAGCACCAAGAAAGATGGTTATGATTCCGAAGATGGGCAAGTAAATCAGCCTGATATTGGTCAGATCAGCAGACCAAAAGGCGCTGATCAGAATGATGGGATTCAGGACAAGCAAGACGACCCGAATCAATGCGTTCATGAAATAATTAAGCGAGAACCATTCCGGCAGCCGATATTTCTCGGCGATGATCCGGATGGCCCTGCCGATGATGAGACCGATAAGAATGATGGATACGGCATAAATGAAGCTTCCGATAAAGCCATACCTCCTTTCAGCTGTCATGCTGTTGTTGTATTCCCTATTTTCTATTATATACAGCATTCTCAATTGTATCGATATTGCTCTGCATTGTCTAAAGAAATTAGTGATTTGGGCTTGTATAAAAAAACACCTGCCACATAACTGGCAGGTGTTCCAAATCATTTTTCCTCTTCTTGGCGATTATTATAATCATAATCGCTCGGATTCACTGGTGTCCAGCCTTCCGGGTCATAGAAGCGGAGCAGGTCACCATATAGGATTTTGTCATTGAGACTTAATTTCTCGGCTAATTCATCTTTTTCGGACTCGATTTCCTTGATTTCATCTTCATCCTTGATCACTTCACCGGTTTCGGTATCGTAATAATCATCACCGATCACCGTGTAATCCTTGCTGATGAAGTCGCCATTACGCAGACCGACTACACCGTTATGCTCTTCTGATAATAAATCGGTACCGAACTGGATATATTTCGAAGAGTCGATGCCAAGCAAATGCTCAAGCGTAGGCAGAACATCAAGTTCACCGCCATACGTATGGTTCACGCCGCCTTCAAGGCCTGGCGCCTTGATCATAAGCGGGACACGCTGCAATTGTGCATTCTCATAATCGGTGATTTCTGTACCGATGATTTGCTCCATTGCTCTATTATGGTTCGTTGAGATACCGTAATGGTCGCCATAAAGCAGAATGACGGAATTGTCATACAAGCCGGATTCCTTCAAGTCTTGGAAGAATTGCTCAAGTGCTTCATCCAGATAACGTGCGGTCTGGAAGTAGTTATCGACAGTGGTATCGCCTGTCGTTGCTTTATCGATCGTTGCATCCTCCGGATCAAGCGTGAACGGATAGTGGTTCGTCAGCGTGATCAAGTGGGCATAGAATGGCTGTGGCAGCGACTCTAGCATCGGCATGGATTCCTCGAAGAAAGGCTTGTCCTTCAAACCATAGTTGATCGAGTTTTCCATGTTGTAATACGTGGAATCGAAGAAATGATCGACTCCGAATTGCTTGTAAATCTCATCACGGTTCCAGAATGTTTTCTCATCACCGTGGAATACTGCGCTCGTATAGCCTTGTTCCTGGTTCAGGATGGCAGGAGCTGCTTGATATGTGTTCGTACCTTTTACAGAAAAGGCAGATCCCTGCGGAAGACCGTAGAGGGAGTTATCCATCAATAGCTCCGCATCGGCTGTCTTACCTTGTTCTGTCTGGTGGAAGAAGTTGTCGAAATAAGTGATTTCCTTATCATTCACCAGTGAATTCAGGAACGGCGTCACTTCTTCACCATTCAATTTATAATTGATCAGGAAGCTTTGGAAGCTTTCCAAATGAATCTTGATGACATTCATGCCTTCGGCTTTACCGAAGTATTCTGGATTCGGTTCTGCATAATTCTTGTCTACGAAATCCTTTACTTCCGTTACGTCATTCGGACTAGCCATGACGCGCTGTGTGGAAGTTTTCGCGTTTTGTACTGCATCATAGATCGTATAGTTATATGGTCCAAGGTATTTCACCAAGTACGTACGGTCGAATGTACGCTGCAGCAGCTGCGGGCGATCAACCTCAGCCAATCCCAGGTTGATTGCGAATAGTGCAATACCGGAAACGATGACCATAGCCGTCTTCCGGAAAGCAAGGCGCTCGGTAGTCCAGTTCTTTCTAGTGTAGACATACAATACAATCAACAGGATGATGTCCAGGAAGTAAATGAAATCAAAGCCTTCCATCAGCCCGAAGATGCTGCCGCCCATACCGGAGCTTAGGTTGTCCGTCTGTTTCAAGGTAGGCAGCGTAATGAAATCATTAAAGAATCGGTAGTACAGGACATTGGCATAAAGCAGGAAGCTCATGAAGAAATCGATGACCAGCAGCCAGATTCCCATCCTTCTGCCCTTTGCCAAGAAGGCGAGACCGAGGAAGACGATGCTCGCACTGAATGGGTTGATTACGAGCAGGAATTCCTGCATGGCGTTTGTTATATCTAAATTAAATTCCTTTTGGTAGGTTAAATACGTCTTGGCCCATAAGAAAATAACGGCCAGCGTAAAAAATCCTTTCCTTGAAGCCAGAAGCTTCTTCATTATCTTTCACCTCTTCATTTTCTTATCAGGCATCTACTGAATAAATCAACGACATTGATTCTATCAAATTAACAATCTAAAAAACAACCAAAACCCTGCAACAAAATTTGGGCTCATAATCTATTAATATAACAGATTCCCCTGAAAAAGCAAAATGAGAAAAATATCCATAAAAAAAAGAGTGCGTCTGCACTCTTTTTTACGAAACGATCGTTGTTTGACTTTCAATTGGCTGCTCGCGTTTCCATTGCTTGTATGCTGCTACATCCTCCTGTATCTGCTTGAACGTGAAAGCGATGAGTGCAACATCATCAAGCAGTCCGCCTGGAAGGAAATCCGGAACAAAATCGACCGGACTCAGGAAATAGAGGAAGGTGGCAGCGATCATAATCAGTGACTTTTTCGGCAGATGGCTGTAAGCACCCTTGCGCCAATCGCGGAGCATATTCACCATCAATTGCAAGTCTGACCATATTTCTGCAAGTTTTCCTTTGTTATCTGTCGCTTTCGTCGATACATTTGCAAGGAGCTCCTTCGATTTCTCCTTATCCTGCAGCAATGCTTTTGCTTTGGGTGTGTAAGCATGCCGTTTCTGCAGGAGCTGTGTCAGGTTCCATTTCATAAGGTGTGCCTCCTTGATACTTTCTCTTTTCTATTATGAGGATCAATTCCCTGTCATGCAAGGAAGGGGATTCAATCTATTTTTTTACAAGAACCCGGTACCGTTCCGGCAGGGTGTCTTTCGCCTTTACTTCCTGCATGAAGGCTTCCGCTGCTTCATATGTGTCAAAAGTGAACACTTCTCCGTCTTTTCCGACGAATTCCAGCTTCACTTGGTTTGAGTCGACTGCAATGACTTTGAACATATTGCTCTCCTTTCGAATCTGAACAGCATCTTTCGGCACTGTCGGAAAGAACTGAGCCAACAGGTGACTGCAAGCTCGAGTGGTCCTTATCAACGATGAATCCAATGAAGGATAATTCACTTATCTATTATAAAGAAAGTGAGCAGAGAGAGGAAGCGAGAATGTCTTGAACGGGGAAAAGCAGGCAGCGGGGGCTGCCTGCTTTTCTGTTGTTGTTAGAAATAAATGTGGTGAGATGAACGAAATATGTGGGAGGTAATGTTGTTAGAAAACACATTTTTTCGTTCTCGACTATATAGACGCAAGCAACCCTAGAATGGTTTCAACTTTTTTAAAAAAATCCGAGTTTAAGTTCTGAGGACAGCAGGTATAGACTTTCAACTACATTTAAGGGAGATTGATACCATGCAAGCAGTCACCTTCCAAGGCAAAGAGAACATCGAAGTAAAGGCAGTGGCGGCCCCTTCGATCGAGAATACGACCGATATGATCGTACGTATTACAGCTACTGGGATCTGCGGTTCTGATCTGCATCTCTATCATGGAGGAATCACACCGGAAAAAGACTATATCATCGGTCATGAACCGATGGGAATCGTGGAAGAGGTAGGTTCTGCTGTGCAGAATTTGAAAGAAGGTGATCGTGTCGTCGTTCCATTCAACATCGGCTGCGGAGAGTGCTTCTACTGTACGCATCAAATGGAAAGCCAATGTGATAACTCAAATGGCAATCCGCATACAGATGCAGGCGGTTTATTCGGGTTTTCCGAACAGTTCGGGGACTATCCCGGCGGACAAGCAGAATACTTGCGTGTGCCATTTGCCGATTTCACTTCCTTCAAAGTACCGGAAACAAGTGAACTGAAGGATGAGAGCATCGTTTTCCTATCGGATGTCATACCGACGGCTTATTGGAGTGTGAAAAACAGCGGTGTCAAGAAAGGTGATACTGTCATTATCCTTGGAGCAGGACCGATTGGCCAAATGGCACAGAAATTTGCTTGGCTGCAAGGTGCAGAGCGCGTCATTTCAGTCGATAATGTACCGCATCGCCTGGAGCACGCTGAACGGATGAACAATGTGGAGACCTATGACTTTTCCGATAATCCGGAAATCGGTTCGCTGCTTCATAGCGAAACAAATGGGGGAGCCGATGTCGTCATCGATTGTGTCGGCATGGATGGAACAGTGCCGGAAGGTGTTCAATTCGGTTCTGAACATGACAATCAATTCGGGACGATCCAGCCGATCATTACTGCTAGTGAAGCTGTACGGAAATTCGGTACGGTACAGCTGACCGGTGTATATGGGACAGAAGCGAACGGCTTCCCGATTGGTGATCTCTTTTCCCGCAATGTGACACTGACAATGGGACAGGCCCCGGTCATCCATTTGATGCCGAAGCTATATCGGATGATCGAGGAAGGAGTATTCGATCCAACGGATATCATCACGCATACGATGAAAATCAGTGAAGCCGAAGAAGCGTATAAGATATTTGATGAAAAGGCGGATAATAACATCAAGGTACTATTGAAGCCATAAAGAAAAGGAGCTCTCGGAGCTCCTTTTTTAGTTTGTATTGGTTGGTTCCTCGTAAAGATGGGATCTTTTTTTGAACCAATGGAATGTATGGGTCACAATTACTTTCAGGATTGCATATCCAGGTACAGCCAGGATGACGCCGACAACACCGAACAGATTTCCTGCGGTGAGGATCACAAAGATGATGGTGATCGGGTGAACGCGAATATTGCGGCCCATGATCTGCGGTGTGATGAATTTTCCTTCAACCAGCTGAACGACCGTCCAGACAACGATCAGCTTCAGCAGCATGAACGGTGATGTCACAATCGCAATGATGATTGCGGGCGTAATGGCGATGGCAGGTCCAAGATAGGGAACGACACTCGTGAATGCTGCAATGACAGCAAGTACTGGTGCGTATTCGAGACCGATGATCAAATAACCAATATACAGCAATACACCAATGACGAAACTGACGATGATCTGTCCGCGTATGTAGGAACTGATCTGATGATTCATCTCGGACATCACTTCATATGTTTGGCTGCGGAAACGTACCGGAAGCAATTTCAAAATGTAGACCGGCAGTTTCTTGCCATCCTTCAATAAATAAAAGAGGATGAAAGGTACTGTCACAATCGAGATGATCACTTCCGTGACCGCACCGACGAAGCTGCTCAAATTAGAGAACAGATTGTTCAGCATGCTTGTTCCGCGAGTCTGTAATTCATTCAATATCTGATTGAAATCGATATTCCCTGATTGCTGAATCTGATTGACGATGTTGCTTCCTGTTATGGATTGGACCATATCGACGCCTTGTTCGAAGTATACTGTACTATTGTCGATCAGACTCAATGTCTGCTCCTTCAAGACAGGAATGACGGAGCTGATAAGGATGGTCAGCAGCCCAATGATGACAAGATAGAGGACAATGATGGAATATATCCGCTTTACCCGCTTTTTCTCCAAGTAATTGACGATCGGTACTGTCAAGTAATAGACAATACCAGTTAAAATGATGGGCAGTATCACTGTTTTCACTATGACAACAACAGGTGTGAAAATAAATGATACTTTCGAGTAGACTAATATATTCAACCCGATGATGAAAAGAATCAGCATCGCGATGACAAATTTATTATTCAGGAAGAATTTTCTGAACTTCCCCTGATTGGTACGCTCCAAGTCTGGCATGGCATTCCTCTCCTCTTTGACACGCTGTTCCCGTAATTCTAGTGTTCTATTATTATAGCCTAATATCAAGGCGAATAACCATTATGTTTATTTTAATCCTATGTATGAAATTAATCTACTCAGGCACTCCAAGGAAGCGGGGAAAGGATGATGATTTTATCAAAATGTTTATCAACAGTTTTATCAACAGCATTTTAATTATGAAATGGACGAAAAATCGACTTATGCACATCATCCACAATCCTTGGGCGGTTGTGCACAAGGCAATGAATATGTCGGCGTCCAGACTGTATGATCATAAAGCTTGTTCCAATGCCTCGGACAAGCTGGAAAATCGGAATCGGTACCCATTTTCGATTGCTTTCTTCGGATAGACGCATTGTCCTTCCAAAACCAAAGTGCTCATTTCACCTAAAGCTTTTTCGATGATCGGTGCCGGTACTGCCGTCCAATAGGGACGGCGCATCGTCTTTGCCAATGCCTTGCTGAAATCTTTGTTCCGTCGCGGGGAGGGGGCAGTGACATTCAACGGTCCTTTGATCTGCTCATTATCAATCGCAAACGCCATCATGCCAGCAGCATCCTCGACATGGATCCAGGACAGCCACTGCTCTCCGCTTCCGATCTTTCCCCCGGCGAAGTAACGGAAAGGAAGCTGCATGAGCGACAATGCGCCTTTGTCACCCAGCACGATGCCAAAACGTGCCAGTATGGTACGGACACCGATGCCCTGTGCTTGTTTTGCTGTTTCTTCCCAATCATATGTCACATCCGCCAAAAAATCGTGACCGCGTTTATTTGATTCCTCGGTGAAAGCATCCTGTTCGCTCGTCCCGTAATAGCCTACAGCCGACCCGCTGATAAAGACTTTTGGCTTCTTCGGCATTTTCTCCATCATATCCACCAAAGTTTCAGTAGCCTCCAATCGACTGCTCCGTATTTGCTCTTTCTTTTCCTTTGTCCACTTGCCGAAAAGGCTGGTTCCGGCTAAATTGATGACAGCATCAACCTCTGGAAGCTGGGAAAGGGGATCGGCCCCTTTTTTCAGCCAGCCGACATAAGTGACTTGTTTCGTATCTATCTTTTTCCCGGGTGATCGAGTGAGGATATACACATGATGTCCTTTCTCGATCAAGATCTCTGCCA
The DNA here is from genome assembly GCF_002271665.1 of Terribacillus sp. 7520-G. Classification (NCBI taxonomy): domain Bacteria; kingdom Bacillati; phylum Bacillota; class Bacilli; order Caryophanales; family Bacillaceae; genus Terribacillus; species Terribacillus sp. 7520-G. The sequence goes on along the minus strand of NZ_NQFP01000010.1, from coordinate 14,528 downwards.
ATCGTTTTCCAATGAATCCTGTTCCGCCGCTGATGACGATATTCATGATCTTGCTCCTCCTTCTTTATGCTGAGCTTACGATTTTATGGACAATCATTTCGTGGTAGAATAAAGACACAAGAGGTGTCGAAAATGGTGAAAATCACAAAAATCACGACCCAGAAAAATACAATCGGCCGCTATAATATTTTTATCGACGATGGGAAAGGCGAGAAGTTCGGCTTCGGTCTCGATGAAGATATCCTGATTTCAAGCGGAATCGCCAAAGGACAGGAACTATCGGACGAAGCGCTGCAGACCATCATCGAAAAAGATACGGCCCATAAGTGCTTTACCCTGGCTTTACAATATTTAAGCTACCGGATGCGTTCAAAAAAAGAAATAAGAAATTATCTGATAAAGAAAGAACAGGATCCGACACATATCGAAGAAGCCTTGAACAGGCTGGAAGAACAAGGTTATATAGATGATGCGGCCTTTGCCGGCGCTTTTGTCCGGACAAAGGTGAACACGACGAGCAAGGGTCCGCTTGTCATCCGGAAAGAATTACAGGAAAAAGGGATTGCCGGGGCAGCTGCAGACCAAGCGATGACGTATTACACTTTTGAGAAAGAGCTGGAGAAAGCCGTCAAGCTTGCCGGCAGCAAGCTGCAGGCAAAAGCAAAAAAATCCCATCAGGAGAAGATCCAGCTTGCCCAGCAGCAGCTGCTTTCGAAGGGATTCTCGAGTGCTGCTGCCAAGGAAGCTGTATCACTGGCGCTGAAAGATACCGATCAGGACACGGATGCGGAGCTGGAGGCTGTCAGATTTCAAGGCGACAAGCTTTGGCGCAGGTATGCGCAAAAGGCGGAAGGCTATGAACTCATTCAAAAGATCAAGACGGCGCTTTATCGAAAAGGCTTCCCGATGGAGCTGATCCAGAAGTATATAGAGGAAGCGAAGGAAAAAGACCTTTATTAGGGGAAAGCAGGTGCAAATATGCAATTGCGTTATAGTGATTTGACAGTGGAACAGCTGAAAGAGGAAATGAAACAGCTGAAAATCCAGCAGCAAAAGGCTGAACAGATGGGAAATTTCAGCGAATATCAGATTTTGGAGCGCAAGCGTCAAATGGCCAAAGCATATACGATGAATCCGGATGAATTCAAGCCAGGTGTTACGTATCAAATCAAAGGCGATCGGTCGCATGTGTTCACGATTGATTATCTCAATGGTGTGTTTGCCTGGGGCTACCGCCGTCATGGCAGTGAAACTGGACAAGAACTGGAAGCCTTGCCGATCAGCGTGCTCGGCAGGCCGACTATGTAATTGCCTCGGCTGATGAGCCGAGGTGAATTTTATCTGCGGTTTTTCTTGACTGCTTGAGTACGGATGATGATATCTGTCTGTGTTTGCTGTGTTTCCCCATTCACCTGGTTATTCGCATGCTTTGAAGTGGTGCGGGGTGACTGGATGACGGAATTGATGGTGCCTGTTCTGGAAAAACGGTCAAACTTGGACATGTATCTGCCTCCTCAAGATTGGTTGATCCGCATTGATTCTAGCTTGTGCATTTGTTTTTGAGATTATGTTGGGTTTATGATGGAAAGGAAGAAGAATGAATGGAAAATAAATTCCGTGAGCTTGCTGCGCTGTTGCAGCAGCAAAACGAACGGCTGACAATGGATGAGGCCCGGACATGGGTCGAGATCCTTTGGGAAGATTTCGAGGCAACACGCGCAAAAGCCGGCCGCAAGTATCAAGGGCAGGACATGACAGAAGCGATTGTCCGCCAATGGATTCAGCATTATGGCCCAAGACTGGATGAGTTCCTGGAACGTAATCCGAAATACCATTATCTATTCAAGGAACGCAGACAACAATAAAAGCCTGGAGAATCAAATCTCCAGGTTTTATAATGCAGATGGATTATCGTCTGTAACAAGCTTTCGCTGCAGTTTCTGTTCGGAAAAGATCCAGCCTGTGTAGGAGCTTATGATTTGATGATTATCATCAATTTGAACGACTGCTTTGAATGGGTAATGCTGTGCGCTGTTATGGTAGCGCAGGTCGATCAGCCGCAGCTCGGTGAAATCATCATACAAGTTCACTTCCCATGTGAAAACAGGGGAAAAGCTTAGGAAGGCTGCAATATTCTTGTCTTCCCTGGCAACTTCCATCAGCTCGCTGTCAGGCAAAGGCTTCCTTTCGAACTCATCGATGATGCGGAGCTCCCAATCCTCCACTTTCCCGACATAAAAATGATCGGGAGCTGTGATCGCAACACGCCAGACTGCTTGCTTCATCGTCGGGGAAGTGGCAATGATCTGGGCATCGGGAATCCGTGCCTTCACTTGTTTGATGATCCTTCGTTTATCCATGTAACGCTTCACATAATAGAGGACAAGGATCGCGTAAATGACTGCAAAGGTCGGACCAGGTTCAAAACCGATCAGCCAGAGGCCGATACCGATCACATGCATCGTAAAGATGAAAGGATCGAACGTATTGATGAAGCCGTAAGCGACCCAGCGTCTGGTGAATGGCCGGTAAGCCTGTGTGCCGTAAGCATTGAATACATCGACAAATACGTGCAGCACAACGGCACCGAAAGTCCATAGCCATAGATGCAGAAAGTCGATCTCTGGCACTAACACGTACAGAAGCAGGGAAATCGCCAATCCCCACAATATGACAGCGGGGATCGAATGCGTGATTCCCCGGTGGTTTCGTAAATAAGAAGCATTGTTCCGTAATTTCAGTACTGTATCAAAGTCGGGTGCCTGTGAACCAAGGATCGTGCCTGCAAGTACTGCATTGAACAATACAGGGTCTTGGTGAACAGCAGGATCAAGTGTGGCCAAGCCCCCAAGGGCTATCCCCATGACAATATGGGTACCAGTGTCCATTGATGTGTCCTCCTTCTGATGAAACCAAACCACCTAATACATTTATTATTGTAACACGGAGTGTGAATGATTTTGCATTTAGACGATCTACATGTTAAGTTTCAGCATTTTTCCATAGATTTATTTCAAGATGATTTAATTAATTGGTTCCAGCAGGAAAAACGCTCACTGCCTTGGCGTGAAACGCGGGATCCGTATCGGATTTGGGTATCGGAGATCATGCTCCAGCAGACGAAGGTGGATACTGTGATTCCTTATTTTAATCGTTTCATGGAACGCTTTCCGACAATCCAGGCATTGGCCGAAGCGGATGAGCAGGACGTCCTGAAAGCATGGGAAGGCTTAGGTTACTATTCCCGGGCCCGCAATCTTCAAACAGCCGTGCGTGAGGTGGCCCGGACATACGGCGGCAAGGTACCGGATGATGTGGATGAGTTAGGGAAGCTCAAAGGTGTCGGACCATATACAAAGGGTGCCATCCTCAGCATCGCTTACGGAATTCCGCAGCCGGCAGTCGATGGGAACGTCATGAGGGTCTTGTCCCGGATCCTTTTGATCACGGAAGATATCGCGAAGCCAAAAGCAAGGAAAATCTTTGAAGCAGCAGTCGAAGAAATGATTTCGAAGGAGGACCCGTCCTCCTACAATCAAGGGCTGATGGAGCTTGGAGCGCTGATTTGTACTCCGAAAAAGCCCGCTTGTATGTTATGTCCGGTACAGGAGCACTGCGCCGCATTCCGGCAAGGGCTTCAGGAAGAGCTGCCCATCAAATCCAAAGGGAAGAAGCAAAAGACGATGCCATATCTTTCTGTCGTCGTGGAGAACCCGCAAGGAGAAGTCCTTATCGAGAAAAGACCCCAAGAAGGGCTGCTTGCGAACCTATGGCAATTTCCAATGGCGGATGCTGCAGAGGTTTCGGTCGAACAGCTCGCGTATTGGTTCAAGCTGGAGTATGGCATTGAAATCGAGCTCGTTGAAACGCTGCAGCCTGTCCGTCATGTTTTTTCCCATATCATATGGGAAATCATCGTCCTGCGCGCAAAAACAACAGACGCGATACCGGAGCAAGGAAAATTCGTTGCCCTTTCGGATATAGATGAATATCCATTTCCAGTTCCGCATCAGAAAATCCTGCACCAGTTTCATATACCAGAATAAACCAGAAGCTTTTTGAACTTTTTTGGATAACAGCGCCGCATTCAGGAGAAAGTAATGTGGCGGAGGTGATAACAGTGAACAAAAAGACACAATCTGGTACTGATGCGAAGCACGTTAAACAACAAAACCAGCAGTCTCGTCAAGGTGGTTCCGGCCAATTCGGAACTGAATTTGCTTCTGAAACTGACGTACAGCAGGTTCAACAGCAGAACCAGCAGTCTCGACAGAAAGCAAAAGGCGGTTCCAGCCAGTTCGGAACTGAATTTGCTTCCGAGACGGATGTACAGCAAGTTCAAAAGCAAAACAAACAGTCCCGCAAGTAAGACGGACATCGTCTGAATTGTTACTTTCGTATGAACGGAGCCCTTCAGCGCACGCTGAGGGGCTCTTTTGCCGATGCTTGGGCAGCAATCAGCGTTTTTCATTTCCATTGTGTCTGAAATATCTTTATAATATAAAGAAACGATCTTACATATAGGACAATACAAAGGAAGGAAGATTCGCATGGCTGGCCCAGAGGCAGGAACGAAAATTCAGATACACAGCTATAAGCATAACGGCCAGCTCCATCGGGTATGGGAAAGCAGCACGGTATTGAAGAGTACGGCAGAAATCCTGATTGGTGCCAATGACCGGACGATGGTCACGGAAAGCGACGGACGGACGTGGATCACACGCGAACCTGCCATTGTTTATTTCCATGCGAAGCACTGGTTCAATATAATCGGTATGCTGCGTACGGATGGGATTTATTATTATTGCAATATCAGTTCTCCGTATGTATATGATGGAGAGGCGCTGAAGTATATCGATTATGATCTGGATATCAAGATATATCCCGATATGACGTTTACACTGCTGGATGAAGATGAATTCGATGTACACAAGCGGCAGATGAATTATCCTCCGGAAATAGAGAAAATCCTATGGAATCAGGTCGATATCCTGATCAGCTGGATCAGACAAGGAAAAGGGCCATTTTCACCGGATTTCATCGATACATGGTATGAGCTTTTCCTGACCTACAGATAAATAACATAAGCTATGAATCCTTGCCTACCTTGGCAGGGATTTATCGTTGTGCACAACAGAGAGGTGATTGTGTTGAGCAGTACGAGACGGTATTTACGTTTTGTAAAACCGTATAAATGGAAAATTATTTTTACGATTATAATCGGTATAGTAAAATTCGCCATACCTTTGCTGATTCCGCTGATCCTGGGTTACGTAGTCGATCATGTCGTCAATGCCGATTTATCGGCAGGGGACAAGGTGCAGCGCCTATTCTGGCTGCTTGGCGGTTCCCTGATCGTCTTTCTGATATTGAGGCCGCCAGTGGAGTATTATCGGCAGTACTTGGCGCAGTGGACGGGGAACCGGGTGCTGTATGATATCCGGAATCAGTTGTTCGATCATATCCAGCGCCTGAGCCTGCGGTATTATTCCCAGACGAAAACAGGGGAAATCATATCCCGTGTCATCAATGACGTGGAGCAGACAAAGAACTTCATCATGACTGGCTTGATGAATGTATGGCTGGACTTGGCTACGATCATTATTGCAGTTGGTATCATGTTTACGATGGATGTATCGCTGACGCTGGTGGCCATCGTACTGTTTCCGGTATATGGTGTGGCGATCAAGTATTTTTATGAGCGTCTCCGCAGTTTGACCAGGAAACGTTCGCAAGCTTTGGCTGAAGTGCAGGGTCACTTGCATGAACGCGTCCAAGGTATCCCGGTCACACGAAGTTTTGCGCTGGAGGATTATGAACAAAAGCAGTTCGATGCACAAAACCGCAGCTTCCTCGAGAGTGCCATCCAGCATACAGTCTGGAATGCCAAGACCTTTGCGGTAACGAATACGATTACGGACTTGGCGCCATTGATCGTGATTGCATATGCAGCTTATGAGGTTATTCAAGGGAATCTTACATTGGGGACAATGGTTGCTTTCGCCGGATTCATGGATCGCGTATACAGCCCGCTCCGCCGGCTGGTGAACTCTTCCACGACACTGACACAGGCGGTCGCTTCCATGGACAGGGTATTTGAATTCATCGATGAGAAATATGATATTGAAGATAAACCCGATGCCGCGAAGCTCACAAAGGTCGATGGCCATGTTTCCTTCGAGAATGTATCGTTCCGTTACCGCGACGATGAAGAGCTCGTGCTCAAGGATATCTCGCTTGATGTGAAACAAGGGGAGACAATCGCTTTTGTCGGGATGAGCGGCGGCGGTAAATCGACGATCGTCAGCCTCGTCCCTCGGTTCTATGATGTGACAGGCGGCAGGATAACGATTGACGGCACCGATATCCGGGATGTACAGTCACGTTCCTTGCGGGATAAAATCGGAATGGTGCTGCAGGATAATATCCTGTTCAGTGAATCAGTCGAAATGAACATCAAGCTTGGAAGACCGGAGGCTACCCATGAAGAAGTAGTGGCAGCCGCCAAAGCAGCCAATGCGCACGACTTTATCGAGCATCTGCCGCAAGGATACGATACCCTTGTGGGAGAACGCGGCGTCAAGCTATCCGGAGGGCAGAAGCAGCGGATTGCCATTGCGCGCATATTCCTGAAAAATCCGCCGATCCTTATTCTTGATGAAGCCACATCGGCGCTTGATTTGGAGAGTGAACATTTGATTCAGGAAGCCCTGGAGAAGCTTGCATCTGATCGGACGACCTTCATTGTCGCCCACAGACTGGCGACAATCACGCATGCAGACCGAATCGTCGTCGTCCAGGATGGCCGTATTGTCGAGCAAGGATCCCATGTCGACTTGATGGCGCTCCAAGGCAATTACTTCAATCTATATCAGATACAGCATCTGGATGAGGATTCTGGTACATTGAGTACGATGGAAAAAGGATAGATGGACAGGGAGACCTGTTCATCTATCCTTTTTTGTTTATTTTAGTTGCATGGATACAGGGGTAGCATAGCATGAGAAAATAATTACTGACTTGTTCCCCCCTATTACCCAAACTTCATCACAAACGCAAATGGAAGCGCTTACCTAAATTGTGATATATCAGACCTCACGCGATTTTTCATTGAATATAATGAGATTAGGAAGAGTCAAGAAGGGAGTGAAAAAATGAAAAAAGAAGTGAGTGATTTAGTCCTGTATTTTTTAGAGCACCATTCATCAACATTAACAGCTGTTGAAGAAGAGATGTGCAGGAATAAACGCAGTCTTCAAGCCTGTATAGACGATGTGAATCAGTACCTAATAAAAGAAAACAGAGAAGCTATTAGGATTGATAGTAAGAATGGCAATATTACGATCAATGAAAGTACTAGAGAAGGTTTATATTATTTTCTAAAGCATGGCGTTATGGCCGATTTGAATTATATTGCTCCTGAAATGCGCGAAAGTTTGCTGTTTATCAAGCTCTGCATCACAGATGGAAATCCTGCATTACAAGACTTGGCTGATTTGGTTCAGGTAAGCAAAAATACGGCTCTGCAAGACTTGAAACGAATAAGAGATATATTATCTGAAAAAATGATTGAGTTAAACTATACCAGAAAAAATGGATACAGTATCAGTGGGGAAGAGTTCAAGATACGAAAGCTTTTTATTGAGGAAATTAAAAGGGTTTTAGCAGCGCAATTCGGTTTCTCCTTCCTCTGCCGTCTTGGTTTCCTTGACAAAGAAGATATCTTTTTCCTACGGCGGCGGTTGATCAATATGGAGAAGAAGTTGTCGATAGCTTTAACTGATGAGCAAATAGATGATTTACCTGTTGTATTGTATCTCCTTATACAGCGAATGAAACATTCAAATGCTTCTTGGAGGGCAGAATTCGATTTGGCAGATATGGAACAATCAAATGAAATCCAAACCTTGAAGCATATGTTCTGGGATAGTCATTTGGATGATGAAGACAAAACGTATTTAGCATTGCAGATCCTGTCATCCAATATGCTTGAATCTGTACTGGCAATCTCTTCGAGCAATGAATTGTCCTTGGCGGTCCGAACAACAATTGATATGGTCGATACACAGCTTGCAACCAATTTACTTGATAAATCAGAGCTTTTGAATAAAATATTGCTTCATCTTAGACCAGCAATATATAGGATAAGATTCAATCTTTCAATACAAAATCCATTAACTGAACAATTTATTGCGGAATTTCCTGCCATGTTTGCTATCGTTTCAAAATCGGTTTATCCAATCGAAAAGTCTATTGGAGCTTCTATTTCCAAGGAAGAACTGGTTTATTTGGCCATGATCATTCAAGCATGGATCTATCGAACGGAAGAAAGACAAGAATATGCGTTTCGAGCATTAGTCGTATGCAGAAATGGAACCTCTGTCTCCAAGCTGTTATTGGAAACGTTAAAAGATATGTTTAGTCATATTCAATTTATGGGGGCTTATGCAGAAAGACATTTCAAGGAATATGAACAGGAGGTGGATTTTATCTTTTCCACAGTCCCTCTTAATACATCCAAGAAAACGTTTATAGTGAAACCCTTCTTAAATCGAGCAGCTAGATCGGAGATACGAAATGCCATCGATAAACATATTAACCGTAATGCGGATAAGAAAGCCAAGGAATTAATTTATTATCTAAAAGAACATATCAACGAAGGCAATTACCAGATTGTTCACGATAAAATTGTAGACTTCTTTAATAAATCCCCAAAATTAAAAATGGAAAGTAGTACAAACTCGCATCTTTTCCCTTTTAAGAAAGAACATATTTTATTCCTGGATGAAACAATTCATTGGCGGGATGCATTAGCGTATGCTATTAAACCTTTATTATCCAGGGAGTCCATAACAGAAGGTTATTCACAAAAATTATATGAGATATTCGAACGGGAGAGTGACAGGATGATGCTTGGTCCGCATGTCTATCTTCCACATGCCCAGCCGTCTGATGGAGTGAACAAGCAGGATTTCTCCATACTTATTTGCAGGAAGCAAATTCAAATGCCGGATTCCCATTTTGCCAAGGTGATAGTTGTCTTAGCTCCAAGTGATTATCATCTCCACGTTCCTACACTATTACATTTAAATGAACTGTTTTTAGAAGAGGATAGTTTAAATAAAATTGTAAGCGCTTCATCTGAGGAAGATGCTCTGAAATTTATAACAGAGGAAAAAGGAGGTGACCAAGATGAGTGAAGTGGATTTGTTACATGAAGAGCTTGTATTTCTGGATGTTGATGCAAGGAATACGGAAGACCTTTTCTTATTTATAGGGGAGGAGCTGGAAAAGAGGGGATATGTAAAATCTACTTTTATCCGTGCAATCACAGAGAGGGAGGAACTGTATCCAACAGGTTTGGCCCTGGAGCAAATTAATATAGGTATCCCGCATACAGACCCGGAGCACGTAAATAAAGGTTTTGTGGCAGTAGTTAAAAATAAATATAAGCTTCCATTCATTCATATGGGGACGGAAAATCGACAGATATTAATCGATTATTTTTTTATCCTTGGCATTAAAGATACAGGTGATCAAGTAAAGCTGCTGCAACTCCTGATGGAAAAGTTTTCAAGTCTTGAGTTCGTCGAAGGACTTCAGTCTAATCAAGAACAGCATACATTATTTTCTTTTATCAAAAAAAAGTTTGAGGAGTGAGCAAGATGAAAACAGTTATCGTTGCATGTGGTTCTGGTGTAGCGACCAGTCAGACGGTCGCATCCAAAGTAAAAAAAATTTTGAATGAAAATGGTGTGAAAGCGAACGTGGAGGCAGTCGATATTAAATCGTTGGATCAGTATATCAAGACCAGCCATGTATATATCGCCATTACAAAGGCCAAGAAACACTATGATATCCCTACTTTAAATGGAATTGCTTTTTTAACGGGTATGGGAATGAAGGAAGAAACGGAGAAACTGATCTCGCTTTTAAAATCGTAGGAGGTGGAGATGGATGGATCTTTTACAACAAATCTTTCAATATGTATTAGATCTGGGAGCGGCAGTCTTCGTTCCGTTACTGATGTTCATTGTAGGAATCACAGCAAAAATGAAATGGAAAGATGCATTTAGTGCTGCTGTCATTCTTGGCGTGGCATTTATCGGGATGAATATTGTCATCAGCTTTATGCTCAACGCGCTGACGCCTGCAGCACAGGGGCTGGTAGAGCGTACTGGTATTGAACTCAATATCATCGATGGCGGATGGACTTCTTTAGCAACCTTAGCCTGGGCGTGGCCTTTAGCCTTCCTTATGTTTCCGTTACAAATGGCTGTCAATGCAGTGATGTTGATCATCAACAGGACCCAGACATTAAACGTTGACTTGTGGAATGTATGGGGGAAAATCCTTACGGCAGTACTTGTTATTGGAGTAAGCGGAAATATCATCCTTTCCTTTTTAGTAGCAGCTTTCCAAATGGTCATCGAACTACTTTTAGGGGATGTGAATCAAAAGCAAATCGAAAAAATAACCGGAATTCCTGGTGTGACGGTGTCGCACAGTATGATGATATTTGGTGTCTTCCTGCTCCCGTTTAACTGGCTGATTAGTAAAGTGCCATTTCTGGATAAGCATGTAGATGCAGATACCTTGAAAGAGAGAATAGGTATTTTTGCAGAAAACCATGTGATGGGTTTCATCATTGGTCTATTACTAGGTATTGCTGCTGGTTACTCTGTACAGGAAAGCTTGATGTTGGCAGTTCAGGCTGCGACTGCACTGACGCTGTTCCCGATGGTGGCAAAATTGTTTATGCAGGCGTTATCTCCTTTATCAGAAGCAGTTTCTGATTTTATGAGAAAGAAGTTTCAAAACAGACAACTCTTTATTGGGCTCGACTGGCCAATACTAGCCGGAAGTAACGAAGTATGGGTAGCAATGATAATCCTTGTACCAATTACCCTTATTTATGCGATCATCCTGCCTGGTAACAATGTTCTTCCGTTTGCCGGGATTATCAACACGTCTTTAGCTGTTCCGGCTTTAATCATCACGGGAGGAAATTTACTTCGGATGATATTGCTCGGTAGTGTGACGACTCCAATATTCTTATATATTGCTACAGGATTCGCACCAACCATTACAAAGCTTGCTCGGGATACCAATGCAGTAAATATTGCAGAAGGTCAACTCTTGTCCTGGAGTACACTTGAGTATCCGGTTTTCCGCTATATATTTGCAGATGCATCAAGCGGCAGCATTCTGGGAATCTTCTTTGGAGCAGTATGGATTGTGCTGCTCGTAATCTACTATAGAATGATGAAAAAACGTACGGAAGCTTTAAACAAGGAGGAAGAAGTAGCGTAAGGAGGCCAAAAAAATGATTTACACCGTCACGCTTAATCCGGCCATCGATCGGCTTATCCAAACAAGCGGTATGTTAACGAAAAAGAAAACTAATCGTGTAAAAACGGCAGAATACGATTTAGGAGGGAAAGGATTCCATGTTTCGCATGTGTTAAGCAAATTTGGTATTGAAAATATTGCGTTAGGTTTTATAGGGTCCGAGAATCAACTGCAGATGGAAAAAATCCTGCGAGCGAAACAAGTGACTCATCAGTTGATCGTTGAAAAAAATGCATCAACCAGGGAGTGCATTGTGTTAATTGATGAGGAGAGCCAGGGAAGTACGATGGTTACGGGAAGCGGCTTTCGCATTTCAAGGACCAATCATGAAAAGTTGATTTTCCAACTGCAAAAGTTATTGAAAAAAGACGATATGCTTGTTTTAGCGGGTTCGCTTCCCCCTGATTATACACTGAAACAGCTGAAAGAAATTATCGATGTTGGTAAACGGGCTGGAAGCTTTATTGCGTGTGATCTTTCTGGGGATGCCCTTAAGCTGGCGGTAAAAATGGAAGTGGATTTTATAAAACCGAATCAGTTTGAGTTAGAGGAACTACTGACTCCAGCAATGGAATCCATGAAAGATCGTTTATTAGTTTTGAATGAAAGCGTTCCATATATAGCTGCTTCCTTTGGGGAAGAGGGAAGTTATGTTGTCCACGCTGGTGAAATATACCGCGTTTTTCCGCCGAAGGTCAAAGAAGTGAATGATACAGGTGCAGGTGATGTTTTTGTTGGGAGTTTCCTTGCACAACTAGCACTTAGAGCAAATCTGGAAACAGCAATTGCTTATGCTACTGCTTGTTCTGCATCTAAAGTGACAAAACGGAATTGCACTGATTTTGATTTAATCCAAGCAGGGCAGATGCTGCCAATGATAAAAATCAAAAAATTGGAGGTAAACCCAGATGCTATATCGTAAAGAACGAGAAGACTTATGTAAAGTTGTAAAGATGATGTTTGATCGCTATGAGACAAATGCAGCGGGAGGAAATGTGAGTGTTCGTATGAATGGAGACCATATCATCATGACTCCGACTTTGATGTCTCAAGAAAAGTTCTGCGATTTAAAACCTTATGAGATTTTAGTAGTGGATATGAATGAGCAAAAGGTAGAAGGGGAGGGAAATATAACACGTGAAATAAACATGCATATGGCCTGTTACAAACAACGTTCGGATATTGGTTGTGTTTTACATGCGCACCCTAAGGAATCCATGGTATTTGCAACTTTAGGTATGGAGCTGCCTAACTTGACGGAGGCCACGCAAAAACTTGGCCAAATTCCGACATTGCCATTCGCGCCAGCTACTTCTAAAGAGCTGGCAGCTATTGTAAAAGATCATCTAAGTGAGTTGCCAGCTGCAACACTGCCTAAAGCGATGCTGCTGAATAAACACGGCATACTCGTAATAGATAAAACACTTCGTAGGGCGTATGATATGCTTGAGCGAATTGAATATAATGCGTACGTAGCCTCAAAGGCTCTCTTATTTGAAGCGCTAAATATTTCAAAGCGTTCAGAAGAAGTCCATACCTATAATTTGGAGGAATAGTGATGAAACACTCCATTATATTATGGATCTTTATAAGCGCTGGGTTATTAGTATCAGGAATTTATAGCTCCTCTTTTTGGATTGCAGGTTTGGCGCTAATTTCCGCTTTACATGCACAACGATTATTCAAGAAAACATACGATGGCTCGTATTTTAATTACAAAGAAATAATTAAAAGGAGACAGGTAAGGTTGGAGAAATTAAAGGAAAAGACTGTTGAGCAGTAAAACTCAACAGTCTTTTCCTTTTGCATCTTCGGGCACCATTTTCTTGTTATAAGCGGCCAGGAAAATAAAAGCATGGGATATTCAACTATGTAGCTTTTGAATGAAGTACCCATCTTTCCCGAGCTGCTTTGAAGTCATCATTTCCATTAAATTAAATTGAATATAAAAAATACACCACTCCATTAGAGTGATGTATTTATTCCTTTGGCATGACCACTGTTGAGTCCTCGTTATGGTATCGGAGGTAGCTGTTCAACAGCCGTTTCAGTCTATCCAGCTCTCTGTGATATTCCATCAGGCGCGAAGCTAGCGGAAGGAAGAGCATTTTCTCATCGTTTTCCTTGTTTTCGAAGACATGGATCAGCAGGTCGACAAGTGCCGGGATATCCGGATCCAGTGTTTCGCGGATGCTGCTTTCTTCTTGCTGGTGCTTGATACGGCCCATTGCACTCAGAATCAGCTTTTCATGTGACATGATGGCCTTATCGAGTTCTTCGACGAATGTTTCGCTTGAACAGTTCGGAAGCTCTGACATCTTTTCCCCCAGATCATATACTTCTTTTAGGATGCCGTGCGACTGTTTCAAGGTCGTGATGAGCTGACGGATGACAACCAGTTTTCTAGCTTTCACAAGTTTTTGTTTTTGGGTGTAGGTCCGTTCTTCAGTGAAACGAGTATAGATATCGTCTATTTTTTGGATTTCCGATTCGATTCTCGCTATTTCATCCTTCAGAGCCGGCTGATCCGACCAGTTGCGGGTGGCCACGCGCAGCCATTGCAGGATTTCCGTGCTGAATTGATCGATTTTCTGCAATAGTACGACTTCATACTTAGGCGGAAGAAAAACAAGATTCACAAAAAAGGCAGATAAAATACCTAATGTCAATGTCGAGAACCGCAGCAGGGCAAACGGGAGAAAATCCATACCGCTCGTGTTCTCCATCACGGAAACAAGGGATACGATCGCAATGACGCTTTCCCGTATTTTCAGGCTTACACAAAGCCCGATGGTAAGGATGGCGGAAACCCCGATGATGATCGGTTCCGTTCCGAAGGTGTAATACATCGCAACAGCGACGACCAGACCAACGACGTTCCCCTTCACCTGATCCATAAGCCCGATGTAGGATTGATAGACGGACTGCCGCATCGAGAAGGCAGCTCCGATGGCAGCGAACACCGGCGTCAAGTTAAGTAAGGTCGCTGCATATAAGGCAAGAGTGATTGCCACGCCAGTTTTAAGCATTCTGGCACCAAGTTTCATTTCTTGGATCCTCCGTTCTTTCCTTGAAAAACTATTCTATATGATGTTACACGAATGCCCTGAGATAATAAAGTATTATCTGAAGAAATATTTCAGAACAAAAAAGGCATCAGCGAAAGTGCTGATGCC
>NZ_NQFP01000009.1:0-24092 GCF_002271665.1 Terribacillus sp. 7520-G | reverse complement strand
CCAATAACATGTGGAACATTTTTATAGTTAGTTGATTTTAAAGAAAAACTACTTACTTCAATTACTGGTTTCGGTGGAAATATATTATATTCAGGAGGATCCCATTGACGAACTCCTTTCTCATTATACGACCACATATCTTCATCACCGTATTCTTTTACAAATGCTGTCGTATCACAGCCCGCACAACGAACAATATGCTTGTGTTCATACCACTGAAAATCATCAAGGCCTTCCGATTTCTCCTCATGAGTCAGTAAGATAATATGATTAGTCTCAATTTTACACTTTGAGCAATAAACTTTCTTCTTCAATAAATCCATATCATTACCTCCAGAATATGCTAATTTGATAATACAATAGATTTATACGATATATTAAACAGGATTTAGCGAAAAGAAAAAATGATGTGTATAGGAATAGGTATAATTGTTGCTGGTATAATTATTGGAGCCTTTATGGCTGACGATTTATTAGACTTTCAGTGGTCAATTTTCCTTACATGGTTCCTCGCTTCTTTTGTATCTGGTTTTATCTTTATAGGATTTGTTGAAATTATAAATATTCTACATAAGATCGAAAAATAAGAGAACCTTCTAGGCTCTCTTATTTAGACTCAACTCTCCTCATAAACGATTACAAATACGGGTTTGAAGAGGGGTTAGACTTTTACTCAGTTTTGAGTAAAAGTGATGGTGGCAGGCCTTCCACTGAATATTTCTTGAAAATGGACACTGCAAAAGAAATTGCAATGGTTGAGAATAATGATCAGGGCAGACAAATTAGGAAGTATTTCATAGAATGGCTTTTCGTTATTATTCATCCCAAGACCTCCAAATTACTTGTAACTACTAATTAAGTTAGTTTTACTAATTATACCAACAAAAAGGGGCAGATTTCCTTTTTCTTATATAAATAAACACAAAAAAATCCCCCTCCTCAAATTAATGAGAAGGGGTAGATACATTTTAAAGTAAAAAAGTGGACTTTCAGTTGTATAACTACTTGTTAAGAAATCAATATTTCATCTATGTCGTGAGCTTCATGCTCTATCCTATTGATAATTCTATGAACATCTCTCTCATTATCTAAATTAATAACAGATACCTTTTCTCTTTTATCTTTAAAATACTCAATTAAAGAAGAAGTTTCTTTTTGATTATTATTTTCCATTTTCTTAACCATAAAGTGTATTTCAGCATCTTCACTAAGCTGTTCAAACATAAGCTTTGTTTTCGCAAACCACTCTGTACTTTTGGACGCAGAATCTATAACAGGTAAACCCTGCAAGTAGTTCATAACACCATTTTTAAAACAAAAATCAATATTTATCTTAACCAATTCAGGGCCATCTTTAGGCTTAATTATATAATCCTGTATTACTTTCTTGTTAAGTAGGTGTTTGTCTTCGAGTAATGAGCGCATATATCGTTTCGTACTAATTTGCCTACTAGCATTAATCAAATACTTCTCACCCACATAAGTTTTAAAGACAGTTTCAAAAAACTTTTCTAAATTACCTGTTATTGAAGCTTTAGGCTTTGTAAGAAACAATTTTTCATTTTTAAAGAAGTCATGAATGTCGTCTAAATATCCTTCTTTATAGGGGGATGCTATAGAGATTCCACCAACCCCCCCAAACATGTTTTCCGTACTCTTTTCTATATAATAGGAGAGATTGTCCTTATAAGATTTATACAATTGTATATCTAAGGTTGAAGTAGAAATCGCTTTAATCTTAGGTGCGTTTTCTCCTATTAAGTGGTGTTTTATAATACCAATCTCAGGAGAGTGCATCACTACTCCTACATTTATTACTTCCCCTGTTAGTTCATTGCTCATGTACCTTATTATACTGTACCAGTTGACTGTGTTCTGTTCCAATTCAATACACCTCCACGATAGTTTGTAAAAGCTCCATATCGCGCCATCTCTTGTATTAAATGCCTTACATGTAGTTTTTGTCGTAAAATAAACTGAGAATATATCCCAATTTGATTTCCTTTATCAACGTACCAAGCGTCAGGAATTTCATTAAACCACTCAATTAGCATATCACTATTAATGGATTCTATCCTCGAAACCACTTCCATAAACGAATGATTGTCAATATCAGACAAATCAACACGATTTTCAATCGCTCGGAATACGGTTCCAAGCCCATCCATCCTGCCATTATTATTTTTTAGGATTAGAGCAGCAAAATTATCCCTATAATTAGGGTCATTTACTTCTTTTATTTTTTGTACTTTTGAGCTTGTCCATTTAGGCCCGAAAAATGCATGCCCATGGTCTATTGCAAAAATCTTTCTTTGAGCACTTTCGTTCGATATAAGCAGGTTTCCTTCATTGCCGTAGCGATCAAAATTCCCTACTAATAAATCAAATGCTATTATTTTCGAGATGTCTTCGGCATTAACGATGTTGTCAAAAAATGCATTCCAAGTCTTAGCTAAGTACGGTCTTCCCATTTTCATAGCCATTTGATGATTGTCTAATAAGTTTTCTTCCTTGCCAGTAAGTTCAGATGATGCAAAATGAAGACCCTCAAAGAAACGATGTACAAATGTAATTTCTGGATCAGCATCAATTAGTTTTTGGTCTAAATTTGCAATAGCCGCCTCAGGTACTGGAACTCCTAAATAGCATGCAATTTTGTAACAAATGCCCTCATTTAAGAACATACAGTTCCAATTATCCTGTGCTGTTCGTTGAGTTTTAAGAATATATTTCTCAAAATCATCTCCCACAATAATAGCTGGACGAGACATTCCAGTGCCTAAATAATTTAAAAAGGACTGCACATTAATCTGTTTGATAATAATACCCCCCATTAGTGCAACAATATATCTATATCTGCAAATTATAGTAGAATAAAGGATTTGTATGTAGTGGCTAAATAGTAAACGCAACTTAATAGAATTAAATTCTCTATCATACTACAAATATACTATAAACTAATGAGAAATAGTTATTTTTATAACTTAAATTTAGATTGCCACATCATCTTACTCCCTACGTCTCATGGTTCTAAAACATCTTGTCCCAGGTCTCTTTGCCAACAATACCATCGACACCAAGTCCATGTCGTCTCTGATAAGCCATCACAGCAGATTTAGTAGCTTTTCCGAAGATGCCATCTGTGGCAACACCAACAGCATGTTGGATACGCTGTACATCTTTACCACGAGAGCCAATTTTAATTAGATGTCCAGGGTAGGGAACAATAGCAGAACCTCCACCAGAGGATTTCTTTGCAGTAGTTTTAGGAAAAACATCCTGCTCAAGCACCCAAGACATAATTTCTTTCAATAGATAAGCTTTCTTAGAGCGAGACTGGTTTACATTTTTAATTTGCATTACTGTATACTTTTTACCTTTAACTGAGGAAGGAATCTTTTCACCAGTTTGGTACTTAGAGGCATGATCTTGAAGAGTAACAGTAGAACCAACCTTAATGTTGGCAGTAGAGGAGGATCCTTTAGAGGATGTAGAAGAAGCCTTGGCTTTGCCTTCAACTTTCACATACTCAGCAGAGGCAGTTACATAGTATTTAACACCTTTAGAGTTTTTAACTTCAAACATGTAGGCAGAACCGACTTTCACTCGTTTTACAATTTCCCAGCCCATTCCGTAACCAAATGTACCGGCTTTATATTTAGAGTCAAAGTATGCTTTTGTATAGAAGTTGAGTCCTTCTTTGCCTTTATAGATGGATTCTACACGTTGCCCAGCAGATCCATTAACGTATCCTTTGGCAGGAGTAGAGGAGGATGGAGCTGGGGACTCTTGAGCAGGCTTTGATGTAGGCTTGCTCGCACCTTTACTAGAGCTAGTCCCTAGATAAGCTAGGATTCCTTCGGCTGCGGCAATTCCGGCTGCTTCTAGAACTGCATCATTGCGAAGTTTTTTAATGTCGATGGTTGAGTCCATGTAGCCACCTTCTACAAGAATTGCCGGCATTTCAGATTGGCGCACAATAGCAAAGTTAGCTTTCTTTAAGCCTCGGTCGCGTAAGCCATAAGCTTTAACAATTCTATTTTGGACTTCTCTCGCAAGACGTTCAGCATCAGGCCAGTTGCCAATATAGGTAAATGTTTCGGTTCCTGTATGTGTGCCCCAAATCCCTTTGTTGGCATTGTGGTGGAAAGATATCATTACATCAGCTTTGGCATTGTTAGCTTTATTAGTACGGGAAGTAAGACCAACATCAGTCTTACCGGTGGGGTCATCTGTTCGAATTACTTCAACTCCATTAGCTTTAAGTTTGGAAACGCAAGCTTTCGCTACTTTATTATTGAAGTCCCATTCGTATTCTCCATCTGGAGTACGTTTACCTGGAGTAACACCAAAACCACCATGTCCAGCATCGACAGCAACTTTAAATTTAGTCATTAATGAATCGACTCCTTATTCTTGTAAAATTGGGCATAAAAAAGAGACACAGCCTGAGCCATGTCTCTTAAAAAAATCGATATTTTAAATTTTATCAATTAACATATGATTAATTTTTTTTACGATCATTAATGCGCTTACCCACAATCAACGCTCTTTTTAGCTTTGCTTTTCTTTCATCGAGACTGGGTCTCTTAGAAGGCTCTCTTAATTTCATTGCTTTCACTAGATCATCTCCTTTGTAAATGACTATTGAAAAACAAATCCATTTAGAACATTAAACCTAAAGTTCTCGAAAATCGAAGACCATGGGAACTAAATCGTCTTCTGTTCTTTCTACCTTGTCCCAGACTTCAAATCCACAATCCTCATAAAATTTAATAAGTCTTGGGTCATTAAAAGCTTCAAGAACTATAAAAGTAATTCCAACAGTTTTACGCATTTCGTAAGCTTGGAAGATAATCCATTCTATCATTTCTCGACCTAACCCTTGACTTTGTAGTTCTCTCTTTACACCAATTGAGTACAATTGTAATGCCGGGTAATATCCGGGATATTGACCGTTTGATAAAGGTTCTGTAGAAGTAATAGAAAGTCTATCAGCCAAAAGTATACAAAAACCTACTAAATCGCCCTCTCGATAGAAAAGAGTTGTTACACCCTTACTTTCTCGGTGAAAAACTTCAGTGTATAGGCTATAGATTGTATCGATTTCTTCCTTGCCACACCTTAATCGAGGAAGCCCATCAATGGGATTGAAACTTTTGATAATTAATCCATTTTCAGCAATTTCCATTTATCAATTTTACCTAAGCTCTAGAGTATTTCTTCAATGCTCTTTTAAGGATTTCTTCTCTCTTCTCCTTATTTTCCACTATTGGTAGATTCTGCACGTCAGCATATTCTGGTTTAATACTTAAAGATCTTAAAGGTTTCACGTTCTTAACTTGTGTAGTTAAATTCATAACTATCATCTCCTTAACAAGAGTATAACATCTTAGAAATCTATGGAAAAGAGAAATCTATTAATTTAACCTTAGTTATGTATAGCCTTCCAAGTACTTGGGTAAACTAGTATACCTTTGAAATTATAAGTTTATAGAATCAAAGATATAAATAATACAGTTACTTAGCTTTAGTTAGGCCTTCACGTTGAAGGACTTCTTTCTGTTTCTGTCCTTTAGGAGTAATAAAGTTGTTCTTAAAGAATGTCCAAGCTGAGATTACAGCTGTAAAGATTGTAGCTAGAATCTCTCCCCAAGCATCTTCAGTCCCAGGAATAGGGGTAAGCCCATTTGCCATCAACAGTTGGTTAATAAGAGCTAAGATCAAAACAACAGAACGAATAATAGTGCCTTTGTCCATAAATAATTCCTCCTTTTATCCTAGCTTGAGCCACAGCACAATGGCTGCAACTGCGACGCTTCCTATAATCGTAGTTAGAATCTTTCCGATTCCATTTTTCCAACTCTTTAAGCTTTCTTCTTGATCATCTTCTAAGTCAGAAGTACGTTCATCTAGCTCCCCCATTTCATCCTTGAGGTAGCTCATGTCAGTCTTAATAATAGCCACATCCGTCTGAGTAGAGGACATGATTTCATTTGTCTTCTCAAGTTGGGTCTTCATGTCTTTATTTAATTCAATTTGTAACTCTGTTAACTGAACAACTCTAGTCAAAACTTCATTGCTTGATTCTTGTTTTTCCATGCGTCCTTCTAAAATCTCAATTTGTTGCTCAGCTTTGGCCACACGTTGATATAAGTCATTGTTGGGCATAACTCATTCTCCTACGTAGTCTAATCTGCTTTAAGCAAATAAAAAAAGCACCCCTTTTGGGATGCCAAATTCAAGCTCATTATAGGCTTTCAGTTTGATCTAAGTCATTATATAAATCGTCTTCATACATACGCACTTTCCACTCACCTTTTATTTCATTATTTCCCTTTAGATAACAATCATAGGTCACTGTAATAGGAAAAACATTCATCTCAGTAGGTGAATCTATTATCATAGGCTCTTCCACATTGTTTAGGAGATATAACTTCACATCTCCTAAATCAGTATATCTTTTAGTCGTTGATATACCAGGTGCATTATCTAATCCATTATACTTTTTGGCATGTTCACGCATGAAATACTCCTTAATATATTTTCTAAAGTCTTCTCCTTTGAAATGCTCGCTCTGTACAAATGATCTATACATACCAAATACTCTAGCCTTATCTACTTTGCTTATAAAACTCCAATATAAATTAACATTGTTTCCTTTAACTGCTCTTATAAAGCCATACGCCAAATCTACATGTTCCTCTAGAATCAATTCTTGAGACATTTCTATTCCTCCCTTTCCGCCTTTATTCAACAAACTAGGAGGATGTTCCTGCTTATGCAACAAAAATACTATTTTTCTTCTATGACCGGTTGCGCCTGCCCTGCTGGATCAGACTCTACCGGAACAGTTTCGTCAACAGGTCCCTCTTCAGCTTCGGTTGGTTCCACATATGGTTCATCTGTGATGATTTGATATTCCTCAGACGTAACCATTTGAGCGGATACACCTTCTTGTAAATCCTGCTTCGTACACTCTTGAACACTGTAAGGAATCCTAACCTGCGGAGCTTTTGCCCAATTGTAATATAAAGCTTTTACCCAGAAATTCATGATTGTGTTCCTCCTTCATTCAGAATTTGCTGCAAGCGCATATCTACGACTTGTTCGCCTAAATCTTGAAGAGCCTGTGCTTGAGCCTGCAACTGTTCTTCTTTTGCTATGCCGGCAAGTTCCTCTTCTACAAGCTGAGTACCTAAATCAGAAACTTGTTGTTCAGTACGGATCCGGCGAAGCTTTTCTTCAACTAGGGCTTCACCCAGGAGTTCCGTTTCTGTAGGTTCAGGTATTGATGGTTTCGGCGGCGTTCCGCCCTCTTCCCATTCCTCGGCTTCTGGATTCCATTTAGCCAAAACAAAAAAAGACCCATCTTCTTTGATTGGTCTCTTCCATGTGGCGTTTTCGGGAAGAATGTGATTACCTTCCTCATCCGGTTGAATGAGTACTTGATCATACGTATGCTCCAGAGTCTCTGGATCAATAAAGTATGCCATTTTAGATTCGACCATTGTTATCCCTCCTTATGACGTTATGGTGAAGGACGTATCAATCGGATACCATTTTGTACCGTCCCATACATCATCGGTATTGTAGTCAATATAAACATCACCGTTTGTTTTTATAGACCACCTGGCAAAACGTGCCTTGTACCCGTCTGTACTCGTACTTTGTAAGAAAGTAAGGTCTCTATCAGGTCTGCAATGCCCTGGGAGCGTAAGAGCCAGGAACTTGCGGCTAGTTATGCCCTTGAGTGCTCCTTGAAGGAATACAGTGTCTCCTAAGCGAAGCACTCTTGGAGAAGAAGCCTCCGACCAGATCTGTGACCCTCCTCGGGGAGTAAGCATCTCCCATTTAGCGTCGGCAATTGATCCAGCATACTGTAACCAGTCTCCCCATATGCCACCTACCATTACTCGAAACGATTTAGTTCTGCCACTTAGGGAAATGGCTTCTTGAGTTGCTCCTGTTGTTCCTAAAGAGGGAGTATGTCTTACGATTCCGTTAGCATCAAATGGTCTGCCCGATGCGTTTGATCGGAAGTAATAACTTCCCCCTACCGTAATTGCATTCAAGTTTGTTGCTTCAGAAGTGGAAGTCCCATTAATACCAAGATGCCCAATATCTGTTTTCAATGCTGAAACTTTGTTTTGTGAACCTGATGTAGTCTCCAAATCATCAAAGTTACTCCAGCGATTGGTTATTGAGTTAAAATGCCTCAGTTGAAGCTTGTTTGTATCTTTTGTGTGCAATAATTGAAAATTTCGATGGGGGTCATAATTAAATGTTAAAAGAATACCTACAGCAGTTGGGAAATTAGTCTCCGTATTCAGCATTCGCTTTATAGAGAATCCAGATGGATAATCACTAAGTGGAGCATTTCCATCCATGACACTGACAGACAAATTAGGTAGGGACGCATTTTTGGCGTTCTCCTCTGCATTATCAGCCTTTTGTTGCGCCACTGATTCGGTTGCCATTTTGCTGCCGTTGTGATAAATGCCATCGACTTGTATTTTCGTCTCATTTGCTGTTTCTGTATCGCCTTTAGGACGCAAATAGATATGAGATCCATTCGTACCCGATATTACAGGTGATCCATTGTTTGTAACCCTCAAGCCTCCAACGGTGTTTCCAGAAGAGTCCTGCATAGTTATCTTTGGGCTAGACTTTTTAATAATGATATCCCCTGTAAGAGTGCCCCCAGTTCTTGGAAGGCTTGCGTTTTTCGCATTTGTTTCTGCTTGATTGGCTTTTGCTTGGGCACCTGTTTTGGTCTCCAATTGATTGCTCGCTATCGACTCTTCTATGGAATCCAAATTAGCCTGTGCAGCAACAACTTGATCAGAGACTGTTTTTATGTTGTCTTGAGCAGACGTCACAAGGGAGGTAATGGAGGACTCTGCAGAAGCTTTTGAGGAATTAATGCTGGCTTTTGCTGAAGTGGTAGTATCATTTACTGTCTTTATGGCTGTAGATACAGTATTCTCTATATCTACTTTCGCCTTATCTATAGCTGCATTTGTTTCAGATAGCTTAGCTTCTAGAGAAGCTTTAAACCTTTCAAAGTCTTCGACTACTACTTCTCTAATTACGTCTACAGATTCATCAATCAACGCACGAGTGATTGTAAAAGTAAATTGATGCACAGATACCTGTGTATTATTGCTATACAATAGGTATAATTCTGCTTGTACATTTCCATAATGCTTAATCTCATTGTCGGATAGTACATACTCTATAATCCCTTCTACTGGATCTTTTATAGTTAAGTTCTCGTTGATAAATACACTGTTATCAGCCATCTTCATGGCTAATTTAGGAGTAGTGCCACTCAGTGGTAGGGGGTGTCCATCGCTTCCGAATAGCCTAAATTGAAGTTTAGCTGATCCTTTATCTGAGGTTGAAAAATTTGCTTTTAATGAAAAAGGGGCTTGGTATTGAGTCCCTACTTTAAACTCACCGATAGCTGTTTTCACTCAGTCACCACCCTCTTTTAGTTCTTTTTTAAGTTTTGCTTCCTCATATTGTTCGATGGTAATTAGATTTTTCCCAACCATAGCTTCAACAAATTCTTGAGTCCAATAGTCATTTTCCACATAGTAACGCATAACGTATTCCATCCAGTTAATCATTGAAATACTCGTCCCCCTCCGTATTCTCGGATAGGCTCATCTGCACCAATTACAATTTCACCCTGAACTATGGATCGACCGGAGCTGACGCCACGGAAATTACTTTTACCTGTGTTCGTATTTTCCACGTTAATATGACTACTCCAATTGGCAAACAAGCACTCATATTGGTTTTGGAAATAGTTATTGTCCAGTCGTCCTCTACAGGCTGCAGAATGAACTGCGTATCCTTCAGCAGAACGGACATTTTCGGAAAAGCGACATCGATCTACTAAGAAATAATGCACACGTTCAAAGAAAAGCGTAATAGGCTGGTTCAATCCTCCGGCTGTGTATCTAGCTCCTGAATTGACATGATCATATTGCTGAATACCCGACACACGTACATACCCTGCAATATCTCTAAAAGTTAGAGAACGAACGTAGCACCCAGTGTCTCCTGTAGAGGGATCTGTGCTATCCCATACAGTAGATCGGACTAGAAGAGTTTTGGCAGTGATTCCCTGGAAAGTAACATCTTCTTTGTAGTATCCAGGAACTAAGTACACAATTACATCACCATCAACAATTCTAGGAATTTCGGAAACTGCCTTATTGATAGTTTTGTAAGGTCTTGTCCCACTGCCATCTCCTGTTTCATCGCTTCCTTTATTGCTATCAACAGTCACAATATATCCTGAGTCAGCACTATACAACTTTTTAAGCTGAGCATCTAATTCTGCAGCCATTGTTGCAAATGAAATCATTTGAGTTTGCATGGATTGGATGTCTTCTTTTTGGTAATAATAGTCAGATTTAATACGAGCATTAAGAGTGGGTTGTATTACCCCCCTTGAATCTACTCTGGATCCTACAACTTCATTAGGCGAATCACCCCCAGAATTAATAATGATGTTTTCCATTACCGACTCCAAACGTTTATATTCGTTCATGACATGGGTAAACTGGGCTACAATTGAATCAATATTGTTGTTATAGCTGTTTCTTAGCTTACGGTCATTTAAGGGGTTTTCCCACTTCGTTAAGTTAAGATAATTCAATTACTTCAACCTCTCTGTAGTTTTCTAATTTGTTTTGCTAATTGGATTTGGATGCTGAGGATATCAGACTTTGAATTTGAAAGGGTTATTTCTGGAGGTTTGTTAAGAAAAGGGTATTTTTTGTATCCAACTACCTGAACATCAAGCTCCATATTGTTTAAAGGCTCATAAAGCACTTTGATCCAATCTCCTTTGTTGATGTCCATTAACTTTTTAAGCTTGACCGAACCGGTGATAGTTGGATAGTCCTGCAGTGTTTCTTTTAATTTGCGAAGCATTGCTGTAGCATCAGTAAATCTGTCGTCGCTAACTGGATCAGCAACCCGAACGCCCCAATCTTCTGCAATAGGGGAGGTGTATATGATTGGATCAAAATAGTAACCTCCACCCTGTTCTTCATCTTTTTGCTTGCCATACCCTACAATTTGAGTTTTTAAGGCTGTTGTGTCAGATTGGAATTGTATTTCGTCGGTGTTATGCTTGTAACGAATGGTCTCCTGTATTTTTTCCCCGAACAATTTGGGCTCATAGAAAATAAGATGTTTGCCGTTGAAGTCCAGAATTGCGCCATAGTCTGCTAGCACCTCATTAAGACCTTCAACAATATTGATATTTCCAAAATTCTCTTGATCTACCTTGTCAAAGGTTCCAATGATCTCAAAGGTGTATCCACGCTTACTACCTTTAAGTAGATGTTCAATGCATTCATTAATACTTTTTCGTCCTGATATTGTGTTTTCTTGCCTATCATGTTGTAGCTGATAAAATTCATGGGTAGCTAGAACACTTTTCGTTAGCTGACGTCCAGTGGCTTGCTCATCAAGCTGCGTGACTATGTATCGTTCCGATTTGTAGTAAATGATTGATTCATCTTTAATAAGATCGAATGCAAAAGAATTTCTGTCAGTGCCAGTCACATCGAATGAGATTTGCCAAGAGCTATTCCTTTGCCAATCTTCGGCGAAAGAGGATTTGTCAAAATCTATAAGAATCTCTCTATATATCTCTTTACGATCAGAAACAGCAATCACAATATCTTTTGCTAATACAGGAACGGGCGCTACATACTTGCTTGTTTCTTTATTCATGCTAGTTCACCTCCACGTATTAGTGATATAAGGCATGAAAATCAAAACTAATTTCAATCAAACTGGCACCGCTGATTTCTATTTCATTCCAACCAGGAACCAATGTTATTAACCCATTATTCGTTTCTCTCCCAATGTGCAGATCTTTATACTTTGGATATACACCATCAATCTCCAATAGATCTCCCTTCATTGTGCTGCGATAGCAAATGAACTGATCACCAGTTGTTACATTTGCTATCCTTAAATTATTGCTTGAGCAGTCAATGGAAATATTAAGATAATGTTCTCTCGGATCAACGGTAAAATCTCCAGGGTTGTAAATCTTGAATCGATTAGTTGTGTGCGTGTACTGGACATTATCAGCAATCAGTCCTTGACCTGCTTGCCACAATTCCGAATCAAACGTCATTGGACTCAAAGAAGAATCGGCCGACTCTGAGTAGCCTTTAAATGCTTCAAATTCCAACTCAAAAGTAGCAGTATTTAAGTCCACTCTAGAAGGGTCGCATTCTTTTGGGTGTACAAGCCATCTAAAGCCTGGCATTACAGAGTGTCTTATATAGTAGGCATTTCTGTCATAAATCATTTGCCATACTTCTCTTTGCAACAGATAGTAATCGTTATAATCATTAGATTCTATAAGGAATCGGGCAATGATTGGCCTTGTGTCAAAAGTGGTACCCATATCAATATTCCCATCTGATCCTTCCATCTGAATATACGATGTTTTAGGACGAGGGCTGCCATACTCTACCTCGTATAAATAGCAACCCTCAATTTCTCCAATTTCTTTTTCCGTTCCATCTGGCTTAAGTATCCATAGTTTTTCACGTCCCATTACTTAAATGCACCTCCCATTCCGTTGTTATATAATAGATTTTCTAGTTGTTTGCCTTGCGCGTTATTAATCAAGTTTAAGAGATTGCTTACATTTAAGGCTCCATTTCCACCATTTCCACCGGACATTAACTGCACAAGCTGAATGAGAGCTTGTAGCATTTGGTTAGTCATAGCATTGGATTTACGAGACTCGTTAACCTGTTGTGCGAATAGCTTTTCTAGACCAGAAGTGTCGGAGTTATTATTGACGGTAATGCCTCCTACACCATCAATTCCCATAACTTCATGAACACGATTAAGCAAACGAAGCGCCCGGGATCGTTTAGCCTTATGTAGAGGGATAATAGCTTCTGGCTTGTTGCCTTCTCCCACTTGAGCTAAATGATGCTTAGTAACAATTCCACCGTTCTCGTAACCAACATATTTACGTCCTAGATTTACAGCTTTAACCCCTGGTACGTTACCAATGGTTTTGTATCGCGACTTTATGTATCCAATTGCAGCAAGAATGTTATGAACTGGATTCAAGATATTGCCGTAACCCTTCTTCTTGAAAGCGTTAAAGGTTGGTTCTATCGTCTGCATAAGACCTTTAGAAGGAATACCACGCATAGCATTAATATCCCAATTGTTCTGAGCTTTCGGGTTTCCTCCAGATTCTTTCATAGCGATAAGAGAAAGACCATTTTTCCATGCAGTACCTGAAACACCTGCAATCTCCATTGCTTGAGCTACCCACTTCTTAACGTCTGCAGAAGGGTTTCCTGATGACTTGACATCTCCACCGTCTAGCAATCCTTTAATCCAGTTCTTTGCTCCTTCAGTCGCCTTAGAGCTCATTCCCTCAGCAATACCTTTTGCTGGTTGCAGTACATCGCCTAAGCTTGTGAATTTGCCAATAGCTGATTTGATAAGAGACAATGGATCACTTGCAAAGTCCCATACAGTTGCTGCAGTCTTCTTAACACTGCCCCAAAGCTTTTTAGCCCCACCCCATGCAGATTGGAGGATGCCTGTGCCCTTCGCATAAGCAGGAATGCCAGACAATAAAGAAGCAGTGCTATTGCCGTCAAGGACGCTTGTCCCTTTCGGTAGATTCATAATAGCCTCTCTCTTAGGTGATAGGAATGTATTTCCGTCTGGTGTTTGAATTAGCTCCTGCTTATTAAGACCCTTTCCATCCGAAACAAGTGCAAGACCACCAGGGTGACCATTAGTACCTTTTGCATAAGCCGGGATCTCCCATTCCGGAATACGTAGTTTTTTAGGAGCATGCACTTTGTCGAGGATCCAGTTGATCCCGCCAGTTACTCCATTTACACCTTTCGCCAATCCCTCGAGCAAGAATTTGCTTACGTTCTTCACACCGCCGGCTATATTTTTCGCAGCTTTGCTCAGACCGTCGCCCATTCGCTTAGGAAGGCCCTTAATGGCTTCTACCATATCGTCAAATATGTCTCCCGCTTTCTTCTTCAGATTGCGGAAAATTTCAAGACCTTTATCACGCAAATTTCCAAAACGCTGTACTACACTTGAGTAAGCATTTTTAACTGGATTAATGATGTTATCCTTCACAGATGTCCAAATTTTTCGCGCCGTATCTCGCAAGGAAGTGAAAATAGACGAAGTGTTATTTTTCAAATTTGTAAAGCGAGACTTCACAAAATCAACTGCCGCTCGCACAGAATCCCAAAATATATTTTTGATTCCTGACCAAATTTTCGAGAAAAAGCTACGCAAGGAATTAAAAATTGACTTCCCTGTGTTAAGCATGCTGGTAAAACGATTTTTAAAGAAATTCCAAACTGCAGAAATAGTGGTTGTAAAAATAGATTTTATAGTTGACCATGCCGACTTAAAAAAGCCACCGAAGGATTTAGCGAATACACCAACGCCTTTTATAAGTTTACCGAAGAAAGTCAATTGAACAAAATTCCAGATAAATTGAACTGCTCCTGAAAATGCCTGCTTAACGCCTTCCCACATTTTTGAGAAATCGCCAGTAAATAAGCCAGAGAAAATTTTCACAGCGCCCATAATGATATCTAGAGCTCCGTTTATCACGCCTTTGATGTTGCCCCATACAGATTTTACGATCTGTAATGCAGTCCAAAAGACTCCTTTGAAAATAGCGGAAATAATTGGAAGCAAACCCTTTATTACTGAAAGGAATCCGGCTAGAATTGGCTTAGCTACGGTGGTGAAAATATTAAAAGCTGTAGTGACAGCTGTTTTTATACCACCAAAAATATTGGAAAATGCCTGCATAAGCTGGCTTCCGTTTTCGTCCCAAAACGACTTTAAAGCTCCAAGTTTATCTTAAGCAAATGTGGAGATTGCGCCAAACGCATCCAGCGCTAGTGATTTTGCTGTTTGGAAAGCCGAGGACATTCCGTCAGCAAATGAGGTTATTGTGGGGAGTAATGAAGGGGGTATAAGGTTCTTTATGTTGCCTAATATGTCGCCAGAGAAAAAGTCTTTTACCTTTCCAAAGGCTTTCATTATAGAGGTTCCAATGCCATCTACGAACTCTCTAAATGGCTTTATTTTCTTATAGGCTATTACTACACCTGTGGCAATAGCAGCTATGGCTGCAACAGCAATTCCAATCGGGCCTGTTAAAGCTACAAGTCCAAACTTCAATTTATCAAATATCTTCGTTAAAAATCCTAGCTTCTTTGAAGATTTGTCTGACTTTAAGCCGAATAACTCAAGAACACCAGCAATCTTAGAGATTCCACCTGCAACAAATCCTAATCCTATTGTAAGTGGGGCGATTGCTGCAGCAATGCCTGCAAATCCAAGCGTCACCTTCTGCATTCCTGGAGGCATGCCCGTAAAGAAACCTGTTACATTCTTAATTGCTTCGACTAAAGGAGGGATAGAGTCCTTAACAATATCGCCTAAAGCCTCTCCCAATGGAGCTAAAGCCAATGAGCCCTCACGTTTCAACTCCTGTAACGCAGGCACAAGACCTGTTTTCATCTGTTCTTTAGCTTTATCTGCTGCTCCTCCATACTTACCAAGAGCACCTTCAGAATCAGCCATAGCAAGGATTACATCTTCGCGAAGGTCTTCCCACTGGGTTCCGAAAAGATTTACACCAGCGATATTCCGTTCAACATCACTATCCATGGCTGCCAGTCCTGCCACTGTAGCTTGGAACGCTTTTTCGCCCTCTTCGCCACCAGCTGCAATTTTAGCTCCCATGTCTGTTGCATTCATACCGATAGCTGCAAAACCATCTGCAGTTGTCTGTGATCCGTCTTGAGCACGGATATTAAACTCTTTAACTGCATCTCCAACCTTGTCCAAGTTGAATGCGCCATTTTGAGCACCAGTTATGAAGATGTCAAACATTCTTTCTGCATCGTATCCCATGGATGCAAACTGAGGAGAGTACTCATTGATTGTATCTAGCAATTCATTGGAGAAGTCTCCACCGGATTGGAAGGCCTTCACAATCAAATCCATAGAGGTTTTACCGTCTATGCCAAAGTTCTTCATCATTGTTCCGGCCGACCTTGCTGACTCTTGTATGTCATAGCCCCAAAGATCGCGAATTAGATAGCCTGACTCTGTTACACTTTTCAAATCAGCATCATTTAATTCTCCAAGATGCTGTCTTACAGTTACGATGCCTCTAGAAACGTCTGTGAGGTCGTCGCCCCACCCCTTCTTAAAGACATCTTGTGTGACTTTGGATAATTCCTTAGTTACCTCTCCTGTGGCTCCTAGTGAGGCTTGTATGCGATTCTGTGAGGCTTCCACATTAGAAGCTTGAAGAGTGGCCAATCCACCTACAGCACCTACTCCTGCAGTAATGCCGAGCATACTCTTTCCGGCTGTCTTAGCAACGTCTGCAACGCCACTGATTTCTTCTTTAATCTCAGACATACTGTCAGCGAATTTAGCGCCAGCCTTACTTGCCTTTCCGTAATCTGCTTTTATTCCATCTAACACAACGCCAAGTTGCTTATATTCGCCTTTCAGTTCTGCAATCTTGGTGCTTTGTTCCTTGGCTTCCCTGGAATCCTCACCTTTTATCCGAATGAGGTCTTTCAGTTTTTCCTTTTCCTTATCAATTACAACTCCCAATTGTTGGTGAGATTGTTTAGTAAGGATGTATTCTTTTCGTGCTGCCTGATGCTTCTTGCCTTGCATATCCAGGGTCTTAATTTGAGCAGTCATGCTGCGCTTTAGCTGATCTAACTCAACCTTAGCATCATTTGTACCACGCTTGAAATCGAGCATCTTCAGCTCTGCATCCTGCAATGATTTCTGCATTACAGATTGCTTGGCTACAGCATCATTAACCTGTTTTGCGTAGTTCTGTACTGCCTTGGATCCATCACCGTATGTCTTCCTAGCCTTCTCATATCTATCTCGCAAAACTTTGATTTGCTGTTCGTTGATAGACATTTCCTTGGTGAGACCGTCCACTTTCACTTTCATGGTTTCGTAGCCATCACCAGCTTGGCTGATTACCGATAAACTAGCTCTTGTTTGAGCTTGAGTTGCTTTTAGTTGCCTTCTAATACCATCAAGTGACTTTTCAAATTTTGTATCTGATAATCCCAAATCGATTATCATACTGCCTAACGGCTTACCTTGTTCGGCCATCTATGTCACCAACTTTCTTTTGTGCAAATAAAAAAAGGAAGACCAATAGTCTTCCTGCTTGAACATCAAATGGAGTTGAAGAATGCTTCTAAATCTTGAGGATTTTTAGACTTTTTGGCCTTACTTTTCTTATTTGGCAATTTGGATTCTAATAATCTGAGCATGAAGTCAATATCCATTTCATCAATTTCATTAAGTTTATAGCCAGCTTCTAAAAAGGTGTTATAAAGATCCTGAATACGTTCTTCATACTCTGCCCATGAATTTAAGCCTGTTCCATTTTTTCCAGTTCTTTGATCGCCTGCTTCATTTGAACCTCCATCGCTCTCTTCTGGAGATCCTTCATCTGCTTTGGGTCTTTTCCAAGTATCTGCCAGAAGCAATCAGCTACTGTATCTTCAATATCGGAAGCATCAAGTTGCCAAATGCTATCTTCTGTTACCACGGGATGACCCTCAAACACCTTAGCAATAAGTGCAATCATTTCATCCAAAGTTTCCAATTCATCAATTTCGCCTTTTTCAGCTCGTGTTTTTATGGAAATACCAGTGCGTAGATTAAGACCTCCAACTTTCTCTTGGCGATATGTTTTCTTCTTTCCTGTTTCAGGATCAATAAGTTTAATTGTGCATGGCATATATTTTATTCTCCTTTTACTTTTAAATTAATAAATATGGCTAAGCAGTCATGAGCAACTACTTAGCCAGTCCAAATTACTCTCCTACCGGGACAGGGGAAGAATATCCTTGAAATACAAGTGCATCAAACTCTTCTTTAGTGAAGCCTTCTGCAGCTTCGCGACCTTTTGCATAAACCAATCCATCGGACTTACGGGCAATGAATTTTCCTGTAAGCTCAGTTGGAGTTGGTTCATCGGAATCTGTTGCAGTTGCAAGGCTATCTTCTGGATAGGTAAGCACACCTTTGAGCAATGCAATATGCAAATCTTTTCCATCATTATCTTGTCCAGTTAGTACTACTGATACGAACGGTGGTTTAGTGTCTTTGCCAACCTTCTGGATACCGTTCTCAACAGTAACGCCTAGAGCCTTTTGCACAACTTCTTCTGGCAAGTTCAAAGTGGAAAGTGTAAGTTCTGGTGAACCTGCACCTTTTGCAGCAACGTGAAATGCTTCGTTGTTTGCATAAGTGATTGTTGGCTCCTTACCAAGCCCACTTATACTAGCTTCGATTGCCCCACCTTCTTTCGCAACATCAAGCACTTCAACGATTTTTTCTCCTTCACCATAAATACCAATACGAATGCCGTTAAATCCTAGCATATTATCATTACCTTTCTATTTAAGATTTATTGTTTGTGTAGCTCTATATCGTCTACCGATTCTATAAAAATCCTTCACATCAGGATCCTCAGTTAGTGGCAAGCCACCAATCTGCGCCCAACCACTTTCCTCCATCAATTTATCCAGAACAGTCTTAGCCTTACCTATTTCTAATGGGTCAGGAGACCAAACATCTATTTGAACGGTAAGCATGACTGCCACTGATCTATTATTTGCAAAGCTTGACTGATAGTCTGAAAGCTCATTTATGCGTATAAGTGGAGTTTTCTCAATATCAATCTCACCCTCTGGAATACTTAAAATGTGAATGCTATTTGGGCTTATAAACGATGTGATTCTTTTGTCATTTTCCAAAAGATCCTTTACAACTAACACTGGTAACATTAGAGACCCAATCCTTTCTTTAGTTCTTTTCGGACGATCTCTAAAACCGTGTTTCGCATCTGATCTTCCGTATGCTGCATATGCCCTTGTGGAGGTTGGTAGATTGTCCCCCATTCGAGCCAGTGAGCTCGGTAATGGAGTTTTCCATATCCAACGGATACACGGCCATCCTCTGACATTTTAGAAACTTGGACATCGTCTTTTAGGTGTTTCCCATTCGCTGCAGCGTCGTAAGGAGTGTTTTTCTCCAACTGGTCTGCCACGGCCTGGGCAGCCTTTTGCAAGGCATTTTCTTGGATTTTCGGATACTTAACAGCTAACTTTTTAAGCTTGCTATCAAGCTCTTTATGTCCACTGATTTTTACACTCATCCTGTCACCACCTTGACGATGATGGTCTTATATTCCGGGTCTTGCCTTTCGGGATTGATTTTTACAATCTCGTAGAAATCTCCGTCTAGTTTTACTCTCATCGTCGGGTCAATAGGGTGCTTTTGCTTCTTGCGAATAATAAGCGTTACGGTATCTTCATAGATTGTGCCTATTGTGGCAAGTCTTGTTTGGTGAAATTGATCCATAACAGCACTCATACAGGAGAATATAGGTTTTTCTGATACCTTCTTAACCTTTGATGGCTTACCAAATACATCTTTCTCCGGTGTAATTTCATGAAAAGAGATACGTGTATTCATCAGACCTGGATTAGTGATTGGCATAATACCAACCCCTTAGCTGTTGAATCATGGGAAGCACACCAAATGGAATGTCTTGCAGAGCCTTCTCTGCCGTAGCCGAACGATTACTAAACCAATGACTAACTAGTAAGCACACAGCAAATGAAAACTGTTCTTTCTCTGCAAAATCATCTGCTGTAGCATTACTGTCTATAGCATCAATTACATAAGATTGGCCAACCTTCATTAGCATTTGCAGCCAGTTGTCGTCCTCATCATATTCAATACGGAGATATTGCTTTAACTCTGTTAACTCCATGTGCCAACCTCCTTTGTCCAACACAAAAAGGAAGCCTATAAAGACTCCTTGTGTTGGTTAGATATTAGGCTGTTGCATCAGTGGTTACGCTCAAAGGCTTACTAAGTTCTGATACTTGGCCATCATTAGCGATAGCTTTAACCTGGTACACGTAAGTAGTTTCTGGGGACAGGTTACTGCTTGAGTAGCTTGTACCAACTCGTGTACCCTGGCTTACACCATCTCTATAAATTTCATAGTTTTGGATTCCCCCATCGTACTGCACAGCACTCCAGGAAAGAGATACGCTGGTATCTGATTTAGAGGTAGCTGTTAAGCCTGTAGGTGATTGCGGGGGATTAGGAGGGAGTAGATTCAGTTTGAGGAGCTTCTTGAGCAGGTGCTGCAGGAGTAAGTTGAATTACGCGAACTGCGTCAGCATCTACAACTTGATAATCGTTACGAACAACGATGGAAAGACCAGAAGCGTAGAAGTCGAATTTCTCCCACTGAGCTGTTACTTCATTCTTTTGAGCCAACATTACAGCTTGCTCGAAGTCACCAACAAGAATATTGTATACAGGGGCTTCTTCAGTGCCACCATCAGCAAGGACAGCGTTTGATACAACGATTACCTCTGCACCGAATAGAGATTTACCAGATGCTGCTTTGATGTCTGGCTGTAGCAAATAGCGACCTTCAGCGTCTTTAAGAGTATCAAGATAGTTATAACCATTTTGGTTTACAATGACCTTCTTGTTTAGTGCTGGATCAAGATCAACGTTGAATACCCGTTTTACTCCATCAAGTCCAGCTGTAGGAACTTTAGGGAAAGTCATAAGTTTAGCCATGATGTGTTTGTTGTTAGTGTTTGTGACCATACGCTTCATTTGTTTCTTAGTGTCTTCTACAATATTGATAGCTGTATCTTCGATTGCTTCCTCAGAGATAGCAATCTTACCAGCTCTAGTTTCCACATTGTATTTAACATCTGTGAAAAGCTCAGTTTCGATGTCAGGAATCTCTTTAAGCTCTTCTTTTGTAAGCAAGACACCTACATTACGTTTAGCTACTGGGAATGAGCCAGATGCTTTGCCAACTTTTTTAACCGTTACATATTTAGAAAGGTCATAGTCAGTTTGTTTCAACTCAAATACTGATGTAGAAATGTCTTCTGGAATTACAACACCTAGTTTATCTGTTGTTAGTCCATCACGCGTTTCACCCTGAGAACGGATAAAGTCTTCAAAAGCTTGATGACTTTCATTTGGTGGATTAATTACTACTTTAGTTTGTGTCACGGATCGCTTCTCTCCTTTAGCTTCTTGGCGTTCTTCAACAGGAACCTCTTCTTCAGCATCGATACCTTCCAATGCTGCAAGCTCCTCTTCAAGTTGTTTTAGTTCAGCTTTCTTTGTTTCAATCTCTGCCTTAAGAGCTTTGGCAGCTTCAAGGTCTGTACCTGCAAGTTCTCGTACTTCTGCTACCTGAGTATTAATCTCAGTTGCTTTCTCTGTAATAGTCGAACGTAGTTGATTGATTTTATCCTTTAGCATTAAAATGCCTCCTTAAATTTTCCATAAAAAATACACCCTTTACGGTGCTCATTTGATTTCTAATTCTTCTAAATCAAGCTCAAGCAAAAAGCGCTCACGCTCTTCGTTATAGGCTTTATTTGCTGCATCCATGCTTCTTTTAGCAACAGCTACATCACTCGCATTGTAAGCAGGGAATGTTACAACACTAACATCGAATAAGGATGCAATAGCCTTTACAGTACGTTTAACAATGCCAGACTGCATATCTCGTACAGCTTCATCGCCATTGTCTGCCAAATGGAATCCAAAGCTACACTGTGAAACGTTCCCCAGACGAACATTTTCATAAATATCTCTTGCATACGATGTTTGAGGAAGCTTACATCTAAACCATAATCCTACATCATCAACACGCAATTCAAGTGTTTCAGAGGTTGTACGACCAATAACCATATTGGGATCATGGTTGATTAAGCAACGAACGTCAGATAGGTCAGCATTTTTAAGTGCTTCTGGCGTAATTGTTTCAAGAAAATCTTGACCTGTACTATCTTTCAATGGATTGCTCCACTCTCCAAAGCGCAATGCGTAGCCCTCAATGATCATTTCATCATCATTTACTGCTGCTAATCCTGTGTCAATGTGTAGATACCGAATTTCTTTGTCCTTCATCTTGTCCACCTCCTTCCACAGTAGGTTGATTGTTATTCTGCTTATCCTTTTGAATTTGTCCAAGCATATCTAAAGGAACATAATTCAAAGATACAAGCGTCACATCTCCACCTGGTATAGGAGGTAGTCCATATTCCTTACGAGACTCATTTACAGTGAAGATACCGTTTTGCTGTTTCTTAGCTGTAATATCGATCTTCTTCACCGGATCAACTTCCTTCAACCTATCTGCGTTAAATACTAATCGGGTAGATATATTTTGAGGATAGGAAAGCAGTTTGACATTCATTTCTGCAGAAAAAGCTTTGAAATAATGCGTGAGGGTATTAGTGAGGTAATTAAGATTTGCCGTTTCCATTGAAGTGTTAACCGTTTCAATGCCCATACGGTCAAATGGCACTTGAAATACTTTTGCAATTTGCTTCGTGGAGTAAATACTATTGTTTACTAAATTCAATACTTCTGTATTGATCTCAATAGGTGTGTACTCCATTGTTTCATCCATCACAATTGTAGCCATTGCATTGGAACTACCAGTATTGGCTGCTTCAAACTTCTTACGAATTGACCCTCTAGCCTCATTGTCCAAGTTACTCTGCTTAACACTTAAGATACCGGAACTAAATGCACCACGTTTAAAGAAGGTTGTAAGCAATTTCTTTCCTGCTTGCTGTTGCTGTAACTCTGGCTTTAACGAAAGCAAAGGACTTACACCTGATATCCCATCTGTGCTAAATATTTTTAGGTGTAGGATATCTTCAGACTTGTACTTAATTTCCTTGGAGTCTAGCTTATGTACGTAAACAACTTTACTGTTATTTTCAACAGATACAGTCATTTCACTGACCGGAATAAAGTCGAGTCTGACAGGGTTTCTTTGCTTGTCTCTAATAATTCGTGCATAAGAGTTGCCATTAAGCAATGTATTGGCTATCATAGCAAATTTAAAATGCCAAGCATCTGTAAGCTCATTGGGTTTCACGTTCAGCAAGTAAGACAAGTCGTCATTTTCTTTGGCAATCCCATTCTCCCTCAACTCAATTTCTGAGCTTGCAATATCTTGAGCAATAATGCTCACAGCTGCAAAGATATCACTGTTCTTGATTGCTTTTGCACTTACATAATCAGCGCCATAATCGGTGTTAGCTATGCTGATGATAGCATCGATAATAGGTGCATCATAATCTTCAGGTTCTCTTGGTGTATACGGTTTAAAGAACGCCATTAGTCATGTCACCTCCCTCCTGCAGAACTTCCAGGATTAATTAACAGCGCAATAATAATTAAGAATATGCCTGTCACAATCAATCCAACTAGGGGGATCCACATATAAATAGCTGCATTAATAGCAATTAACCCCAAGAGTAAGAGGATAGAATGCAAGTTAACTAGTAACATCGCGAAGAATGCTGAGATTTTTTCTAATTTAATGGTTGTCACCCCCTAGAAGCTAAAGCTTTCTGATTTATAATATTCGTTATAATCTGTATTGTCTGTCTCCAAGTCGTAAACAGACTCATACGCAAATATGAGTGCTGCTATTGGGTCAATCTTGTTGTTATTCTTTTTCTTGTCGATCATTACACCGTTATTGTCGTACTTAAGATAAGCGTTATTGATTGCATTAGTTAGTAATACATTGCCATTGTGCTTAACCTTCCCGTCAAAGACATCTAATTTAAACTGTCTTGTAGGCATGTTAAGCGACATTGTACCCTGCCTTACTTCAACCATTGGATAACCTATCTTCTCTAATTTGGTTATGATTGCATTGGCATTGGCTGGGTCATAACATATCCCCTCAATCTTTAAATCGTGCTCACGAGCATAATCAACTATCCAATCGACAACATCATCATAATCAATGATTCCTGAATCCAATGTGGTTATCTGACATTCGTTGTTTGCTTCCAATTTTCTATAATCCACACCGTCACGCTTAATCTTAGTATCTAACCCATATTTAGTACCGACAAAAGAAAAGCTATCTACAT
>NZ_NQFP01000008.1:0-11987 GCF_002271665.1 Terribacillus sp. 7520-G | reverse complement strand
AAACACTTGTTAAGTCGTCATTCTTACTTAAGTCCACGCCAAAATAAACCGATTTGCCACGTATGTCTACTGGTTCTTTCACTAGACACTTGTCCCAATCTCGGCCTGACATATAGCTGTCTTCAGATGCCTGTCTCCACATATTGAAGTTCTTAACTAAAACACCATTAATATTGTCTTCGTCTAATCCCTTTTTAAGATCATCCTGGATATTGTCAATGGCTGTCTTTCGCCCTTCGGGGATACAAAGAAGAGGATTGGATTTCTCCCATAGCTCTGGCTTATGTATTTCTTCCTCACTGTCTTGCTCATAAATAGCAATGAAGTAGCGCTCTGACTCAACTTCGCCATTTAGGACTTTATCTAAATACTTGTACTCTGCATACATGGGTACATTTAAGTTGAGACCAGCTGTAGAGATAATAGCAAGCAATCCATTCTTCTGCCGGATCATACCAGACTTAAGAACATCGTACATCTTTGTATCTCTGGACTCGTGAAATTCATCGATTACAGCAACCGTAGGCGCAAATCCATCCATTGTGGATGAATCAGAAGCCATTGCTCTGGCCTTGCTGTTACTTAATTGATCCTTTATTTCCTTATCCAGCACCTTTATACGTTTTCGGATAGTCTTACTCTTCTTAGATATAAGCCTGAATTGATCCTGCATCATCTCATAGCCTATCCTAGCCTGTTTGATGGCGTTACTTGTAAACAGTATCTGTCTATTCCTCTCTGGATAATTGCCTGCCAGTAGTTCATAGCTGCCTATTGCAGAGACAATTACTGTCTTACCCTGTTTACGTGCCATAGAAATTAACGCACGGGAGAACCTGCGGGAATTGTCGTCCTTGAATCTCCACCCATAAAGCGAACCAAGTAACCATTTTTGGAAGGGTGCAAGTTTTAATTCTTTCCCACTATCGGGGTCGGGGAGTATTTCGATAAAATTAACTATTTTAGAGGCTTCTTCGGGGACAAAGTGAAACTCATAATCATCTGATTTTGCACGCTTTAAATCGTTCAGATGTCTTTGACAGGCTTGAATAATCTTTTTACCTGCAACAATATTTCCATCTACGACATTCTGTGCATATTCTGTTGTAAAATCATGTGGCACTTATTAGATCAACCCCTTCACAGGGTCGCTTTCGTCGTCATCATCTTTATTTGAACCAATAATACGCAAACGACTATCAATGGATAATCCAAGCTGGCCAGCAATCGATTTAATTTCTGAACTAGCGTTTTTCATTATATTGATACTTGGATTTTGCTTGCTCACAATATCGCCTTTGCTATTCTTTTCTTCAACCTTGATACCAAGCTTTTTGATATCCAGCACAGCCTGCTGATGAATCGAATACCAAGAACAATACGTGGCCAGCAATGCTCTATCCAATTCACTAATTGGCAAATCAAGCAGCAAGGGAGCGACCCTTTTCCATTCCTTTTTACCCCTTGTATCCAAGAAAGTAGGGATGGTGTAAGGGTCTAACTGCTCAATCTCATACAGCTGCTGTTCAACTTCTTCGCGCTCTGCTATTTCTTCTTTAGTCAGATTTTTATTGGAAGCATTCAGCAACTTTTGTTTTCTCCCTGCCATTTACTCACCTACTTCCTTGTAATTTTGGGATATGTAAAAACTCAATATTTCATTTCGGGAAAATTTATCAAAGAAGCCTCCGCACCGTAGTTTATAAGCTTAAAAAGTTAGGGGGTTTCTTTTGGTGGGGGCTTTATTTATTCTTTTCACCTAAATAAAATCAGGCATTACTTCTTTAACGTTAATTACTTGCAAGGATGCGACTGTATCATATAAATCACCGTCTTCACCTTTATTTACAAATGCAATGTTCTCGACACTAAATTTAACTGCATCTGCCTTGATATTAATAAGCTCATTATCATGTGTGATTATAATGTATTCCAATATCATCCATCTCCTTTATCCTATTGCTCCTGTTATAACTCCAATGAACTTACCCTTCTCATCGTATACATTTCTCGTACTGTAATCCATGAGCCTTAGTCCACCGTCTGCTCTGAATGCTTTAAGGTCGTACTGTTTCGCTACAACTCTTTCAAGCTGTTCCCATTGTTCTTTATCGAAGCTAGGATATAGCAATGTTAAGTCTGCTATCACTTGCGCCACTCGCTCATTTGATTGCTTTGCTGTGTCTCTCTTCTTCTCCTAGAAGTCTTCCAGATCATCCAACCTACTCACCTATTCATCTCCTTATTAGTCATTGCTTCATACTCTTCCGTTGCTTCGGCATACTCTTCTTTAAGATTGTTTGTTAGTCTGTCAGATACCAGCTTAATACTTGGTGCAGATAAGCCATCCAGAGAATTGTTGATATGGGTTACTACTTCCTCGCCATCCTCAAAGTAAGCCTCATTGTAAAAGACATCGCCTGTTACCGTGGCTCTTCTCCAATTCCCATGCTCCACACTCTTCAGTGGAATAAGCTGTTCGTCTAGATCAAGCTTAGTTTCCTGAGCCTCAGATGTTTCTCCACCATTAAAGAATCCAACGTAGTCCTTATTATCAAAACACTTTAGCTTGTGCTGCACTTTCTCGTATACATCCTCAGAGACCTTGTCTTCATACTTGAGCATAGCTTCCCATAATTCATTGGCCATGCTTTCAAGATGACGATCGATAACCTCTTCCACTTCTTTATTAAATCGTCCGTCATGTATAGGCTGCTGAATAGCCTTCGCAATATTACGCCACGCATTATTGAGTGTGTCTGAAAGTTCTTTGAATGCTTCTTGTAGTTGCTTCATTACTGAGCCACCTCCAAGACTCCGACCTTGCGAACCTGGGACATTCTAATAAGCGCAACATTTCTATCGCCAACAGGCATTGACAACATTCCTGGGCTGTCATTCTCTAGCAATTCGTTAATGGCAAGCATTATCTTAGCATGCTCTGCAACGTCCGAATTGACTTTATAATTCTCTTTATCACCGTTTAGATAATGAACAACATACTGCATCTCTTTCGTTTCATTCATCCCATTACCATCCTTTAATTTGATTAGATTATTAAGATTTGTGATCCACTCTGTTGTGACAAGCAAAGCAAACTGATTCTAAGTTCTCCCAGTCTAATCGCTTATCCCAATCCACTTTTGTCTCTATAAT
This sequence comes from Terribacillus sp. 7520-G, assembly GCF_002271665.1. Classification (NCBI taxonomy): domain Bacteria; kingdom Bacillati; phylum Bacillota; class Bacilli; order Caryophanales; family Bacillaceae; genus Terribacillus; species Terribacillus sp. 7520-G. The sequence continues at coordinate 8,831 of NZ_NQFP01000008.1, read as the reverse complement.
GTGGTGGACTATTGTAGCCGACGTAACAAAGCCCTTACGCAAGCATCGCTCACACAAGGGCTGGTCAATTAGTTTTTGCCTTCTAAGTTTTCTCCAAGCTGAAGAGTTATAAAAAGCTATGTATGTAGGTTCATTACGATATCGCTCGTAATTATATTGCTTGTTGGTATGTCCTTTGTGCTTATCACAAAAGGTTTGATCAAAGTCTATAAGCTGTCTGCAACTTGCCTTATTACAACGCTTTTTAGGCTTGATGATAAATATCCTCAAACTGAGCGCCAAACAATCCGATGCCAGTTGTAACCTTAGCAATCTCATCATCTAGCTGATTAATCTTTTGCAAAACTATTGATGCGCCATGATTGTTTAATACGTCCTTCACTTCTAGCCCCAATGTGCCAAGACTCTCTTTTGTAGCCGTGCTACCGTCGCGAACTCTAATATCAAATTCCTTCTTAGCATCCAAAAAAGTATCAATGTCTTTAAATCGCATTTGCCCATCCTCCTATAAGAAAGTAATAAATTAGCCCTAGAACAACAAGAATGATGTTTATGATCAATATGGCAGCAAGACTTCCAACCATTGTCATACTCTTATCCTTATACAACTGTTTAGACATTTCCCACGAACTAGCCAAATAAGCAACAACGTAAATAGACAAGCCTGCATAAAACAGAATGCTAGGTATCATATTGCATAACCACTCGCTTTATATCTTTCCACTATGTAATTAATTGCCGTAAGTATGCTGTCTGCAGGTTTCAACAATTCTTCTCCGTACTCATCCCAATATCTTTGAGTAAATAAGTCGCGACCAATGACAGTTTGTACAATTTCATTGGTGATTCTTGACAATCCAATAAGCGCTAACAGACACCCGTGATCTGATTTTAACTGTTGCTCAGTCACACCAAGACACATTGTAAAGGCTTCAGGTATCGGCTGTGCAGAATGTACTCTAATGCCAAATTCATGTTTAAGTTTCTCAATTAGCTTATCGTCCATTATCAACGACCTCCATTAATTTTTATTTTTCTTTTTGTAGATATTCTCGTAATAATGCTTACCCATTTTGTTTCAATCGTTTCTGATTTTGACTGTGGCAAATACACTCCAATTACTAAAAAAGCCACCTATTAGGTGACTGACCCCTTGCCTATTATTGTGATTAACTTTATAATTTGATAGTGATTGATTAACGCTTCTTTCGTTTGCGCTTATGGTTGGGAGCCTTGCGCTTACGATTGGAGCGTTTTTTCTTTCATAGGAGCGTATTTATTATGTAGTTCTTTATAAACTCTTCCATAAATAAGATTATATGTCGATCTATATTCACGGCTGTATTCATTGCAAACTTTCTTGATGAAATCAATCTTTTTATTATTACCTCTTTTAAGCCATTCGTAATATTCTTTAATTATTTTCTCAGCTGTTTCTTTATTTAGACGCTTACCTTTCCCCATTTTTGCTCGGACACTTTCTCTTTTGTATTGACCTTCTCTGGTTGTCAATTGTAAATTATGTATACCATTAACGTGCTTGAGATTCTCATTAATATGGTCTACTTCTATACCAGTTTCTTTAAAGTTATATAGTATATTTGGATCTCCAAAAGTTGATGCCATAATAACTCTGTGCAGTGGATAACTTCTTCTCACATTAGTCTGTTTATTTGATAAATACACGTAAACATAGCCATTACTATTAGGAGTTGTACTAAGCCATTTATTTGAACGTTTTGACCATACCCGGCCATTTAATGTATCAGCCTCATAATCCGGAAACCCCGGAATCGGGGTAGTAATAAAATCTTTAACCAACATTTCTGTCATTAGACATCCATCCTTTTTTTATTTAATAGGGATGGATGATATCGCTATCCCTGCGTGCCGCAAAATTAAATGGCAATTCTATGTTTAGTTGTGTTGTGTTGCATTCAAATGAACGCAAAAAAGAGACACCCAATAATTTGGATGCCTCTGTTGAGGTTCATTTTATTTTACTTTTAAATGCCGTTCTTACCCCCTCATATATATATATTCGATTTTTTATCGAGAAATTTATCCGTTCTGCGTCATGGAGGCGCATTTCTTGCACTTTGTTTTAAATCCATTGTTTTTTTGCTTATCTTTTATAAAGAAATCTTCGGTTAAAGGTAGCATTTCTCTGCACTCTTTACATGCAACATAGTCCCATTGAACTCTTATATAATCCTGATCAGCCATTGCATATTTCCATTGCTTCGTATATTCATCTCTTATCTTTTTGCCCGCGGTTTTTAAGTTCTTTGTTATACTTTGTGCTCGTTGGTTATAGAGTAGAGCAATATCTGGCTCACGAAGTCCAGCTTCAAATAATGCGATGATTCTCTGCTGTTTAGGTGATAGCTGTGCTGTTGCTATGTAATATTCTAAATCTGAATATATGGCGATTATCTCTGGATTTGTTTGAGCCAAATGGGAAGCAGAGATGAACTTTTCCCATTCCGAGGGTTCATATCTATTAACCATTAGTCTTACTGGCTTAAATTCTTTATGTAATGGTATATCACCATCTTGCTGCTTTTTAAGAAATACTTCTTTTCGCTTTGCGTTCAATCGCTCCTCTGCGAGTAGAATAGCAATATCTGCAATTTCCTCTAAATCCTTCTCTTGGATTTCGCTTAATTGGTAAAAGTCATCAAATTGACTTCTGTTTCTAATCAACCCCTCAATTACATCTATGTCACTGAAAGTGATAAGAGAGTAGGGGTATTCATTTTTATGTATATCTCTTTTAACTGCTCCCATTCCAACTATCTCCTATTTATATTTTATTTTTCTTTCAAGTCAGCCAGCGAGCGCATTTCAGCTCGGTGGATGCAACAACGGGAAGCTTGCTGAGCGTTGTATATTAATTATTTATGTATTATGCAGACACAAGTACAAAGTCAAGTGCCTTAACAGCGCATTTTCCCTTGTTCCATACGGGAGAAATGCTTGTTGGCTACCGAGCAGAGCTCGCTATCCTGGATAACTTTTTGTTACCCCTACATTTGGATGTTTACTAATAGTCATATCACCCAAAAACAGTGGTAAAAATCAACCTACAAGCTTAACTACTTTCCATGCATTAGCAAAGTTCTTTTTCTTACCATCTATAATTCTACTTGTGGAGAATTGTTTTATTGCGTAGTTATACTTTGCTTCATCAAGATAAGCGTTTAAACTATTCAAGCTCTTGAGTAGTTTTCCATTTCGTTTAATATTAATTTTATTTATTAGCTCCTCACGATCAGCTCGTGTGAGCATAACTTGACCAACCATATAATACAGATACTCATTTAAATCATCTCGCTCCTGATTGTGCTCTATAATGCTGTATGTGGTGCCCTCTGCAGTTATTTGTCCTAGTCTGTCTGCCATAAATTCACAATAGACATCCTTGCTAGAATTAGTACGTAGAGTGTTCAACAACTCTTGATCTATATTTAGCTTTGCATATTTAGTTTTGTTTATCTTCTTGACCAGATTACCATTTTCATCGATATCATCATAAAGCACCTGTCCATGATCCACTTGACGATAATTACTCTGTATTAGTGATTCAACACCATGACTCAAAAAATTCTTAACCATTTTAAGCTTGAAATTATTTCTGTTATACAATCTTGCTAAAGACTGCTTATTTAAGGCTTTTATGTACAAATTCACTTTGTCATTAGGGTTATTTAACAAATCGACGCGTTTTCTACCAATACATTGAATTAAGGAATCGACATCTGTCACATCGCAAATGATATTTTTAAGTGAATCATCCCAAATATTCAATCCAGAATCCATACAAGTTGTTGTAATTAACAATAGATGATCAAATTTTTCTCGCATTAACACGTTTTTAATCTGTTCTTCATCCACATAGCGATAATAGCCTTTTCCATTAGTTTTAGAACAATTGAATAGTGCATGCTGTTTATGTTGCTTATACAGCTCATACGCCTTCTCAACGTCATTTAAAAAGACTATTGTTTTAGTTCTGGTTTTTATAGCATGGTTGATAATATCCTCTATTGTTTCGTTCTTATAGAAGAATGATAGTTCCTTTATATGACTGTAATCATTAGGTAAGTAATAATCCTGGATTGTATAGTTAGGTACTTTGCTTAAATAAGACTTCATTGAGTCTCCGGTAGCAGACATAAATATTTTGATCTGATGCTTAGCTCCTAAAATTGCAGCAAGTGATAAGTCTGTATAGTTATTGAATGATGCATCTGAGAAAAAGTAATGGAACTCATCGGATACAATGTAATCGTACATATCAAAGTTGAATTCAGTATGGTGTGTGTTAAGTTTCTCTATTGATTGGTATGACTTAACATGTATAGTGGATGACTTACCAGCTTCCTTTATCTCATGCTTGAATTGATCAATGGTATTCGTCCTATGTATAAGCATGAGTATCTTCTTATTCTGTTGTTGTGCTATGTTGTATAGATCATTCTTAATAAAGTGACTCTTCCCTGCTCCAGTTCCTGCTCGTATGGTGATAAGCTGATCAGGATGCCATGAGTATATGTCTTCAGATGTGATGATGTCTGATACTTTGGTGTGTCTATTTTGTTGCTGATTACTGATTATTGATTCCTCCTCTCTAGTGGGTCAGGAAGTAATTGTAACCCAATCTGCGCATACGGAAAAAATACGCAAAAAGCGTTGATTTTTTATTTCGAAACTGCTAAGATATTATTAATTCAATTAAATAATTCTTTTGGCTAATGCAATGACATCGCTAAAACTATTTAAAAGAATCCTAAAAACACTACACAACTTTAATTGGTATTTTTAACACCTCCATAATTAAATTAAACACAAAATAGACCTACCTAATGGATGGTCGACAAAACAATCGAAGGTATTCATTCCCTATAAGGAATTTGATATGCGTTCGCTATTTGTCATTCCTCTTTTAATTCTGTGTTTATCTTAATATACTATTCAGCTAAACAATGAGTCAATATAGAATTGGAAATTATTTTATTTTACTTATAATTCTATGAGAGAGTGTAGATCTCCCTCATTCTTAATTACATGTACTTCAAAAACATCCTCTTTAGAAAATCGATCACTTCTGGACTGTTGGCTATTTGTTTAATTCTTTCCTTTTCTTCATCGGTTGGCTCATTCTCCACTTTACACTTTTCTAAGAGTTTATAGTAGTGTTTAGTTTTTTGCTTCCTCTGTTCCATCTTATCCCTTCTTTCTTACCTGCCCAAAGCCTCGTCTACGAGTATTTTAGCCAATGCTTTGTATAAGTCTTCGATATTGGTGTCAAATTCTTGTTTTATAACTTCAATTTGATATTCTCCTCTGTCTACAATCGCAAGTACTTCTTCCTGCTCATTTAAAATATCTTTATGCATTTTAATATACTCCTCTCAGTGCAATCTTGTACTTTTCTTCATAATTTCACATAATTCTTCCACATCCAACTTAATTTCAATCATATTGCTGACTCCTATCTTGATTATTAGAGTGGACACTCCGCCCACTCTTAACCTAGAATAGCACAGAAATCTGTATAAAGTTAGATATCAATTTGCGCTTCACCAATTTTGAACATATTTAAGATATCCATCTTTAATAAAAAATAACCAAGTATACATACAAGTCTTCTCTGGGAACAAAATACTTTTTCTTGAGGAGAATATAATTTCCACTAGAATATCTAACTGATTTAACTTGCACTTCAACGAATGGATTACCTGATAATCTCGCAATAAATTCAACACCATAATCATCAACTTCTGGAGTAAAGACTTGATATCCATACGATGCAAACTCCATTTTAGCGTAGTATTCAGCATATCTCCCCAATTGATGCTTATTTAAATTAGACTAGTTTAAGTTAGGCATTATTGTACTCCATTCATTATAAATAGGATTGATTGTAGTATATTATTTTTATATAATTATATTATCGTGAAGAATTTGCTCAGAGAGTGGACAGCTCTTTGAGCTTTTATTTTTCTATCGAATCTGAGCATCATACTCGTCCGAGACCTCTAAAGATGAATCTAATATGTTAGGCCGGATGACTTCCCCATCTTGTAACACTATTTCTAAATCGATTGAACGGATACATTCACTAAATGCCGATTGGATAAGCTCATGTGCCTCCTCCTCGCTTAAAGCTGGAACATCCAAAGAAATAGGGATTTGCAGATAGCTCATTACATTATAAGTTTTATATCCTTCTTTGATTTCTTTGCCTAGACTGATGTTTGTTTTGTTTGACATGATATTTCCTCCTTGATTTCAAATACTATTGATTTGCTAGTACGTTTACTCTATCATTGACTTATGATTGTGTCAATGAAATTATTTAAAAAGGAGAAAATAAAAATGCCAAAATACACTTTGCATTCAAATTTAAATCAAATTATCCAAGAAAGAAACATAACTATCCGACAACTCTCAAAAGACACAGGCATTAGTTTTGAAACTATCCGACGGCTTGTTAATGGATCTGCGGTTAACTTATCACGGCATACATTAGCTCAAGTATGTGTCGTATTGGATATAACTCTTGATGATTTATTCGACATCATTCAACTAGAAGAACAGCCCAATTAGGCTGTTTTTTATTCGTCTTGTAAATTGTTTAAATCAGCTAAGAATAACTCATTAAATTTGCACTCCAGGACTCCATAGAAATACGGTTCAAAGCTTAATTTAATCTTTCCAAGCTTCAATGATCGCACTGCTTGCTGCAGAGATACTATAGCTGTCTCTAGCTTATCTTGTGGTTTATCATCACAAAGATATTTCCATGCAGCGATTTCTACCCGAGTCCATAGACCTTCAATGCGTTTCGCAGAGTTAAAAAAGGATGCTGCTAATTCTTTGAATGGTTTTGGCACTGAATCGCTAGTGAAATCAGCTGCCAAGTCAGTTTCAGGGTTGTTCTTACGTTTATTAGTGTTTAGTTTGATAGTATTAGATTCATAGTATTGTGGCTGGTTCAATTGTTTAGGTGGTTCATTTTGTTTGGTCTTGTCATAAATTGTGGTAAATGGTTGAAACACATACAAATTAGATGATTGGCTGCCGTTTTTACGACTTAAGTTATGTACCTCTAATAAACCAAACTCTACACATTTAGAGATGGCACGTTTAAAAGTAGATCGACTGATACCAATCTTGTCATTAAGCCATGTACTGGCCACAATTTTGCATATGCGGGCATTGGAGATGCCCGGAATCTTAGCGCACCATTTAGATAATGCTTTAACTGCAATCACCTGAGAAGGCGTGAGGAGCTTCTCCTGCTTGATATGAAGCAGCCATTGTTCCATACTGTTGTTAAAGTCCTTCAGACTATTGAATTGGCTGTACGATTGAAATTGATCAAGGTTTCCTTGCTGCATGATATCTCTCCCTTTATTTAGAAAAGGGCGCACTTAAATAAGCCTACTACTTGCCAACTTTTTGAAAATGGCTTATAGTAAAGATACATAACTTAATGGCCTAGTACGCCACAAGTCGAGCAGGGATTGCCGTCCCTTATGCTCGGCTTTTTCTTTTTTTATTTATGTGATTTAATCCTGTGAGAGTTTCAGATTACATAGCTCTCATAATTCGTTAATTGAACTTCTTCACCTATTGCCAAAGTACTATCAATCGTTATAACTGCATTGCTAAGTACTGCACTCACTTGATCTTGTGTAAGCCCTACTTTTTGAGATACTACTTCAATCAACTCTTTTTTTAGTCATTTTTTCAATCCCCTTTAAAATTATAAAGTTATCCATATACCGAAATAATGCTAGTTAGTTTGTTCTCCTATTCATTAATGGGCTGCTTGAAAGTGCTTTATTAGATAGTTGCTCACTACTTAAGGACTGCAGATATCTTTGTGTTGTAGATATTTCAGAATGCCCTAAAAGTCTTGATAGTGAATAGACATCATTGCCTTGGTTAAGCGACTCTACAGCATAAAAATGACGAAACTTATGAGGATGAACATTCTCTATTCCTGCTCTTCTACCAGCTTCTTTAATTAAGTTGTGTATAGCTGGATGTGATAACCCATAGCCCTGATACGAAAGAAAATAATTATTGCCACCTATTTGCTTATCTGCAAAGTAGCTTTTCTTTAATCGCTCATATTTAATCAGTATCTTCTTGAGTGCAGGACTAATAAAGACAACACGCTCTTTATTTCCTTTTCCTTGAACGAGGATCGTAGTCTCTTTTACATTCTCCGTTTGCAGCCCTCTTATCTCCATGCTCCTCTTAACCCACAATCAGCCATCATAGCGATTATGGCTTTGTTTCTGACCTCTAGGTACTCTTTATCATTAAAGGCCTGTATCATGCTTAAAACCTCTTTTAGAGTAAATCCAATGAAAGTCTTTTTAGGAAGCTTCGGTAAGGCCACCTTATCCATTGGGTTAGTTATTAGATACTCTTCTTTAATACACCAATTAAAGAATGCTATAGCTTGCTTTGCCATAGAATGAATGCTTGATGGCTCAATTCCTGATTGCTGTCTGAAACGTATGTAAGCTCTTAGATCGTGGAATGTAATCGATTCGAGTTCCTTAACACCTCTCTTCTCTGCTAAAAAATTATAAAGATGCTTATACTCTTGCCTCTTATTTATCATTGTCTTCTTTGTATAACCCCTAGCTAAACAATGATATTCATACTCCTTTAAAGCATCGTTGAACAACAAAAAAACCACCCTCTCCGCTTAATTTTCCAGCAGAAAAAGTGGTTTTGAGATTTAATTAACCAAGTCACCTATAAAATCCAAGAAAAATCAACCTGATCAATCAAATCCCTTG
>NZ_NQFP01000007.1:0-337291 GCF_002271665.1 Terribacillus sp. 7520-G | reverse complement strand
ATCATTGTACGAAGCATCTGTTCATTAATTGGCGGGTTCTTCTTCAGATAATTCATCATGTATCTTCTGGCGATGAAAAATCCAAGCGCAACGCCGATAATCAATGCAGCCAGTGCTATAAGTACGACCCAGATCGGACTCATATTGGCTTCCTCCTTCAAAATATCTCTAATCTAGTATAGACAATCAAAAGGAAGAATACAATAGATGAACCCGTGATTGCAAGTCATTTTTTATGATCGGGGCGATCCAGCCGCAGTTGTTGGCCGCAGGTTCGATGATGAAAAAGGATGAATCGAAATGGCGCAGCTGTGAGAAGATGGTCTCTTCAGCGGTCGTCAAGGAATCGCAGACAACGCGGAGGCAGTGCTGATCAGCTTCGATTTGCACATTGTCATCTTGATGGAGTGCTTGCTGCAGTGATGCATCGGGAGGAAATTCATTTGTGATATAGTCCAGCTGCTCCTGTACATATGCGGTTTTCTCCTCCTGACTGGAGAGGAAAAAGCGATATAGGATATCCGATTTATAAAAATAACGGAAGTAGATCTCATGTTTCACCCAATAGACAAAATACTCTTTCATAAGCTTGTCCCTCCTTCTCCCTTTGAAAGAATAGTATACGTGAGACAGCGTTGCTTAATCCCTCGGAACTTGTAGCAAAGAGACACGAAGATGCAGAGTTTTGCTCGGATTTTGTCGTATAAGAAAATACCGGTCACAAGCGTGACCGGTATTTTCATCAATTCAATATGGATTTCACTTGTTCGATGACATTTTCGACTGTGAAGCCGAATGCTTCGATCAATTTATCACCGTTGCCGGACGCACCGAACGTGTCGATGCCGATGACCTTGCCTTCCAGGCCTACATATCTTTCCCAGCCAAGCGGGGAAGCCATTTCAATACCGACACGCTTCTTCACTGCAGGCGGCAGGACACTATCCTTGTAGGACTGGTCTTGCAGTTCGAAACGATCCCAGGATGGCATGCTGACGACAGAAGCATCGATATCCTGCTCACGAAGCGCTGCCTGCGCACGTACAGCAAGCTGTACTTCCGATCCGCTCGCCAGAAGCAAGACATCCGGTGTTTCTTTTTGTGCTGGGCTGACAACATATGCCCCCTTCTTCACACCCTCATATGCCGCTTGCTGTGTCGATGGCAATGTAGGAAGATCCTGACGCGTCAGGACTAATGCAGTCGGAACTTTTTCGGATTCCATCGCCAGTCTCCAAGCAGCCTGTGTTTCATTGCCATCGGCAGGACGGACAACGCTCAAGCCAGGCATTGCTCTTAGGGATGCCAGCTGCTCGATCGGCTCATGCGTCGGACCATCTTCACCGACAGCGATGGAATCGTGTGTCAATACATAAGTCACAGGCGTCCCCATCAAAGCGGACAGACGGATTGCCGGACGAAGGTAATCGCTGAATACGAAGAATGTTCCGCCATACACTTTCAGGCCGCCATGAAGCGCCATACCATTCAAGGCAGCACCCATCGCGAATTCACGCACACCGAACCAGATATTGCGGCCGCTGTAGTTGGCCTTGGAGAAGTTCTCTTCTTTTGCAAGCAGCGTCTTGTTTGAACCGGCAAGGTCCGCGCTTCCGCCAAACAAAGCCGGCACAGTATCAGCGATTGCATTCAGTACTTTTCCGGAAGCAGAACGAGTGGCAGTCACATCTTTGCCTTCCTCATACGTCGGAAGCGCATCTGCCCATCCTTCCGGAAGCTCACCCTTGATTGCAGCAGACAGCTCTTTTGCAAGCTCGGGATATGCTTCTTCGTACTTGGCGAATAGCTCATTCCAAGCGTTTTCAGCTTCGGCGCCATTTTTGGCAACCTTCTCTTCGAAATCGGCATAGACCTCTTCCGGTACATGGAAGTCCTCATGCTCCCACTTGTAAAATTCCTTCGTAAGTTTTACTTCATCCACACCCAGCGGCGCACCATGGGAGGCGCTTTTCGCTGACTTGTTCGGCGAACCGTAACCGATGACAGTCTTCACTTCAATCAGGGTAGGCTGCGTTGTGTTTGCTTTCGCTTCTTTGATTGCTTCACGGATTGCATCCACATTCGTTCCTTCTTCGACACGAATCACTTGCCAGCCGTACGCTTTGAAGCGGTCTTCCACATTCTCAGAGAAGCTGTGATGAAGGTCGCCATCAAGCGAGATATCATTTGAATCATACAGGACGATCAGCTTGTCCAGGCCAAGGTGACCGGCAAGCGATGCCGTTTCGTGCGAAATACCTTCCATCAAGTCACCATCACCGCAAATAGCGTATGTATAGTGATCCACGATTGGGAAACCATCCTTGTTGTATTTGGCTGCAAGATGCGCCTCGGCCATTGCCATACCGGTAGCCATGGCGATGCCTTGTCCAAGCGGACCAGTCGTTGCTTCGACACCATCCGTATGATGCACTTCCGGATGTCCTGGTGTACGGGATCCGAACTGACGGAATGATTTCAAGTCATCGATGGATACCTTATATCCGGATAAATGCAAGAGGGAATACAGCAGCATGGAACCGTGCCCTGCAGACAATACGAAACGGTCCCGGTTGAACCAGTGGGAATTCTTCGGATTGTGGACCATGAAATCGGTGAAAAGCGTATACGCCATCGGTGCGGCCCCCATCGGCATACCCGGATGGCCGGAATTAGCAGCTTCGATCGCATCGATTGATAACGTACGAATTGTATTGATTGAAAGCAATTCTGTAGTCTGAACCATGTGAACATCCCTTTCATCTAGCAAATTATGTACTCTTTTTCATCCTATACCTAAATGCTCCGATAGACAAGGATTTATACATAGAAAAAGAAGGGATTGGCTGAGCATGATGCCAGCCATCCCTTCTTAATTATCTTCCCGCATTTTCTTTACTTTATCCGGTGTAACATCGTTTCCTTCCGGATCAATGATCGTCATGGTCTTGAATTGATTTTTGAACGAAGAGCGGACATTCTTCAAGTATTCCTGTCTAAGCTCCTTCTGCTCTTTCTGTTCGCCAAGGCTGAGACCTTCCGTTTTCGCTTTATGTGCCAACGCATTTATGCGTGCCAGTTTTTCTTTGGATATCATGTGTATATGCTCCTTTAAGCATTAAAGTTCATACACACTATGTTACCTGCTACCGTCCTCCGATTCAAGCGAAAGATATTCCTGGTACCTTCTATGTACGGTCGCCTTCGATACCTGGAAGCCCATACCGCGAAGAACAGAGCTGATTTCCTGAAAGGTGAGCTTGTTATTTCTCAGCCTGATCACCTCTTGGATCGGAAAGTCAATCCGCTCCCTGCCTGGTGCTGCCTGCTGGTTGCCCAGATTCTTACTCGGATCATAACCGGCTTCAATCGCCCGCCTCATGCCCCGTTTTATCTTCATATTATGAATCTTCCTTTGGTACTCCTCGACAATACCGACAATCTGGAGCACCATACCATCCGATTCAGAAAGCTGGAATTCACCATGCTGGCTCAGCGTGTAGACCTTGACCTCCAGCTTTTGCAAGTGATGGAATAAAGCAATTTTGGTGTTGCCCCTGCCCAGCCTTGTTTCATCCTGGATAAGAAGGCAATCCGCTTCACCTGCTGTGAATAGATCCAGCATGCGGAAGATACCCGGGCGTTCAATCTCATAGCCGCTCTGTCTCTCTTCTATGATATCGATGACCTCTATATCGGCGGAAGCAGCAAGACTCATGAGCTCCTCGCGCTGCCGCTCAATCGAGCTTGCCTGCTCGTCCTTTTCTGTACTGACTCTGCAATAGATGACTGCTTTCATTGATGTACCCTCTCACTTCAGCTAATTAGACACTCATAATAAGTGTAAAGTATAAGAAGAAAAGCGTGAAGCCGAAAAGCACATAGTAGAATAGATCTGATTTCGCTAATTTTTTGAACATGGTTGACCCCTCCGTATTCAAGAACGTGCGTTCTCATTTGTTAATTCCATTATATACGAACATAAGTTCTAGTCAAGCGTTTTTTTCGAACGGATGTTTGTATATTGAAATCTATCGTGTTATACTGTATGTAATAAAAATATATGCACGGGGTGTTCGATACATGATGAAACTATCGAAAAGACAGGAAGCGATTCTAGCATACATAAAGGAGCAGGTTCTCGATAAAGGCTACCCGCCATCCGTCAGGGAAATCGGGGAAGCAGTAGGCTTGGCATCCAGCTCCACGGTGCATGGCCATCTTTCCAGACTGGAGAAAAAGGGACTGATTCGGCGCGACCCTACAAAGCCGCGTGCCATCGAGGTCCTTTCATTGGATAGCGAAGAACAGACAGATATCCCGCGCAGCGAAGCGAATTATGCGCCGGTAATCGGGAAAGTGACGGCAGGTATCCCGATCACCGCCGTTGAGAATATCGAGGAATACGTACCGGTACCAAGCCATCTTGTAGGTCCGGATGACAATATTTTCGTGCTTGTGGTTGTCGGGGAGAGTATGATCGAGGCTGGCATCCTGGACGGGGACATGGTCATCGTCAAACAGCAGCAGACCGCTCAGAACGGGGAAATCGTCGTTGCGATGACAGAGGACAACGAAGCAACGGTCAAACGATTCTTCAAGGAAGAGAACCAGATCCGCCTGCAGCCGGAGAACAGTACAATGGAACCGATCATCCTGGATAATGTCAGCATCCTGGGAAAAGTAATCGGTCTATATCGCTCTATCCAATAGAAAATCGGCTTCGGCCGTTTTTTTCATATATTTTACACAATTCCACCCTTCTTTCGACACATTTTTTGGGTATATTAGAATATGCTTTTACCAAAAGCTAGAAAGCAGGTGGAATCGTGAAGCTGTTTTACAAGCTTGTGTGCAAAATACGAGGCCGTCATAAGATTGATAGTGTTACAGATTCATGCAAATGCGGGTATACGAGAAGCTACCGTAAGGAAGAACACAGCATGGATGATTATTATCTTAAGGAACGCTGAGCACAGAATAAAATAAGGAGCTTGCCCTTTGCGGCAGGCTCCTCTTTTATATGGAGTATTATATATGCAGTGCGCTGAACCGAAAAAACTCATCCATCCGTTATGACGCGATCGATCTTGGATGGGTTCTTTCTTTTCCTGAATTCTCCCGCCGCCATACCAATCGATTTCCGAAATACTTTATTGAAATAATTTGCGTTTGAGTACCCCACCCTTTCTGCAATCTCTGTGATGGGCAATCTTGTTGTCATCAGCAAATCAACGGCTTTTTGGATCCTGATTCTTGTAAGATACTTCATAGGTGTCGTATCCATATGATCCTGAAATTGCTTGACCAGATGATATTTGGAATAGCCTGATACTGCGGCGATGTCACTCAATGAAATGGGAGCAGCATAGTGTGTCTGGATATAGGATAAAGTTTTCGTGATTTGAACGGAAGGGTCTTTCTTTTGCTTTTCCATATTCTTCACGAATCGATGACACTCCATGATATATTCGTAAGCTCTGGCAGATGCCTGATAAGCATCCGTAATCCTATTTTCGATGGTATCCTGATATATTGCGAATAATAGCCGGATAAGCTTCGATTCGGGAGAAATCCGCAATACCGGCCCATTATGTTCATCGATGAAACGCCAGCACTCCAACGCTTTACTGCCTACCAAGGTAATGAAAATGAATTCCCACCCGTCACTGTCCTCCGGAAGGTAGTAGCGATGTGCACCGGGAATTTCGACAAGGAATGCTTCCCCCGCCTTAAGTGAATGGATCTTTCCATCCTTCTCAAGATTCCCCGTGCCCGATAACGTGTACTGAAAGATGTATGTGCCAATATCCTGTCTCTTCAATCCATCCCAGTCATAGCTCATGCCCGGTGATTTTTTATCCCTGCCCAGCAATAGGATGTTTGCTGTTTCATCTATTTCGGCTTCCTGAAAATGAAAGCCGTAGACGCCGTAATCTTTTTTCTCATTTCTTTGATTCGTATCAATGATCGTCTCTCTCCCTTATCATCCTAGATTCAAAAAGAAATTGACATCAATCAAAGTCTGACTGTCCCTTTCGCTACTGAATACGCCGGCAGCATGTCACCATGTGCTTCAATCAAATCATCGCACATGCTGATGATGTCATCCATGGAAAGTTCGGCAGCTGTATGCGGATCAAGCAAGGCTGCTTGATAGATTTTTTCCTTTGATTTTGTCATTGCCGCTTCGATGGTCAACAGCTGTGTATTGATATTGGAACGATTCAAAGCTGCCAGCTGCTCCGGAAGCTCTCCCATATATGCCGGGGTGATGCCATTTCGATTTGCGATGCACGGTACTTCGACTACTGCATTTCGAGGCAGGTTCGCAATCAGACCGCCAGTGTTCACTACATTTCCTCCGAAAACGAACGGTCGATTTGTTTCCATCGCTTCCATTATACGGGAACCGTATTCATGCGAACGTTCATGTGTCAAGCTGTGGTCATTCATCAGCTCTTGTTTTGTTTTCTGCCAACTTTCAATCTGTTCCTCGCAGCGTCGCGGATATTCATCCAGCGGTATGTTAAAACGTGAAATCAGCTCCGGATATTTTTCTTTAATGAAATAAGGATGATACTCTGCATTATGCTCAGAGGATTCCGTCACGTAATATCCGAACTTATCCATCAGTTCATAACGAACCATATCATGATGTTTTTGCTTTTGCTTCTCCTTGGCACGTTTCTTGATTTCAGGATAGATATCCTTGCCATTGGATTTGATCTCCAGCAGCCATGCCATATGGTTGATACCAGCAATCCGTTCTTCGATATTCTCATACGGAATCTCGAGATCCCTGAGCAAGTCTTTTGTACAAACCTGTACACTGTGGCATAAACCGACGACTTTGACATTCGAAAAACGGGCAACAGCCCCGGTGAGTGCAGCCATGGGATTTGTATAATTCAACAGCCATGCATCCGGGCAAACCTCTTCCATGTCCCTTGCGATATCCAGCATGACAGGGATGGTGCGCAATGCCCGGAATACCCCGCCTATTCCGACGGTATCGGCAATCGTCTGGCGAAGGCCGTACTTTTTGGGAATCTCAAAATCGATGACAGTGCTCGGCCGATAGCCCCCTACTTGAATGGCATTTATGACATACTTGGCACCCTGCAAGGCTTCCTGGCGGTTTTTATATGCTTTGATTGTAACTTCTGCCTGCAACGAACGCTTCAGTGCATTCAGCAGCAATTCGGACTCGGCCAATCGCGCTTCATCGATATCGAACAACGCAAACTCGAATCTCTGTAAAGCTGGGGACAACATGCAATCTCCCAGTACATTCTTTGTAAAAATGGTACTACCTGCTCCGATGAACGTTATTTTACTCATTTGACTGCCTCCCTGAAATCGTACTGGATATTACTTGCTTGCAACTGATGATACAGCGCTTTCATCCGGCAGGCAATGGTAAATAAAAAAGAGAAAAGGGTAAAATATTGTTATCTATATTTATTGATAAAAGCCTTGTAAATCAAGCTTGACGAGGAAATACACATCTCGATTGATCCTTGGGAAGTACTTTATTCACTTCTATCATTACCGAAAGGATTCCGAGGGAAAAAGGACAAGGCCTCCCGTGATCAACTTCTTACGGCCGCTGCAGCTGGATCGTTTCTGTATAATTTGATATGTATAGTGAATTTGAATTATCAGTGCGAAGATACATGTTACATAAGGAAAGCCTGCCTACACGGCAGGCTCCCCTTTTAAATCATTCTGTTTCATCGCTGAATGCAGTGCACGGAGCAGGATACCAGGAGTCGCTTTTTCGTACGTCTCTCCTAAAAGCTGCCGGGCACCTTCCAGTATCCGCTTGTTTCCCATCAAAGCTGACAGCTCATGACCTTTTACGGAAATATCGTCAATGAAAACATCCCGATAATCCTTTGCGTTTGTTACCGCGCCGGTGATGAAGCCTTCCTGCAGCAGCACTTCTGTATGATGCACGACATCATACGGCGTGCATGTCCCCACAGCACACCGGTAATCTCTTGCTTTCGTTCCTTGGAGTTGGTCTGCTTCTAGCTGTTCCAGTATTTCGTGAAATAATGTCACGCGTAGTTTTGGCATGAAATCTCCTCCTTGTTCATGCTTCCATTGTTCCACAGATGGAGTATGAGCAGGACGGAAAGTTTGTACATTATTTCACAATAACGTGACAAGTCAGGTAACAATATAGGCAGCACTTTTTTATGGAGCACCATACTCGAAATCCTGACCGATGCTTTATAAAAATGTGACGACACCCTAGGGGCGCCGGGCAAAATCACCATACAGCCACTCCAAAAAATGACAGAATCCCAAAAGCTTTTCACATATGAAGAGTTTTACAGCATCATATTATCGAAAGAAGTATCTTTGAAATGCTATTACATGCTATTCGACGAAATACAGTCGATGCTGTTGGAGGATAAACACGCAGTACAGCCTGAAGAAATCAAGGGCTTTCTCTATTCCTATACTTCGTTTACCCAGGGAATACAATCCGGATGCAGCCAGTCCAGCAAAACCTCCCGACCACAGCCGCAATACAATGTCCATTTCAGTGAACGGCCAAGCAAGGGCTCCCACCAATAGACCTATCAGCAGGCTCATCAATGGCAGGAACCTGTTATTTACAGTAACTGTCTTTTTAATCAGCTGCACCAACGCAACGACAACAGGACTGATAATCGAAGCAAAGGCCATTACCTCTTCCATGATTCCTCATCTCCTCCGATTTCTTTTGTCTGGATAGATTCTAGATGCAATACGTGGTTTTCCTTCAACGATTCAGATGTCCCAAGTCACGTGATAATCAAACCGTTCACTCGGATAAGCAAATAATAAGTAAAAGTGATGGATCTTTGCGACCAAGATGAGAATGATCAAGTCCTTCCTTCCATAACACGTTACCGTATTTTTCTTAGGTTTATGACACCATTTATTAAGCCACATAAAAAAAGCCGATTCCCGGTTTAGGGAATCGACCTAAAAAAATCCTCGTGGACGCATTACTGCGTGACAATGATCGGACCATTTTTAGTCAGGATAATCGTATGCTCCAATTGCGCTACGAAGCTGTTTTCGGTAGCATAGGTCCAGCCGTCTTCTTTCTGGAACACTTCTTCTTCAGCGGTTGAAATGAATGGTTCGAATGCGATTACCATCCCATCCTTCAATAATTCATCATCCGTTGTATCCCGATAATTATAAATATGATCAGGAGCTTCATGTATGGTACGTCCAATACCATGTCCAGTAAGATTGGTGATGACGGTTAGGTCATGCTGTCTTGCTGTTTGGAATACCGCTCTCCCGATTCCGCTTTTCTTGGAGCCGGGTTTTGCTTTCTTGAGGCCCGCTTCAAATGCCTCTTTAGCAACGTCGCAAATCTTCGTCAGGATTGCCTCCCCTTCTCCTACGACAAACGAGATTCCAGTATCTGCGAAATAGCCATCCTTTGAGCCGGATACATCGACATTCACCAGATCCCCTTCCTGAATGACTCGCTGCCCCGGAATACCATGCGCCACCTCATCATTGACACTGATACAAGTGAACCCCGGAAAATCGTATTCACTTTTCGGAGCCGAAACTGCGCCTTCCTTCTCAAACATTTCCCCAGCTATATCATCAAGTTCTTTCGTCGTTACGCCAGGTACCGTCCTTTGTACCAATTCATCCCTGATGGAGGCCACAATCCTGCCTATTTCCTTCAGGGCCTTAATGTCTTCTTCTGTTTTTGCAATCATTTTCCTACCTCGCTATCTTTTATCTTCATTTAAGTATATACGGTCCGCATAGAAAAAACCCTGACACCAGCGGTCCAAGGGTTTTCGTACTAATCACGCCCATAGGTGAAATTGCATTTTGAACGGAATTTCACTAGTTATACGCCATTATAACATAATGTACATATTCCTTTCCTCAAAAACATTCATGACTGCCCACATAAAAAGAAAAACCCCTGACACCAGTGGTATCAAGGGTTTCCTCTATTAGAAAAAGTGGGCTGCTTAGCAACGTCCTTAGTTATCTTTCTTTTCATCTACTATTCTCATTAGTACGATACAAATTAAAATTAAAACAATAAATGTTCCTATGTGATCAGGTTGATTATTAAGAATATAGATGTTTACTGGATAGTTAACAATTAAGATTAATGTTGCAATAATAATTAAGATACGGTCTAGTTGTTTCACGATTTACTCCCTAGTATTATTTATTTCTCCAAAGTACCATTATTCCACTTGGAGGAAGTGTTGGAAAAGCAAAATCCATATTTTCAACCAGCAGAGACTTTATGTACAATAAAACGTGATGTCCAGAAAACTTAGACACACTTCTAATAACTGGACTGATGCCAGCTATAGCAACACTTTATCCATCCTGAGTAATAATATAAATGATATTTATTAGCTAAAGAGCTCTATTTAACATTTTTTGCGGTTTTTATATAATCTGTTAAGTTTAACTTTTAGATTTACTAATAGAAAGGTACAAAAATCCCGCATCTAAATCCTTAATCAAGTTCCCGATTTATACCTTCTAATTCTCAATTTATCAACTGTTTGTGTTTTTTGTGTGTCTATTCAAATTAAATTAAACATAGCAATTTCTTCTAGTGCTCCTAACCAGTTCTTCTCAGTCATCGGCTTGTTATTTACTTACAGGCCATATAACTCACGTTTGACCATTATTAATTATAATTACCTATTTATTACTCTTTTACTAAGTAGAGTCGCAAACCTATTAGACTACTCAACAAAATGTGTGCTGGAAAGAAGCTGGGTCAAAACCCGGCAAAGTAAGTAAAAAAATGAAATAGGCAGGTATCTCCGGTTTGGGGAGATGTCTACCCAATCTACTGCACTTTTTCTTCTTCTATTTCTTTCTTTGTTCTTCCAACGATAAAAAGACGCTCTCGAGATTCCTAAATGCACACAGATATCCTGTATTGTTATTGTTTTATGCAATGTTTCTGCAAGTTCGACTGTCGATTCTCTATCAACTTCCTTTCCAATTCCTTGTACTTTTTTAAAACTTCATTTTCTCAAAAAACGGTTTTCTGCTTGCAACTTTTCCATTTCTGAAGAATAAATGGGCCCTTTCCCAAACGTGTTCTATGCCCTAATCGCTCTTGGATATATATCATACTTGCTACTGCTTCCAGCAACATTACAGCATGTGTATGTCTCAGACCATGGATAGGCAGTGGGTCTATTTATGCAAATATTATCCGAAATAAGACTTGGAGGTGTTTTTTCTATAGATCGATAATGAACTTGCAAGAGGTAATCAATTACTTAATGAAGTTTTGGAAGAGAAAAAAGTAGAGACAAAAGAAAGTGAAGGATTTCAGACCATGGCTGCTGTAGTTGGCGTACAGGTTTATATGTATGCCGCATATGCACACACAGCAGTCGCTGGAGTTACTGTGGCTGTTGTAGATGGTTGGGGTGCAGTTCAAGTAGCTGTTGTCTATAATAAAACTAAGTTCTGGGGAGCGCCAGAGAAATCTGTAAGTAACGAGTTAGAGAAAGAAATGTTTATTGATTATGTTGCTACACAGTTAAATTAATGAGTAAAAAGACAACCACTAAAATAGGTTGTCTTTTTTTGGGGGAATAACTGAAGTAGTGATGTCTAAAGAGATGTAGTTATTAGTTTGTAGGTGCCCTAGATGTCTACTCCATTATTTATTTCTTTGATTTTTTCTAGAAATTCTTCAGACTTCTGTGGGGATATATGAGCAACATCAGTAACTTTGTCTCCAAAAAGGATTTCATATCTCGTAAACGAAAATGTAGTACTTGCTAATATACTCTTTGTCTTTCTTATCCTTTTTATTTCGTTAATAGGAATACTTTTCTTAATTGGACCAAAAAAGATAATTAGTGTTGTATCTTTTATTAGATAATGCGCACCCCACCAAATCCAACCCATAAAAAGACTAAGGATTAGAAACACAAAAGCAACGAATAGCTTAAGAAGATAGGATTCTGATTCTCCTGGACTTGGTACAAGCAGAACTATAAAAACTAAAGCAACGAGTGCTAAGATCGTAACGTAGTTCATGATGATATGAAAAGCACTTTTTCTTGGTTTGAATTTAATTCTTCTCACCTCTCTTCCATAGTTATACCTTAAAATATACCATATTCCAAATAATAGTATATATTCGTGTTTATTGAAATTATCAGAACAATCTTCTCAGAAGTAAAAGGTTATGTTTTTGAGGTTTTCCAGGCTCGTTTGTTGGTACGGCCGGAACGGCAAAAGAGTCCAGGAACCTAGCAGGTGTAGCCGGGAGGCGTACAGCTGGTGGTTATCGGGCCGTTAGTGCCAAAGCGACGCATACTCCTGGTTTGCTGCTGCCGGTCTTGCAGCTGCTTATCAGGAGTATGCGCAGCCTCCCAAAGGATCACTTTTTTATTAACTTTCACTTATAGGCCTTGTATTGTAAATAAACCATCACCGCAATCACGCCTATAACAAAGAAATATCCGAAAATCTCCATGTGAGATACCCTACTTTATATAGAATCATCACGGTTTTTTTCCTGATTCATTCCCCACTTTGATGCATATTTGACTGCTTTGAGAATATCGGACTTTGAAACCCTTCCTGGCTTTTCGACTAAAACGCTTAAATAGCCCAAAAGAATAGACAACGACTCTGCTCTTGTAGAAATATTCAAGTCATGCTCTCTGGTTCCACTGGTTGGATATATGGCGATTCCTATACTGGAAGTTGTCTTGAATAAATTCCGACCTATATTCCACGCTTTTTGGAAAGAAGCATGAATACAGTCTGCGATTTGAATCACTTCCTGTTCTTCCCCAATCTCGGGAAGCAGGATTGTAAACTCGTCGCCTCCTTGCCTGGAAAGGACATCATTTTTCCTTAAGCATCCCTTGACTCTATGGACGAATTGCTTTAGCAGCTCATCACCGACTCCATGCCCCAGAGTATCATTGATATACTTAAAATTATCGAGATCCAGATACATGACAGCTAATTTGGCCTGATTGTGTTTTGCCTCTTTTAGCGCCTGTTCCAGCTTTTCCTTGAACAGTCTCCGGTTTGGCAGATCTGTCAAGGTATCATGATAGGCCAAGTATGTCAGTTTTTCTTCATAAGCCAATCTTTCGGTATTGTCTCTGGAAACAACGAGAAAATGTTCAAATATCCCATTCTCATCAAAGATAGGGCTCCCTTTTCCCTCGAGCCAAATCCAATCGCCTCTTATATTCTTAAACCGGAATTGCAACACACTGCCTTCTTTGGTGGCTACCATGCCCTCCAGCTGCTGTCGTACCTTTACTCTGTCTTCTTCATGCATGAAATCCCCTGCAAACCTTCCCTCGTAGGCAACAGCTGGAAAGCCCAGAACAGTTACATGAGATGGGGAAGCATATTTAAAATAACCTTCCCAGTTAATAATACAAACCAAATCCGTCATATTTTCCGCAATCAATCGGTATCTCGCTTCACTAAGCCGCAATGCTTCCTCAGCCTTTTTCCTCTCGGTCAGCTCCTGGATAATCATTAAATAAGAGAACTGGTCATCGTATTGAAATGAAACTCCGGTGATTTCCACATCGATTACTGTGCCATCTAGACGCATTACTTTCGCTTCTATCATCCACCTAAAATGGTATGATACCGGCTCTTTAATAAAAGATATGTAATATGTGTTTCTGCATCCAGATCGATCGTGCTTTTGTTTAACTCTTCATAGATGCTCCGTGCAGCTTCCTTCTTGTCGAGCCGGATACTTAACGACCAATTATCCAGATGTTCTGACATGTCCAGGCGTTCCATAGTGCAATGCTCCCTTATAAATGATATATATACTCTATTCTACCTTTATTTACCTACAAAAGTATTGGGAATGACCTCTTTCAAAAGACGTCTGATTGGATAGATATTTATCGTCAGTTTCCCAACTTAGGAAAGTAAAATAGAAGCTATATACAAAAGCATCTACGGTAATTTTTCAGCGGAGGGGGGTGACAGATAACAAGGGAATCCCTTTCTTTCCGAAAATCCCCACAGAGGAAATATTTTCAGCTCCGCATAAATTTAAGGTGAATGGTAAACTCGTAGCCACGAAACCGCTTGTCTATGGGGGAAGAGTCATCCATGTTGTTTCCCTCATTTTTCAAAATGGACGGATTACTGCCTATGATGCCACCACTGACTGGCCAGGAAGCGTTACAACGTCTCATAGAAACAGACGAAGGTTCCTATTATCTAGGAGAAATGGCCTTGGTCTCTAACTATTCTCCTCTTGCTCAGGAGGATATGCTTTTTTACAATACCTTGTTTGATGAAAATACAGCCTGCCCTATTGGCATCGGCAACGCTTCTCCTTCCAACCTACAACATGGCAGCAACTTATCGGGGAAAGTGTTGAAATAAGCAGGACTGAATACGTCACTCTTGTTAGTCAATATAGCCTTTGGTACCAGCTTTGAATGTCGGCTAAGACATCTGTATCAATCCTTTGTTCGTAATTCAATATGCATCAACTCCTATTTGTATTTTGTGTTAATATCTTAAGTCGCCCATTCATTATTTTCACCAGTTTAGTAAAATCCCTATATTCTAATAGAGATGCATGCCTTTCATTACTCAATGTGATAAAAAACGTGTATTTTTTTCAAAAGCTTTTCTTTTTTTTTCCGTATTTATTAACGAAATGTCTTCCAATTTCTTAATCGAGGAAATCTACTGCATCAAAATAGCTTTTATAATCACTTGCCATGACCTAAATTCCCACGTTGAAAAACGACAAAAAATGGTAAAATTAAGTTATCACTAACAAGATAAAGGGGCTTTGTGTATGGGACGTAACATCTCGAACCATTTAGATATTACAGACCGGTTAGAGCATTGGTTTATGAGTTTCAGGCTTAACAAGAGAGACGTTGCTATTAGTATCTATAATATAAAGAGTTAAAGGATAATCTCAATAAGTATAGTAATCAAGATAGAATCTCTTTCTATTTACTAGAAGGTCATCATCATGTTTTCCATAGTGATTTAACTGGCAGCCACTCTTCAATAATTAATGCCAAAGAGCTTGAACAACACTTTACTGAAGCTCACCATTATTACCTAAATAAAGTAGAAGCGATGATTGCTTATGCGAAAAACAGCTACTCTGAGGCGTTAGACAGCTTTGAAAAGGCGGAATCCTATCTCGAAAAGATTAGTGACCCCATTGAGATTGGAGAATTCCACCTAAGAAAGGCTATGACGTATTTTTACTTAGATGTCATAGCACTCTCTGTCTTACATACTGAGAAGGCTATGCAAGCATTTAAGCCTCATTCTCCATTTGTATTGCTGTTGGCCCGCTCCGAAATGTTGCAAGGATTAAACTACCAAGAACTTCTCGACTTTGATTTAGCAGAAGAATACCTACACCGTGCGCTCACTCACTCGAAAAAAGCAGAAGCAAATGATCTAGCCACATACATCAATCACAATCTAGGTGCTCTTTATGTTAAACGAGACCTACCAGGCACGGCCATTCGATACTTGGAAGAGGCTTTAAAAGATAAGCCGGAGGGGATCATCAACCTCCAGGGTTTATATCTGCTTGCGGATTGTTTTTGGAAGACCAATATTCCATCTAAAGCTTTAGAGGCATACAATGAAGGTTTTCACAGAAGTCTTAAAGAAGATAATATAAGCATGAAATGGGAATTTGCAATGCTACACAAGAAATATGAAGATAGGTTGAATTTTGAAAGTGTATGGAAAGAAGGTATAGACTACTTCATTCAAATCAAAGATAATTATAATGTGAGACACTATGCAAAAGAGTTAGCGGAATACTATACTTCAATTGACAAATACGAACTTGCAAACCGGTATTATTCTCTCGCCATTAAAAAAACATGAAGGAGGTAATTACATGAAAAACGTCATGTTCACTGTTTTATTGGCTGTAACAATTATCGTTAGTGCCGTAGCTGGGTATGTTGACCATGACTCCACTGCCACTAACAAAAGTAATCCTGGAGGATTTTCCATTATCTTAGATTAAACGTTATATAATTGTCCTACTAAAAAAGAGACCCTTTATTGAGGTCTCTTTTAATTTCTATATAGAAGCTTTCATTCAAATGTCGAAATAGTCGCTTCCTTCATGAAAGGTATGATCTCTCAGCTTTCTAGAATACTTCACGTAGTTGTTCCGTTACCAACTTTATGATTCTTAACTTCAATGATTGTCTTTCCTCTTACTTTAATATGTAAGTTTCCATAAACGTAAGTGAATGTGATCCACTTTCTGTGAATGTGTGGTGGTGTTGCCTTTACCAGTTCCACATTTCTCGTTAGTTTTTTCGCTGCTCTTTCTTTGGTAACTTATGTGTTACCTTTAACTGTTTGCCTATATGTCTCATAAGCTTTTTGGCTCAGCTTCAATGGCTTAATCATTTTCGCTTTCACCTCCCTTCGTTGTGGTACTCTATAATATACTATTTTATTTTATTTATTTTCATTTGATTAAAATCAACTTTTTATTAATCCTGTTCATCCTTTTAACTTCAGTATTTATTACCTCATACCATTTTTCTAAATATAGCCTAATAGAACGAAGAGTCTGTCATGATTAATAACCGCCAAACTACCAATAAAAGTAAAATATCTATTACTATAAATTGATTTTATTCTATAAGGTTCCAATTTTGGTAAATGAATGTTAGTGTTGTGGCGTAATTAAATTTACTGAAGGGAATGTTTTTTGATGAAGAAAACTATGAAAATTGTTCCCTCTGGTTTAGCCTTTACGACTCTTATAGGATCTGGTGCTTATACTGTTAACGCTCAGTCCATTTATCAGCCTGCAAACCAACCTGACACAGTTCAAGCTACTAGTGTCCAGACAGACGAGGAAATTATCAAAGCATTAACTCCATATGTGGAAGTAAAAGATGGCAAGATTTATCTTAATGAAGACTATAAAAACTCAGTTACTATATCTGACGATGTAATATCTAATATTACTGAATATATGTCTGAATTAAATAAATCTGTTGATGCAGGAGAAGTAGTAATAAACGAAGATTTAACAGTTACAGAAACAAATAAAGCTTTTACTACAGCTTCAAGCGGCACTTCATACAAACTCCATTGGTGGGGCGTAACTATGACTATGAACAATAAAGATGCGACAGAATTTGCCCAAACCTTACAAAACACTGGTGGAGCTACAGTAGGAGCTGCCACTATTTCTCGATTTATTCCTTCTCCACCTACTGTACTGGTCTCAACAATAGCAGGTGTTATCGGTGGTGCAGGAGTTTCTCTCGGGAATAGAATTGATTCTAAAAATAAAGGCAAAGGTGTCAAAATCGAATTTAAGATCACAGGTCCTATTGTTTATAGCCGATAAGGGAAAAGCAGGCGTATTTTACGCCTGCTTTTTTTGTTTGTTTTTATTCAATATCTGATAGGCAACTGGGATGTAAACTAGAATAGTAATTAACAAAAATGTATTGTTTGTCATTTCTATTCTATTTGAATAATAAAGTGTAATTAGCAAAATGTAAGCTAAGTTAATTGCTAGATACGAATACTCCTTGGCTCGATTTGTTTTTGAAAATATCGGTGCACTGGCAATGTAGAAAAACTGACCCAAAACGATAATCAAAACAGTCATTGTGATTTCACCTCATTGCTGTTTATTTGTACCAACGTAACATACGCAAAACCAAAGAGTCAAAAGACTATCAAACCAGGAATTTTCCCCATAGGTAATTCTTAACGGAAATTAACTTGACCATCCTGTCATTGCAAAGGATTCCTATTCGTCGTAAAGTAAAAACATTATAGTGACATGACAACCGCTCACTTATTCCTTCTCCTTTTCATTTTTTCATAAAAGTCTTCTTTTATTTAAAGTCTACACCTACAGTCCCTCTTATCGCCATGACCTTGATTTAATCTTTTGCCGCGAAGACGGTAGTATCTTACCTAAATCATCTCTATATAATGCTTTCAAGCGGATACTTAAACAAGCACAAATAGAAAAACTCCCGATTCATTCCCTAAGACATACTCACGCAGTCTTATTGTTAGAATCAGGAGCTGATATGAAGTTTGTACAAGAAAGACTTGGCCATAAGTCGATCAGTATCACTTCAGATATTTATTCTCATATATCACCAAAGAGCGAAAAATCGAGCGTAGATGGATATGAAAAATACACTCAGTCAATTTATGACTGATATTTTTTAGCCAAATTTGGTGGTCAAAAAGTGGTAAAATCTAACTTTGGGGTTAGCAGCCTACTTTTTGACCACCAGTGAAATGGCTTTAAATCAACGTTTTTCGCTTAAAAGTCTTCCATATACTGATCGCGTTCCCATGGGTGCACTTGTGTGCGGAACATATCCCATTCGATTTCTTTTGCTTCGATGAAGTGTTCGAATAGGTGATCGCCCAATGCTTCGACGATGATATCGTCGGATTTAAGCTGTTCAAGAGCATCGAATAGTGTAGCTGGAAGATCTGTTACACCGTTCTTTTCTCTTTCCGCTTTGTCCATGACATAGATGTTGCGGTCGATGGATGCTGGTGCTTCCAGGTTGTTCTTGATTCCGTCAAGTCCTGCAGCAAGCAATACGCTCATTGCCAGGTATGGGTTCGCAGATGGATCGACGCTGCGGACCTCGATGCGTGTGCTTGCTCCGCGAGCGGATGGCACACGGATCAATGGGCTGCGGTTCTTGCCGGACCATGCAACGTAGCATGGAGCTTCGTAGCCAGGTACCAGGCGTTTGTATGAGTTTACTGTCGGATTCGTTACAGCAGTGAAGTTGACCGCATGCTTCAATGTGCCTGCGATGAACTGATATGCTGTTTCGGAAAGCTTCAGCTCGCCGCTTTCATCATAGAAAGCATTCTTGCCGTCTTTGAATAGGGACATGTTGCAGTGCATACCGGAACCGTTGACACCGAATAGCGGTTTCGGCATGAATGTGGCATGCAGGCCATGTTTTCTGGCGATTGTCTTCACTACCAGCTTGAAAGTTTGGATATCATCCGCATGCTTCAATGCGTCTGCATATTTGAAATCGATTTCGTGCTGCCCTGGTGCCACTTCGTGGTGGGATGCTTCGATTTCAAAGCCCATTTCTTCCAATTCCAACACGATATCGCGGCGGGTCGTTTCACCCAAGTCCGTCGGGGCAAGGTCGAAGTATCCGCCTTTATCATTCAATTCCAGTGTCGGTTCGCCTTTTTCATCGAGTTTGAACAAGAAGAATTCCGGCTCTGTACCGATGTTGAATGCACTGAATCCAAGCTCTTCCATTTTTTTCAGGTTGCGCTTCAAGTTATAACGCGGGCAGCCTTCGAATGGCTCTCCTTCAGGAGTATAGATATCACAGATGAAACGTGCCACTTTGCCTTTTTCACTAGTCCAAGGGAATACAACGAAAGTATCCAGGTCCGGATAAAGTTTCATATCGGATTCCTCGATGCGCACAAAGCCTTCGATGGATGATCCATCAAACATCATTTCGTTGTCCAAAGCTTTGTCCAATTGGCTAAGCGGGATTTCCACGTTTTTGATTGTGCCAAGCAAGTCGGTGAACTGCAAGCGAATGAACTTTACGTTCTCCTCCTTGATGATCTTGATTACATCTTCTCTAGTAAATTTCGCCATTCTTTCTCCTCCTCTATTAATGGAAGAATCGTGATAACTCTCCCTGACGTAACGAAGCTTTACCCAAACGTCCGGTGTCCATCAATTCCTGACGAAGCATTTGTCGCAGTGCCTTGTCGGAGATCTCCGGTGCGATCGGGGTCTCAAGCGTATCTGCTGACGGTTTTTCTTTATAAGGCAGCATTTGCTTGATACCGGCAAGATTGATTCCTTTATCGATCAATTCCTTGATCTCCAGCAGCCGATCCACATCATTGAATGAGAAAAGCCGCTGATTGCCTTCTGTTCTTGCTGGGAAAATCAGTCCGTTGTCTTCATAATAACGGATTTGTCTTGCTGTTAATGCAGTAAGTGATTTTACAATACCAATAGAGAACAAGGGCATAGATCGGCGATTCATGTCACTCATTTATCGTCCATCCCCTTTCCTTATGTACTCTACGTCTATTATATACGTAGGTAATTTTAAATGTCAACACGTGTCAGCTTAGTTGACATGAAATTTTTTAGTTTGCTTGATTCGTTGATATCAAGCCTTTTTCCAGTAGATTCTGAGCTGCATCGATGATGGCCAGCTTCACATGGGCATAAGTCAAACCTCCCTGGACAAAAGCCGTGTATGGCGGACGGATCGGTCCATCTGCCGTCAGCTCGAGACTGGCACCTTGGATGAAGGTTCCAGCTGCCATGATGACGTCATTTTCATATCCCGGCATTGGCGCCGGATGCGGTGTCACATGTGCATTGACTGGTGATGCATGCTGGATTGCCTGGCAGAAGGCGACCATTTGATCCGCTGAATGAAAATTCACTGATTGGATCAAATCAACTCGCTTGGCATCGTATTTCGGTGAAGTAGAAAATCCGAGCAGCTCCAGGAACCTGGAGGTGAAAATGGCTCCCTTCAGTGCTTCACCTACGACATGGGGTGCCAGGAAGAAACCTTGGAACAGCTCCTGCAGCATCCCCAATGTTGCTCCCGTCTCTTTTCCGAGACCAGGTGCGGTCAAACGATTGGCACATAACTCGATCAGGTCCGCTCGCCCGGCGATATAGCCGCCCGCACGCACAATACCGCCGCCTGGGTTCTTGATCAAAGATCCGGCAATCACATCAGCCCCGACATGAAGCGGTTCTTTGGTTTCTGCGAATTCCCCGTAGCAGTTATCGACAAATACGATGATCTCCGGATACTTCTCTTTTACGAAGGCGATCATCTCCCCGATCTCAGCAACAGAAAACGAAG
This sequence comes from Terribacillus sp. 7520-G, assembly GCF_002271665.1. NCBI lineage: Bacteria > Bacillati > Bacillota > Bacilli > Caryophanales > Bacillaceae > Terribacillus > Terribacillus sp. 7520-G. Next base: position 316,355 of record NZ_NQFP01000007.1, on the reverse strand, counting down.
GCCTGTCGGCATATCCTTTCGAACGCTGGATTGCCACGACCTTCGTCTTATCGGAAAGCTTCGCTGCCAGAGCCGGATAATCGATTGCACCTGCTTCGGTCAAATCGACTGCATCATATGTGACACCAAAATCCTTCAGGGACCCTGTATCTTCCTGCCGGTTCCCGATGACACCTTCCAGTGTGTCGTATGGTTTACCGGTGATATAGAGAAGCTCATCTCCCGGGCGAAGGATACCGAAAAGTGCCGTCGTGATCGCATGCGTCCCGGAAACAATCTGCGGCCGTACAAGCGCATCTTCCCCGCCGAACACTTCAGCATATACTTGTTCGAGCGTCTCGCGGCCAAAATCATCATAGCCATAGCCGGTGGTCGGATTGAAATGACTGTCGCTCACGCGCTGGTTCCGGAATGCATCCATCACTCGTTTCTGATTTTCTTCTGCAATGCGATCTATCTCTGCGCGCTGGGCGCTTGTTTCTTCTTCCGTTCTTCTTGCTGTTTCTTTTATCATGCTTCATTCTTTCCCTTCAATTGATGAACAAGCGGGTGATCCGGCAATACATAGCCGCTCACTTCATAAGCATCCAATTCTTCATTGTAATCCCGTTTCGTCAGGATCGTTTCTTGGGCAAGCTTATCCAGGAGACGCCCGCCTGTCGCAGGTACGATTGTATCATAAAATTCGCTTGTTTCCTGGATCATTTCCTGCACTTTTTCCAGTAAGCGGCGTCGATCTTCTTCCTTGAATGCCGATATCTGCATATATGGATGAGCGCTGGCAATGAAATCCTCCGTCAGGAGATCCGCCTTGTTATAGACTGTCAGAATCGGCAGATGATCTGCTCCGAGTTCTTTGAGCAGCTTCAGCACTGTGGCCTGCTGCTGTTCGTGATCCGGATGGGCGCTATTGACCATATGAATGATGAAATCCGCTTCGGTCACTTCTTCCAGTGTCGAACGGAAAGCTGCTATGAGTGCTGTCGGTAAATCCTGTATGAAGCCGACGGTATCGGTCAGCAATGCCTGGAAACCGGAAGGAAGCCGCATCCTGCGTGTCATCGGATCCAGCGTGGCAAACAGCTGATCCTGCTCCAAGCTGTCATTTCCGGTAAGGCGGTTGAAGATAGTCGATTTACCGGCATTTGTATAGCCGACCAAAGCAATCTGGAATGCCTGATTCGCTTTGCGCCTTTCCCGATAGCGGGATCGGTGCGAAACGACCGCTTTCAGCTGATGTTTGATTTCATCGATCCGGCGGCGGATATGCCGTCTGTCGGTTTCCAGTTTTGTTTCACCGGGGCCCCTCGTCCCGATTCCGGCCCCAAGACGGCTCATTTCGGTACCCTGCCCATAAAGTCTTGGCAGCAAGTACTGCATCTGTGCCAGCTCCACCTGCAATTTTCCCTCGCGGGTATGCGCACGCGTCGCAAATATATCAAGGATCAGCTGACTCCGGTCGATGACACGGACGCCGATATGGTTGCTGATATTCTTCAGTTGCCCTGGAGACAATTCATCATTGGAAATGACGAGGAGCGGCTCTTCCTGCTCGACGAGCTCAGCAAGTTCATCCAGCTTCCCTGCGCCGAAATATGTTCCAGGATGCAGGCGCTCCCGCTTTTGCGTGACGATTCCCGCCACGGTTCCGCCCGCTGTCTTTGTCAATGCCTCCAGTTCATCGAGCGATGATTGGAATCGCTCCAATGTCTGATTCTGATGATGGACTGCCATCAATAGTACACGTTCCATGCTGTCACCCTTTCCATATGTCATTATACCCTATCAGATAAGGAAAAAGCCTTCGCTTTATGCAAAAGCTTGGAAATGACCGGAGGAATGACATCCATGCTTCATGGAGAAGCCGATTTACTTCACCACATCCCCTGTATTGACGATCCTGATTTTTACTTCGTAGTCCACTTCTGCGTTCGCAAAGTGTTCATCCCAATCCTTTTTCATCTTTTGATATTCCCTTGGGTAAGCGATCCGGAAACTATCGGAGAATCCGACGACTTCCGTTTTATAATCATCCTGAAGCTTTTTCATCGTTTCCTTCATCAATCTCTTGACTTCTTTTTCTGCCAAGCGTCTCAATTCTTCTACGTAACGTTCGGACAAATCATGGCCAGACTGGGACCAATCTTCCGTTATCCATCCATCTGCTTCACTTTGTACCAGGAAGGATAGACGCCCATCCTGTAATTTCGGCTTTACCTTCGTCTTGTAATGCTGTACTTCGTATACAATCGTATGATCTTTATCATCCTGGAATTCAAGTAAACCAGCCTTCCCTTCCCCGCTCATCCAGTTTATCCCTTCCACCTCTTCCGTCGTCAGGAAACCGGCGAGCTTCCTGTCCTTCCCTCTTATTATGCCGGCCCCGTCCACTTTGATCGTATTATTTTCCTTCACGACATTCGGCAAGGTAAAGCTGATCCGGGAAGCCAGATTGGCAGCAACCTCACCTAAGCGTACTGGAGGCAGGATTTTCAGCGTGCTTGTTTTATTATCGAAAATGCTGCTGATATAGCTGCTGGGTATCTCCCCTTCGATGTTCGTGTCCAATACATCAAACGTTTTCTGCTCGCTTAGGACAACATACGGGCTAAGGCGTGTCACATTATCACGCATGATCTGATCGAGCATAATGGAAAGATCGTATTTGCGCGCTATTTCTTGATTGATGATGATGGATTCCAGATGATCCGTGTACACAGGATAAGGCAGCTGAAGGGAGATGGAACGCAGAATATCCTGGACCGACTCCCCTTCAAGGGTAACGTCTTGATACATTTTCCCTTGCGGCGCTGCCCCTTGCTCTCCTTTTTTCTTGGTACTGGCAATCTGCGTGGTATGCTTGATCGGAGTCTGCTCATTCTCGCTGCTATCGATGCCAAAGCCGATCACAAACGACATTTCCTCGATATCAGCGCTGTCCCAGCAGCCGGACATGAATAACAGCGAAGCAATTGCACATAGACAGAGATCACGTACCCTTTTGTGTCTCTTCACTGTATTTCAGCCTCCTCACAATCGCAATGATCAACAGCAGCGATGGAACGAGGAAAGAAAAAGTAAAGCTTGTCCAGCCAATCATCGTCCCCATCTTTTCCAACTGATTCAAATCCTGAGGAATCAAACAAATGATATAAACTGCAGCCAAAAGGAAATAATTCGCTTTCTTATATGATATACGCGTCAGCTGGGAGATGCCTTTGGCCGCCACATATTGACAGACCACATATGTCGTGAACATCTGGATCAGCCAAACGACCAAGAACAGCGAATCAAAACGTTCAAAGAGGATGCCTTCGTATTCGTATTCCTGGATGAGGGCAAATGTCGGCCATTTCTGATGTTTCATCCTATCTACCGATAAACCGCCGGTAATGATGACGACAGCCAATAAATAAAGGGATACCGGTATGACTATCCCGATCAACGCCACCTTCTTCGCGTCTTTGGGCTTCTGCATCATGGCAACGAATACGAGCATGAATTCCAATCCGCTGAAAGTGAGGAACGTCGGAGTGACTCCCTTCAATACAGGAGCTACTCCAAGTCCGAATACAGGCCGCAGATTATCAATTTCAAATACTTTGAAACCAAGACAAAATACCAGGATGAAAATGAATAGACAAACAGGCGTCAATAGCTCGATCAGCCGGGCAATCGGATTGATGCCGCCCACCAGCAGGTAAATGGCAACCCAGTACATACTGATCAGAATGACAGGAATCGGCGTTTCTTCCAGCAAATAAAACTGTGTCAATTCCCCCATGGATCGTATTTCAAACGCGCCGATCAAAAGCGCGTATCCGATGAAACCAATGCTTAATATCGTCCCCAGCCATTTGCCGACGATCAGCTTGTTGAATTCGAAAAAGGTAAGGCGGTCAAAGCGAAGGCTCAAAGTCACGATGATAAGGCACGAAAGATAAGCGCATATGCCGCCCAACAGTACACAAATCCATAAGTCCGGCGTTTCGACTTTCATGGCCAGATTCCGCGGCAGGGTAAAGATACCTACTGCAATCAGTGTTGTTGCAAGCAACGAAACCATTTGTACGGTCGTGATCCTAGTCGTTCCCATTTTCATCTGCCATATCTCCTAATATTTCTTTCTTCTGACCTGGTCCTTCGGGAAGTATTCTGCGGGACGATTTCTCATCGTAAACAAAGGCATGCGGAGAAAGAAGTCCTTCCAGTCTTCTTTGCTGTATAATGTGCCCGGAGTGATATAAGGGACTCCAAAGCTGCGCAGCTTGACCGCATGGACACAGAGTGCCAAAAAGAATAAACTGATCCCGTACAAACCAAGGAAAGCAGCGGAAAACATGGCCAGGAATCGAAGTGCCCTCAGCGCGATGCCCGCTCCGTAATGAGGCGAGACAAAGGATGCGATGGCCGTGGCGGCGACGACAATGACCATGATCGGACTGACCAGCCCAGCCTGCACCGCCGCTTCCCCGATGATCAGGGCACCGACCAACCCGACCGTTTGCCCTACCGGCCGTGGAAGCCTGAGACCTGCTTCCCTCAACAATTCAATCGATACTTCCATCAGCAGCGCCTCGATGATCGTCGGAAACGGAACCCCCACCCTCGTCCCGGCTATGGCCAAGGCTAAATCAGTCGGAATCAGCCCTTGATGGAAAGATACGAATGCAATATAAAAGGACGGCAGGAATACACTCAAAAAGGCAGCTACATACCGAAGCAGCCGAATGAGGGACATTGGGATCCAGCGCTCATAGTAATCCTCCGGTGATTGCACCATCACGGAGAATGTCGCCGGCACAATCAGGGCATATGATGAGCCATCAAGCAGGATCCCGACCCTTCCCTCCAAAATCGCCCCCATCACGCGGTCGGGCCGTTCCGTTGCCTGTACTTGCGGAAAAATGGACATATAGTTATCCTCTATCAGCTGTTCAATATAGCCCGTATCCGCCGCATGGTCTATATCCATATTTTGTATGCGATCCTTGACTTCCTTGACCAGCTCTTCATTGGCGATGTCCTTCACATATACCACGGTCAGCTGTTTGCTCGTTCTCTCCCCAACATTAAAATCCGAAAATGTCAAATTGGGGTCCGTCGTCATCCTGCGCAATATTGCTGTATTATCCCGAATATTTTCGATGAAACTCAGACGGGGCCCCCTGACAAGCGCTTCGGTGATCGGCTCGTCCAAATTACGGGAAATCCATTTTTTGGCACTGAGCACAAATGCTTCATCCAGTCCCTCCGCCAACAGCAGAACAGATCCAGACAGAAGCTGCCGTATCATTTTATCCGTGTCCTTCAGAGCCTTTATATCACTGACTTCCAGCGCATGATAAAGCAAGTAATCCTTTATATTTCCACTCTTGAATAGATGGAAGCCAGACTTAGACTGCTTGCTGTGCATCAGCGGATGAAGGATGGATTGCTGCAACAGCTGCTGATCGACCAATCCATCGATATGGACGATCGTGCAGCTTCGATTATCCATTCCCAATTTGAATTGACGGAAAATGATATCGGAGCTGTCACCGACGATAGCTTTGATATGTTCCACGTTCTGCGCTAATTTTGCAGACAGGACAAATTGATTCGGAAGGAAGGTCTGCTCTTTTCGTTTGTGGACTTTTTTGCGGAGCCCTTTTAATTTATTGGCCAGTACAGTACATAAGACTGGTACAAGGACAACAACGATCGTACCGATCCACACATCCAACCACAGAAGAAATTCAATTATATTTTCCATCATGTGCACTCCTTGATATGTATACTGCCCCAGCAAATTCCGGCTATGCACTGCATGAATACCCTTTTAGAGCAAAAGAGCTCATTGCACAGCCGCGCAATGAGCTCTTTGTTCACGTTCCGGGTCATTCTTCATGATTCAAATCGGCAACTGTTATTTTCATCAATTCTTCCGTCGACAGATGGTGATCATGGCGCACAAGCCGGACTGCTTGCATCCGGATCGCTTTTTCGATGATATTCCGTACAAAGCGGGCATTCGAGAAATCCGCTGTTCGTTTGGCTTTCTGCTGGACGATGATTTCCTTTAGCTTCCATTCCGCTTCCTTCGTCAGCTGATACTCTTTCTCTGCAAGCATCCCTTTGGCTATATTCATCAATTGCTCGGATTTATAATCAGGGAACTCGAGCTGGATCGGGAAGCGTGAACGCAGCCCAGGGTTCAAGCTCATGAAATGCCTCATTTCCCTGGGATATCCGGCAAGGATGAGGATAAATCGGTTGGAAGCATCCTCCATATGCTTGACCAGCGTATCGATTGCTTCCTTCCCGAAGTCCTTTTCGCCTCCGCGCGCCAGCGAATAGGCCTCGTCGATGAACAGGATGCCGCCCATGGCACGCTGGATGAGCGCTCTTGTTTTTTGAGCCGTATGCCCGATATATTCACCGACTAAATCGGCCCTTTCCGCTTCAATGAAATGTCCTTTATCCAAAACCTCCATATCACGAAAAACTGAAGCAAGCTTCCGGGCAACTGTCGTCTTCCCTGTACCGGGATTGCCTTCGAAAAGCATATGCAGCACTTGCTTTTCCTGCTTCAGTCCCGCTGCCTCCCGTTTCTGGCTGATATGGACATTTGCATAAATTTCTTTGATTGTTTTCTTGAGCTTCTCCATTCCGATGAAGGAGGCGAATTCCTGGTCGATATGACGGAACGGATCGATATCGCGCTTGGCAGCAGCACTTTGCAGCTGTTCCGTCTCCTGCTGCCTGTTTTTCAGGACGATATTGATTTTTCCTTTCGCATTCGTAACTTGAGCTTCCATATGATCACCCCTCACTGCAGTTTACGCTCAAGACAGGTAGGCCGTGACAAATGCCCAATGGTCTTTATCTACTTTATTCAGCGGCGCTCCACTTTAAAACAAAAATAAAACGGGCGCATTGGGCGCCCGCTTTATTTTAACTCTGTTCTTTATAATCCAGCGATACATTCTTGACTGGGGAGAATGTAGAAATCGCATGTTTGAAGATTAATTGCTGTCTTCCTTCCGTTTCGAACAATACAGTGAAATTGTCAAACGCCTTCACCGTTCCGCGAATTTGGAAGCCATTCGTCAGGAAAACAGTGACTTGCATACGTTCTTTGCGCAGTTGATTCAGATATTGGTCTTGGATATTAACAGATTGAGACATCTATTCCCCTCCTAATTTCTATACGGTTCCTATTTCTACCTTTATTCCAGCTTTCCTGCAAGTTCTTCTAAAATAATTCTAAATTTTTGTTTTTTTGTCGCAGGCGTAATCGTATACCAGTCCACATCCATCTTATTGCGGAACCATGTATATTGACGTTTCGCATAGCGTCTGCTGTTCTGCTTCAGCTGGACCACCGTATCCTCCCAGTCCATTTTCCCTTCCAGATAAGGGATAAACTCCTTATACCCGATTGCCCGCATGGATTGGGTGTCTTTGATGCCGCGATCCACCAGCTGCTTCACCTCTTCCAGCAATCCGGCAGCAAGCATCTTATCGACCCGGCGATTTATCTGTTCGTAAAGCATATCCCGGTCCATCTCCAATCCGATCATCGTAGCATCATAACGAGCATCAGGTTCGGTCTCTTCATGATCACTCATTCTTTTACCGGTGCGGCGGTAGATTTCCAGCGCCCGGATCACCCGCCGGATATTATTCGGATGGATGCGCTCTGCCTGTACTGGGTCGACCTCCTGCAGCTGGCTGTGCAAGTGAAGCGGTCCATGTTCTTTTGCTTCCTGCTCCAGCTGCTGCTGATAGCTGTCATCCCGTTTTGCCTCCGAAAAATCGTAGCCGTAAAGGGCAGCCTGTATGTATAAACCGGTTCCGCCGGCAATGACCGGGAGTTTTCCGCGGCTTGTTATATCCCTGACACAAACCTCTACATCAGCTTGAAAATCGGCCGCAGAATAATTTTCATCAGGGTCGCGGATATCAATCAGATGATGCGGGATTCCTTGCTGTTCCTCTTTGGTGACTTTTGCCGTTCCAATATCCATGCCCCTGTATATCTGCATGGAATCGCCGCTGATCACCTCGCCGCCGAATTTTTTCGCGATTTCGATACTCAGCTGGGTCTTGCCGACACCCGTGGGTCCGACAACGACGATTAGTTTCTGTTTTTCCATGTCATTCTCCTTCTTTAACATGTCATTAGTTTAGCATAACACTGCAAAGAAAGATAAACGAAAAGCCGTGCACGCATGAGCACAGCTTATTTTTCATCGGCATCGATAAGATATTTCGTCAGGCGGATGGCTTCATATTCCAGTCTGCCGAGGATATCCGCAAGCAATCCAGCTGTCGCATCATCTTCCTGCCTTTTCGCAAGCGGTATGCCGGTGATCTTGATTTCCTGGGCCAGTTGACTGTAATCATGACGCAAGGTCTTGACGACTTCATAATCCTCATCATCGGCTTGCGCTTCCTTCAAGGTAGCTTCCTTCAGGAATTTGCTCATGACTGCTATCGGTCTGCCGCCGATGGCAAGCACACGATTGCCCAACGATTTCTTCATCTGGTCCAATTGCAGATGCAAATCCTCTGTATATTGCTCAATCACATAACCATATGGGCCTTTAGCATACCAATGATAACGCTGAAGCTTCACATGCAATACACTGATATTGGCTATTTGCTGGTTCAGAAAGTCCACAAGATGCTGATTCTGCATGGCTAACGCCTCCTCTGGCTAATCAGCATGCCCAAAATCAGAACAATCTATTCCATGTTTGCGGCCCGACGATACCGTCCACACCAAGACCATTGCTGCGCTGGAAATCGACGACGGCCTGTCTTGTGACCGGGCCGAAAATCCCATCTGCTGTCACGCCTAATGCCCGCTGGATCCGCCGGACATCATCTCCGCGTGACCCCATCCGAATATAACTTCCGGGGTATGGGACACTGGCAGACTGTCGTGAATCGCTTGCCGATGACCCGATATAATCAAGCGGGTCGACCGCGTTGGATTTGTCCGCGTTCCATCTGCCGCGGTGCAATTCAAAATGGAGATGCTGACCAGTGGAATCCCCCGTGCTGCCCATATATCCGATGAATTGTCCCTGCCTGACAGCATCTCCCACGCTTACTTGCCGGGATCCCGACCGCATATGTGCATAAACCGATTCATACGTTTGTCCGTTAAGCTGATGCACAAGGAAGACGACTTCTCCGTATGAGGAAGACACATACGATCTGCTGACAGTACCGGCAGCAGCTGCGACGATTCTCACAGTGCCGGATTGTGCCCAATCGACACCATTATGGGATGATCCAGCACCTCGGAAGCCGTTTGTCAGCCTGCCTGATGTCGGTTTGATGAATAGTGCCATACTGTAATCTCCTTCCTGTCAGTAATCAGATTACAGGATAGTATAAGCACGTTCCCCATCCTCCGGGGCGGTGAATACCCAGACAAGCCAAAAAGGCGCAGCTGCCTGCGCCTATTGTACTCGTTTGAACAGTTTTTCCAGCTCGTATGAAGTGAAGCGGATGATGATCGGCCGACCGTGCGGACAGGTGAAAGGATCCTGTGATGTCCGGAGCTCTTCCAATAGATGGAACATATCATCATGATTCAAGTGATGGTTCGCTTTGATGGAACGTTTGCAGGACATCATGATTGCCGCTTCCTCCCGTAATTTGTGAATATCGACTTTGCTTTCCTGCATCACCTGTTCCACGATTTCACGGATGATTTCCTCTTCGAAGCCTTTCGGGAACCATTGCGGATGGGAGCGGACGATATACGTATGTCCTCCGAAGGATTCAAAGAATAATCCGACTGCCTCAAGCTCTTCCCGATACTGCTCGATGATCAAGGATTCCTGCCGGGTGAAATCAAATGTGAGCGGGATGAGCAATTCCTGCAATTCCTTTTCCACTTCCCCGATTTTTTCCCGGTAGTATTCGTATTTGATCCGTTCCTGCGCAGCATGCTGATCGACCAGGAAGAGACCCTCTTCATTTTCCGCCAAAATATACGTGCCATGATGCTGCCCGATTGGATACATCGGCGGGACTGCATATTCCGGCTCATTTTCTGGGTCGACGGTATCCCCTGGTTCGTTTGCTTCATCAGGATCTGAAAGGAAAACCTCGGGCTCTGGCTTTCCTTCCCCTTCAACCTCTATGATCGGAGGCGCTGATTCCTTCACTTCATCAAAGAACCATCGCTCCGGTTGGGGATCTGGTTCTTTGACCGGTTTATTTTCAAAGAAAGTGAAGCTTTGCTGTTCGCTTCGTTCCTCGACCTTTTTCTGTTTCGGTGCGACAGTTTCCGGAATGAGCCGCTGCTGCCGAAGCGCCTTGCCGACCACCTGCTCGACAGCATCAAACAGCTCTTTTTCCTTGCTGAAACGGACTTCGAGCTTAGCCGGATGCACGTTGACATCGACAAGGACCGGATCCATTTCGATGGAAATCACAGCAAGCGGGAATCTGCCGATCGGCAGCAGGGTATGATACGCCTGCATGACGGCTTTGGCCAAGATAGGATTGCGGATGTATCTGCCATTCACGATAAAGGATACATACTGACGGGAAGCCCGATTGATCTCTGGCTTGGCCGCTAACACCGCCAGCTTATAATCCAATGTCTCATGTGTCGCCTTCACCATTTTCTTCGCAACGGAATTACCATAGATTTGAGCGACGATCTGCAGCATATCCCCTCGTCCGGTTGATTGGAACAAAGCTTTGCCATTGTGCGTAAGTTCGAACCGTATTTCCGGGTGAGCAAGCGCAAGGCGGTTGATCACCTCGGAGACATGGCCAAGCTCCGTATGGATCGTTTTCATATACTTCAGGCGGGCCGGGGTATTGAAAAACAGATGACGGACCGTAATCTCCGTCCCTTTCCGTGCATCGCATTTGCTTCTTTCTTTGATTGCGCCGCCTTCCATGACTAGCTTCACACCTGCATTTTCACCAGTGCTTGTCTTGATTTCAAGCTGACTTACCGCGGCAATACTGGCCAATGCTTCCCCGCGGAACCCAAGTGTACGGACATGGAAGAGATCATGCTCATTCCGGATCTTACTCGTAGCATGACGGAAAAAGGCCCTTTCCACATCATCCGGTTCCATGCCGTCACCATTGTCAACAATGCTGATTTCGGTCAGCCCCGCTTCCTGTACGGCCACTTTGATCACTGTACTGTTTGCATCGATACTGTTTTCCACCAGTTCCTTGACGACCGAAGCCGGCCGCTCGACCACTTCACCCGCTGCAATCTTATTCGCTAAATCATCCGGCATCAATTGAATCGCCATATTGGAACCTCCTTACTTCTTTGCTGCCATTTGCTGCAATTTATATAATAGATTCATAGCTTCAAGCGGTGTTTGCTCCATCAAATTGATCGATGCAAGCTCTGCCAACACTTTATCCGCTCGGCTGTCTTGTTTTTGTTTTTTCATTTCCGGCTCTGGCTCTGCGAAAAACGATAGCTGAACCTCTTCCCGCTCCTGTTCAGGTTTGGAGACAGCCGGCTTTTTCCCCTGCCCTTCCAGCTCCTGAAGGATGTGGGAGGCCCGTTCGATAAGGCTTCCCGGGAGCTTAGCCAATTTTGCGACATGGATACCGTAGCTTTCATCAGCCGCTCCATCACGGATTTGATGGAGGAAAACGACATTCCCGTCATGCTCCTCTGCCCGGACGTGGACATTGCGAAGCTTATCCAAATTCTCCTCCAAAGACGTCAGCTCATGGTAGTGCGTCGAGAATAAAGTCTTTGCATGGATATGGTCATGGACATATTCGATGATGGCTTGTGCAAGAGCCATGCCATCATAAGTGCTTGTCCCCCTGCCGATTTCATCCAGTAAAATCAGGCTTCTGTCGGTCGCATGCTCCAGGGCATGCCTGGACTCCAGCATCTCGACCATGAAGGTACTCTGGCCGGAAACTAGATCATCCGCCGCCCCGATACGAGTGAAGATCTGATCGAAAAGAGGCAGATCGGCTGCTTCACAAGGAACAAAACAGCCGATTTGGGCCATGATGCTCGTCAATGCCACCTGGCGCATATATGTGCTCTTACCGCTCATATTCGGTCCGGTGATAAGCAGGATATCCGCATCATTTTCCATTTGCACATCGTTCGGTACAAACTCGCCCGATTTCATCACTTTTTCGATGACAGGGTGGCGGCCCTCCTTAATCGACACGGATCGTTCGAGGTTGAATGTCGGTCGCGTATAACGCTGCTTTTCACTTACTTCAGCGAAGCTTTGCAAAACATCCAACTGGCTGATCTGTTCTGCGAGCTGCTGCAGTGCAGGGATATACGTCTTGACATGGTCCCTGATTTCCATGAACAGCGTATACTCAAGATCCACACTTTTCTCCTGCGCCTCCAGGATGAGCGCTTCTTTTTCCTTCAGCTCGGGTGTGATGAAGCGTTCTGCATTACTGAGCGTCTGTTTACGTTCATATTTCCCTTCCGGAAGCAGATGAAGATTCGCCCGCGTTATCTCGATATAGTAGCCAAATACCTTGTTATAGCCGACTTTAAGCGATTTGATACCCGTCTCCTCGCGCTCCCGCTGTTCCAGTGCGGCAATCCATTGCTTCCCATTCCTTGAAGCATCCCGATATATATCAAGCTGTTCGTGGAATCCGTCTTTCAGGATGCCGCCTTCCCGCACACTGATGGGTGCATCTTCATGCAAACTGCTTTCCAGATATTCACACAGATCCGGCAGCGGATCGAGCGCTTCCCCCATGCGGCGGACTTCCTCTTCCTCAAAGCTTGAGAGAACCTGCTTCAATTCAGGCAGCTTTTGCAGTGTACGCTTCAGCTGCAACAGATCCCTCGCATTGACGTTTCCGAAAGCGACCCGACCGGATAGCCTTTCGATATCATACACGGATTGCAGATGCTGCCGGATCGTATCGCGTTCGAAGAAATGATCCAGAAAGGCCTGGACCAGATCCTGGCGTCTTACAATCGCTTCTTTTTGCAGCAGGGGACGCTCCAGCCATTTCTTCAGCATACGCGCGCCCATTGCCGTAACGGTGTCATCAAGCACCCATAGGAGGCTCCCGTGCTTCCCTTTCTTCAGGATCGTTTCGGTCAGCTCGAGATTGCGTTTTGAATACATATCCAGTGTCATGAAATGCTTGAGCTCCATCACTTGGAGCGGCTTCAGATGATCCAGGCCACGTTTTTGCGTCCGTTCCACATAGTTCAATAGCATGGAAAAACATCCCAGCAGCCTGGCATCCGTCACATTGCCAGTGAGCTTATCCAGTGACATGCCAGCACTGTTCATTTCCTGATAGGATAACGTGACACCAAGGCGGTCCCGCAGCGCCTCCTGCAGCTCCGGATTAAACCCCTCGGTGATGACGATCTCCCTCACCGGCTGGTTGTAAAGCTCGCTCAGCAGACTATCGAAGCCACCTTCCAGCAATGCAGCCCGGTTTTCTCCTGTGGAAAGATCATGGTACACAAGGCTGTATGTACGGTCTTCATTTTCCGTGACAGCTGCCAGGTAATTGTTCTCCTTTTCATCAAGCATGCCGTTTTCCATGACAGTACCTGGTGTGATCAGCTGGACCACTTCCCGCTTCACGACACCTTTAGCCGTCTTGGGATCCTCCACTTGTTCACAGATGGCGACTTTATAGCCGCGTGATACAAGTGTTTTTATATAATTATCTGCCGAATGATACGGAACGCCGCACATCGGCACCTTTTCATCGCCTCCTGCATTCTTGCTCGTCAAGGTGATCTCCAGTTCCTTCGTCGCTTTCAGCGCATCCTCAAAGAACATTTCGTAAAAATCACCTAGCCTGAAGAAGAGGAAGGCATCCTTATAATCGGCTTTTATTCTTAAATATTGCTGCATCATCGGTGTATAACCTGACATTTTCTACTCCCCTGTTTCATTGCAATTAGTCCTATTATAACACAGGTATTTTCCTAGTTTCTTCTGTTGCGTCACTTTGAAAAAATACAAAAAACGAGAGCGCCTGCTCTCGTTTTAGTCTTTGTCATCCTTTTTATCCAAAAAATCAGGATCTACATCTTTGAAATCATCTTCAGAAAGCTCATAATCCCAATCTTCTTCTACGTCCACTTCCACTTCGCATCCATCAGGATCGACCTTCACGCAAAGCTTTGTTTCTCCCACGACTTCTACAAGGAATTCCTTCTCGACTTCGACGAAAATCTTCTGGCCATGCTGCACGATCTTGCATTCCAAGCAATTCGGCTGTTGGATTGCTTTCGCATAAACCTCAAACTCGTCATCCAGACAATTTTCATCCTTGATGCTCAATTTGACCAATTCCTTATACTCGACAGTTTCCGATACAACGTCTGTTTTGGAATTATCATTGTAGGAATACCAAACGTTGATATCATACTTGCCGACTACTTCCACCCCTACGTCGCCTTTCTTTTTTGCGTGATAGCGGTGATTGATGATCCAGCAGCCAAGGATGCTGGACGGTTTGTTGTCCGGGCGGATATGATCGATATGCTTGCTGAATTTACGACCGCGGCCGATGACCGCTTTCGTGATGATTTCACGATATGACTGATCTTGAAAACCCATCTTGCCAAAACCTCCTCTTTTTACATAGTCATGTTATGCAGGGTGTTCACCTATGGTGTCAGAAAATAATGCTCCCGCTCACCACAACTAAACGCTCCTCCATACTATGCAGATGCCTAAAGAGAGGTTATCGAAAACTTGCCGGATGACTGATCATTAAAGAAAAAAAGAAACGGACTCAATTGTCCGTTTCTTCATCACTGAAGACAGTTTGCTGGATATTCTGGCTGATACTCTGCAGGATATGATTCGTAATGACTTGGGACTCCTTGAATTCCTGGACGACAGGGATACTATCGATTTTCTCCTGCAGCTCATCTATTTCCTTTTCCATTTGCAGCTGTGCTTCCCGTTTGCCATAAGCCTGCAGATTGACAGCCTGCTTCTGCTTCATTTTAATTTGATTGATATATGTCTGCACCTTTTTGTTCTCGTTAAGCTTCGCTTCCAGCTGATGAAAGTGCTCAATCTCTTCCAGGTGGCCCATTTCATCTGCCAAGCTTTCAGCCTGCTTGAGAATCTCTTCGGTGGAATAACCCATTAGATCTGTACCTCCGCTGTTGTTTCTGTCAACTCGCCATCGAGTGACCATGTTTTGGCTTTCTTTATACGTACCGGGACGATTTTACCGATCACTGACTTCGGACCCTTGAAATTGACGAGCTTATTCTTTTCCGTATAACCTGCCAGCACGTCCGGATTCCGCTTGCTTTCCCCTTCGACCAATACGAGGACTGTTTCTCCTTCATACGCACGCATGGACTTGGCTGCATATTCATCCACCACTCTATTCAATCGCTGCAGGCGCTCCCTTTTCACTTCCATCGGAATATTGTCTTCCCATTTGGCAGCGGGCGTCCCTTCACGCGGGGAATAGATATAGGTGTAGGCAGCTTCGAACCCGACTTCTTCGACCAGCGATAAAGTTTCCTGGAACTGCTCCTCGGTCTCGTTCGGAAATCCGACGATGATATCGGTCGTCAGCGTCACATTCGGTATCTGCTGCCTGATCTTGTTGACAAGCGTCAGATATTCTTCGCGTGTATAACGACGGGCCATTACCCTGAGTATATCATTGCTGCCCGATTGGACAGGCAAATGGATGTGATCAAGAAGATTGCCGCCTTTGGCCAGTACCTCTATCAGTTTATCATCAAAGTCACGCGGATGGGAAGTCGTGAAGCGGACACGCGGAATATCGACCTTCCTGATTGCATCCATCAGATCCCCGAGCCCGTAATCGATATCGGGCAAATCTTTGCCGTAGGCATTCACATTCTGACCAAGCAAAGTAATCTCTTGATAGCCCTGTGCTGCCAGCTGCCGCACTTCCTGGATGATATCCTCCGGCCGTCTGCTCCGTTCCTTGCCGCGGGTATATGGGACGATGCAATATGTACAGAACTTATCGCAGCCGTACATGATATTGACCCACGCTTTGATCTTGCCTTTTCTCGCTTTGGGAAGGTTCTCGATGACATCGCCTTCCTTGGACCATACTTCCAGCACCATTTCCTTGCTGAATTGGGCTTCTTTCAATAGCTGCGGAAGCCGATGGATATTGTGTGTCCCGAAAATCAAATCGATATGATTATGCTTCTTCAGGATTCGATTGACGACCGCCTCTTCCTGCGACATACAGCCGCAAACACCAAGGATCAGATCGGGCTTCTCCAGTTTCAAGGCTTTTAGATGACCTATTTCCCCGAATACTTTATTCTCGGCATTTTCCCGGATGGCACAGGTATTAAGGAGTATGACATCCGCTTCGTTTGTATCCGTGGTGGGTGCATACCCCATTTCCAAAAAAAGTCCTGCCATCACTTCGGTATCATGCTCATTCATTTGGCAGCCGTATGTACGGATAAGGAATTTTTTGCCCCGTCCCGCATCCTTCAGCTCCGGGGGAATCGTGAAATCATAATGGAACTTAACCTCTTCCCTGCGCCGCTTTTTGGCCTGCTTCAAATTCGGCGGCTGGTATGTCGTTTGGAAATACTTAGCGAAATCGGCTGTTGTCTTTTCATGAAGCGGCTTCTCGATTTGATTTGCCTGTTCTGAACCTGTCAAACTAACGGATTTACGCTGTTCCTCATTCACTGTTTCCTGCTCCCCCATCCATAGATCGTTTTTGTCCATTATACCAATGCTCTTATCAAGGTCCAAGTATCGGAAATAAAAAATCCCGCTATGAGCGGGATTTATCGTGGTTCTACAATTAATTTGATGGCAGTCCGTTCCTCGTTATCGATCATGATATCCGTAAATGCCGGGATACAGACCAAATCTACACCACTCGGAGCAACAAATCCCCGGGCGATGGCGACAGCTTTCACGGATTGATTAAGTGCTCCTGCGCCGATTGCTTGGATTTCCGCTGAGCCGCGTTCCCTTAATACGTTCGCGAGTGCGCCTGCTACTGAGTTTGGATTGGATTTCGCTGAAACTTTTAGTATATCCAACACTGGTACCTCCTTCGTTTACTGGACTACTTTCCTTTTAACTATATTTCTGTGTGGTGATGGATATGCCCATTTCGGGCGATGTCAGAAAAAAGTGCTGCGGTCTGTCCTGGATTATATCTGTAAACAAAAGAACTAGTGAAGGAGCAGCAAAGATCAATCCATATACGGGTGGTCATCATTGATCAGGATGCGTTTGATGGAGGAAGCCTTCCCCGTTTGCGGATCCAGATCGATCACTACTCCATTTAATTGTGTTTTACCCTTTTTTGGTACTTCAAAACGTACTGGGAGATTAGTCAGGAATCTTTTGATGACTGCCTCGCGCTCCATTCCCAGGATTGCGTCATACGGACCAGTCATACCAGCGTCTGAAATATATGCCGTACCAGAAGGCAGTATACGTTCATCTGCTGTCTGCGTATGCGTATGGGTGCCGACGACAGCGCTGACCCGGCCATCGACATACCAGCCGAATGCCTGCTTTTCACTTGTCGCCTCCCCATGGAAATCGATGAAGATCAGATTCGTCCGCTTTTGTGCTTCTTTGATCAGCCGGTCGGCTTCCCGGAACGGATCATCCGCCGGCATCATGAATGTACGCGCCAGCAAATTGATGATTGCCACTTCATATTGATTCACCTTCACATAGATGATTCCTGTACCGGGAGTCTGCGGCGGCAGGTTGGCCGGTCGGACTAGATATTTTGCATCGTCGATGAATTCGAAAATATCCCGCTTATCCCATGTATGGTTGCCCATCGTGATAGCTTGTGCTCCCCATTCCAGGAATTGTTTATAAATGCGTTCGTTGATCCCTTTTCCATCCGCACTATTCTCTCCATTGATGATTGTCAGCTGCGGCTGATAACGCTGTTTCAGGCGAGGCAAATATTCCTGCACCATTTGACGTCCCGGTTCCCCGACAACGTCCCCGATAAATAATAGCTTCATAATCCATTCCTTCCTGACTGTCTATTAAAAAAAGCGGCACAAGGCCGCTTTCTTATTTAGCATATTCAACTGCGCGTGTTTCCCGGATGACCGTGACCTTGATATGGCCAGGATAATCCAGCTCGCTTTCAATGCGCTTCCGGATATCACGAGCGACCTTGATCGATTCCAAGTCGTCGATTTCATCCGGTTTGACCATGATGCGGATCTCACGTCCAGCCTGAATGGCGAAGGATTTCTCCACGCCCTGGAAGGATTCCGAAATCTCCTCCAGTTTCTCCAGACGTTTGATATAGTTTTCCAGTGTCTCGCTTCTTGCCCCGGGACGGGCAGCGGAAAGCGCATCGGCTGCAGCTACAAGCACTGCAATAATCGATGTCGCCTCCTCATCCCCGTGGTGGGAAGCGATGCTGTTGATGACAACTGGATGCTCTTTGTATTTGACCGCGAGTTCTTTCCCGATTTCAACGTGGCTGCCTTCGACTTCGTGGTCGATGGCTTTACCGATATCATGCAGGAGACCTGCACGTCTGGCCAAGGTAACGTCCTCGCCAAGCTCGGCTGCCAGTAATCCTGATAGATAAGCTACCTCTGTCGAGTGCTTCAGGACGTTTTGACCGTAACTTGTGCGATACTTCAATCTTCCCAGTATCTTCACAAGATCCGGATGCAAGCCGTGTACGCCGATTTCAAAAGTCGTTTCTTCCCCTGTCTCACGAATGTACTCATCGACTTCCCGTCTGGATTTCTCCACCATTTCCTCGATTCGGGCCGGGTGGATTCGTCCATCCTGAACAAGTTTTTCAAGTGCGATTCGTGCGATTTCACGACGGACAGGATCAAAACCGGACAAGATGACCGCTTCAGGTGTATCATCAATAATTAGATCAATTCCCGTAAGTGTCTCTAGCGTACGAATGTTACGGCCTTCCCGTCCGATAATGCGTCCCTTCATCTCGTCATTCGGCAAGTTCACGACGGATACCGTCGTTTCCGCAACATGATCGGCTGCACAGCGTTGAAGTGCAAGGGAAAGAATGCTCTTCGCTTTCTTATCGGCCTCTTCCTTGGCACGATGTTCCGCATCTTTGATCATGACAGCTGCATCGAAGGCAACTTCCTTCTCGACTTTGTCCAGCACGATCTGACGTGCTTCGTCGGACGTATAGCCGGAAATACGCTCCAATTCAAGCTGCTGCTCTTTCACCAAGACTTCCACTTTGCTTTCCAATTCTTCAATTTGTTGTTGTTTTTCAGCTAATGATTGTTCCTTTTTCTCTAACGTAATTTCACGCTTATCAAGCGTATCGCTTTTACGGTCCAGATTTTCTTCTTTCTGCATCAGACGATTCTCCTGCTTCTGCAGTTCGAGACGTCGCTCACGTAATTCCTGCTCCGTCTGCTGACGCAGCTGGAAGTTCTCATCCTTCGCTTCGAGAAGCGCTTCTTTCTTAGCCGTTTCCGCATTGCGATGGCCCTCTTCTACTATTTGCTTCGCCAATTCCTCCGCACTGGAGATCTTTTTCTCAGCAATAGATTTGCGAACAAGATAACCAACAACACCACCGACGATTAGAGCAAGCAAAATGGAGATGATCAGGTAAATTAGATCCATGATTTCACCTCCCCTGCTATGAAATTGTACAAACATGTCTGTCGGCATGCACAATGTTTTTCATTAAAAAAACTATGGTAACCTTAGAGAAGTATAATAAAGAAAGAAAATTATACAAGTTAATTTTAATCCTGTGTTCGCATGTTGTCAAGGAAACATGGAAAGTACTAGCAGATTGGCGATTAGATGAATCTGCACAGGCAGCATGCAGCGATTCCAATTCCCGGAGCATGATCCGGAATGCGGTGACGAGATATTATACCAGCTATGCTTCCAATCCGAATTTGCCTTCAAAAAAATCCGAACAGATGCAAATCCAACTCCCCAATTTGCACCTCGTTCGGATTTAGTTTGGCCAAGGCATGTATCCCAGCCCAAGAGCCTTACATATCCAAAGTTTCCTGTTCTTCTGTAACAACTTCTTCAGGAAGCTTCTTATCAGCATCCAGATTGTAATGATCGCGCACACTCATCTGGATGGTAGTGGATAGTTCCGGATTCTCTTTCAAGAATTGCTTCGCGTTTTCGCGGCCTTGGCCGAGACGCTCCTCATTATAGGAGTACCAAGCTCCGCTCTTCTGGATGATATCCAAGTCGCTCGCGATATCGATGAGTTCCCCTTCCCTGGAGATCCCTTCCCCGTACATGATATCGACTTCCGCTTGCTTGAAAGGCGGCGCCACTTTATTTTTCACCACTTTGATTCTCGTTTTGTTACCGACCATATCGTTACCTTGCTTCAATGTTTCGGCACGGCGTACTTCCAAACGGACGGAGGAATAGAATTTCAGGGCGCGTCCGCCTGGTGTCGTTTCCGGATTCCCGAACATGACACCTACTTTTTCACGAATCTGGTTGATGAAGATCGCAGTCGTCTTGGACTTGTTGATCGCACCAGATAGCTTGCGAAGTGCCTGGGACATCAGACGCGCCTGCAAACCGACGTGGGAATCCCCCATCTCCCCTTCAATCTCCGCTTTTGGTACAAGGGCAGCAACAGAGTCGACAACCACGATATCCACCGCTCCGCTGCGCACAAGCGCCTCGGCGATTTCCAATGCTTGTTCCCCTGTATCCGGCTGGGAAAGCAAAAGCTCATCGATATTGACACCAAGCTTCTCTGCATACACGGGATCAAGTGCATGCTCTGCATCGATGAAGGCTGCTTGTCCGCCATTGCGCTGTGCTTCTGCAATCGCATGCAGGGCAACAGTCGTCTTACCTGAAGATTCCGGACCATAAATCTCGATGACACGGCCTTTCGGATATCCGCCGACACCAAGTGCGATATCAAGTGCAAGGGAGCCGCTGGATACGGTAGAGACCTTTTGTTCCGCTCTTTCGCCCAGTTTCATGATCGAACCTTTACCGAATTGCTTCTCTATTTGTCTCAAAGCCATATCAAGGGCTTGTTTACGTTCACTCAAATGTGTTTCCTCCTTTGGATTATCTATACCTATTCTAACTTGTTTTTTGAGATATAACAAGCAAAAAGCGAATAAATGTTCCCTTTTTTTATTTCTCCGGAACCTGTCAAAATGACAGTGCTTCCAGGCAAAAAGAACATTTATCCGCTTTGAGCCATGCTTAAAATATCATTTCAAGTAATGGAAGAGCAAATCAAAGCCCTTCTTCACAGCCTGCGCCCGCACGCCTTGACGGGAGCTCCGGATCGACAGCTCGGTTGTCCGCGTTTGTTTGCCTTTTTCATGGAGGCTGATGAAGACAGTCCCAGGCTCTTTCCCTTCCGAGCCATCCGGACCGGCAACGCCGGTGAAACTGATTCCGATATCGGCACCTGTCAGACGGACGGCATTCTCCGCCATCTCGATGGCACATTGCTCACTGACGGTGCCTTCCTTCCGAATCGTTTCTTCCTTCACTCCGAGCACCTGCTGCTTCACAAGGGGTGAATATGCAACGAAGCTGCCAAGGAATACCTCGGACGCTCCGCTCAAGGAAACGAGTGCGTCCGCGAATAATCCGCCGGTCAGGCTTTCGGCGCTTGCCAGTGTGAACTGCCGTTGCTTGAGGAGTTCGAACACTTGCTGCTGTACCGAAGTCTCGTCATATCCATAGAAGTATTGGCCGACACGCTCCATCACTTCTTTTTCCACGACATCTATCAGCCTGTCTGCTTCCTGCTTCGAATCCGCCCGTGCTGTAAGCCGCACAGCGACCTCTCCTTCAGAAGCATACGTGGCGATCGTCGGATTTTCCTGTGCTTGAATCAAATCAAGCAGGTCGGTTTCCAGCTGTGATTCCCCGATGCCGATGAAGTGAAGCAGGCGGGATTGCAAAACGGATTGAAGATCAAATTTCTCACGTACATAAGGCATGACGTGATCGGACATGATCTGCTTCATTTCACGAGGGACCCCCGGCATGAATGCCCAGACTGTCCCCTCATGCTCGACAAGCATACCAGGCGCCATACCGACTGTGTTTTCCAGTACTTTCGCTCCTTCGAACACACGGGCCTGCTTGTGGTTGTTCGGCGACATCGTGCGCCCGCGCTTGAGGAAGAACTCTTTGATGCGGTCCATGGAAACTTTGTCTTCATGCATTTCCAGACCCGACACAAGCTGAAAGGCTTCTCTTGTCAAGTCATCCTCTGTCGGTCCCAGCCCTCCGGTCACAAGGACCAAATCGGCATCGCGCTGCGCCTTTTCGAAAGATGATCTGACTCTTCCGAGATTGTCGCCCACCACATGATGATAAAACACGTTGATTCCATTATCTGCCAGCTGTTTGGAAATCCATTGGGCATTTGTGTTGTTGATTTGCCCGATGAGGATTTCCGTCCCTACAGCTATCACTTCTGCATTGATTTGCTTCATATTATTTCGACTCCTTCATGACACTCCAGTTTCTGACAAAGTAGTCGACTCCGGACACGATCGTCAGGATCAGCGCAAGATAAAGGCAAATCGTCGCAAACGGGAATCCCAGATAGGAAAACGGCCAATTATGCAGCAGTAATGCACTGATGGCAACGATCTGTACTGCCGTTTTCTGCTTGCCCATTTTGCCTGCTGCCAAAACAAGACCTTCTCCCGCTGCAACGAGACGCAATCCTGTCACGGCAAACTCACGGCTGATGATGATGATTGTGATCCAAGCCGGCGCTAAATCCAATTGTACCAATAAAATGAGCGCAGCTGAAACAAGCAGCTTATCCGCGAGCGGATCAAGGAATTTACCAAGGTTCGTCACAAGATTATATTTGCGTGCATAATAGCCATCCACCCAGTCGGTACAGGATGCGATGATGAATAGGATCGCTCCTGCCAGATGGTTCACCGGCAGGGAATTCTCCCCGATATCAAGCGTTCCCCAATCAAAGGGGACTGCCAGCAGGATGATGAAGATCGGAATCAGGAAAATCCGGGATAATGTAATTCTATTGGGTATATTCATGTCTGCCTCCTATGTATGCATGATCAAACAAAAGTTAAACCCTTTCCATAGACGCAAAGGGTTTAACTCGTACCATTATTTCTGGATATTGACCTTGATGGTCTGCACATCATTATCGATCGGGAATGTCAGTTCCTGACCGTTGATTTCCAATTTAGTCGCTCTGGCAAAACCTGTCTTGATAGAGACTGTTTCCAAATCACTTACGTCCTGCTCCACAGGTTCGCTTCCGGCAGTGATCGTACCGGTGTATACATTCCCGGCATTATTTCCGTCGCCTACTTGCAGCCAAGCATCCCCATCCTCGGCAGCAAGCGTCAATGTCACCTCATCACCTGCATTCTCCAGTGTGTACGTGGTTACTGGATTGCTGGCAGTGCCTTCTTCGTCAACGGAGAGCTTAGGTTCTGCCTGCTCCTCTTCCTGCTGGGCCTGTTCATCTTCCGCTGCATCATCTGCTTGCTCATCCGCATCGGCAGATTGATCGGCTGTATCCTCATTTGTCCCTGGATTTGCGGACTGGCCGTTTTCAGGCGAAGTAACCTGATCCTCATTCTGCTGCGTGGCCGTATCATTCTCGGTGTTCTCATTGGAACCGCCGGCATAGAAGAAGATGACGACAGCAATGGCAGCCAATACGATCAATCCGATGATGATGGAAGATAAATACGGAATGCCTTTCCTCTCACGGCGGGGAGGCCCGTCATTTTCCTGGGTGCGGCTGCGTTCCTGACGGGAAGGAGCTTCGCTTGCCTCTTCCTGAACCGGCGGAGCAACTGCTTCCTGCTGCGCTTTGGGCTCCAGCACCTCATCCGGATCAAGACCTACCGTCTGTGCATATTCCTTGATAAAGGCACGCGTGTAGAAGTCACCAGGCATTACGCTGTGGTTATTCTCCTCAATTGCTTTCAGATAACGCTTTTGAATTTTGGTGCGCTGTTGTACATCCTCCAAAGTCATTCCCTTGGATTCCCTTGCTTCCCGGAGCTTTGCACCAATGTCCATTAATACCACCATCCATCTTTAAAATTGCTTAAATCTGTCTGAATTCCGGTTCATAGATGATTTGTTCATCATCATGATTCCGAAGTTCAATAATATAATCGAAATCATCCAATGTAAACTCCGTTTCCCGGACGAATATATCCGGATGCTCGATTACTTTTGCTACAGGGAGCCGCATCACTTCGCGTACAAGCTCCCAATGACGCTCACTCGAGCGGCTGGTCGAAACGATGCCGTCGATGATGAAGAGATTGTCCTCATTGTATTCATCCTGCAGCAGCTGATTCCTGGCTGTCTGCTTCAGGAGCGTACTGGAGACGAATAGCCAGCGTTTGTTGGCGCTCACGCTTGCGGCGATGATCGATTCTGTTTTGCCAACACGCGGCATCCCTCGTATTCCTATTACCTTTGAGCCTTCCTGTTTAAACAATTCTGCCATGAAATCGACAAGAAGTCCGATTTCACTGCGGACGAAACGGAATGTCTTCTTATCGTCCACATCCCGGTGTATATATCTGCCGTGCCGCACGGCAAGCCGGTCACGGAGCTTCGGCTCTCTGGATTTCGTGATATGTACATGCTCCATCGTCCGCAAAATGGAATGGAGACGGATGATCTGCAGCTCTTTTTCGGCCGAAAGCAGCATCCCGCGCCGCTGGTTCTCCACCCCGTTTATCGTCTTGATATTGATGGATAACATACCAAGCAGGGAAGAGATGTCCCCAAGCAAACCCGGACGGTCATGCTGGATCTCATATTCCAAATACCATTCCAACGTTTCCATAGAAAAGCCCCTTTACAGGAAAATAGCGTCTGATAACAAAACCTATTCTTACTATAAAGGAAAAAAGTAGATTAGAAAAGCCATAACAGGCTGTTACTATAAAGAAAACCTGCTTCTGGGAAAGAAGCAGGTTTTAATGAAGTTGGCTTACCTTTTAGCGAGTATGGCCATTATCTTGGACAAGCTTAACCATCATGTTGGCGATTGCTTGTTTCTCATCCTTGGACGCGACAGTCCACAGATCACGAAGGATTTTCTCTTCCGTGTTCTTAGCTTCCACTTTTGTCGCAAGATAATCACCGATCTCATACGCAATGCCAGAGACAGTATCAGTCTCCATCCCTTTGTTTTGCGCCTGATGCAGACGATCACCCAGGAAATCTTTCCAAGAATCAAAATTGTCAAGAACTGACATGGTATCTTCCTCCTTCATTAGCTTGCAGTTTATCTTTTGACAGAAGGAGGCTTCTTATACACAAAAATATAACTTAATTTTACCAGCCGCCATTCACTTCCAATGCATGCCCATTCACATAGGAAGCTTTGTCGCTGAGCAAATAACTGACGGCATCGGCGACCTCGCTCGCCTTGCCAAACCGGTCCATCGGAATATCCTCTGTGATGCGGAGCTTCTCTTCCGGGGAAAGCTGGCTGTTCATGGCGGTATCGATGGCACCCGGAGTCACTGCATTGACACGTACGCCGCTGGTTCCGACTTCCTTGGCCAATCCTTTGACGAATCCGATTTGGGCAGCTTTGACACTGGAATAAGCGACCTCGAAGCTGGCACCCCTTTCTCCCCAAATGGAGGAAATGATGACAATCGCCCCATTCCGTCGTGTTAGCATCGACGGCAGCACATGCCGGCTTATTCGCCAGGGAGCCTTTACATGGACGGCAAGCAAATCGTCCATCTCATCATTCGTCATATCCTGGAACATGCCGTAATGCGCCATACCGCCAGCATAGACCAGTTGATCGATCGGGAAAGACAAAAAACCCAGAAGCTCCGACAAGCCTTGCTCTGTTGTCAAATCAGCGCGGATCGTCCCAAGCACACTCTCCGGTATATCACGGCACAGCTCCTCCATCGCCTGTTCATTCCGATTATAATGAAGCAATAGCTGATGCCCCTCACCGGCAAGCTGACGGGCGCAAGCAGAGCCGATAGCCCCGCTTGCGCCCGTGATGAAAATGACTTTGTCCATGGTCATGCCTCCTGAGGCAGGATCTGGCAGACGGACAGTCGATCTTCACTGAACCATTCTTTCAGGAAAGCATTCGCGTCGTCAGCTGTCAATTTTTCGATTGCTGGTACGATTTCGAACAAATCAACCCCGGCAAGATGGTATTGAATGAATCGATTGGAGACAAACTCCAAGCTGTTCATCGCCCGCAGCAGCTGACCGATCGTTTTTTTCTTCATACGATCCATTTCTGCCTCGGTGACAGTATGGTCTTTCATGCGCTGCAGCATTCCTTTGACGGTATCGGCGAATCGATCCGGATCGCCCGTATTGCCACCGATGATGGAGAACCCGAAGTTCTTCTCCAGGCTGGTTTCGAAGCTGAAGCTGTCATCGATCAGATCTTCTTTATATAATTCCTCATAATAGACCCCGCTCTTAGAGAAATAATAGTCCAGGACCATATCTGTCAGCAGTTCCTGCCGGAGAAATGCTTCCGGTGACGCATAATCCGTTTTTTCTTTGATGCCGATCATGCATTTCGGCACACTTACCGGCATATGGACTATCTTTTTCTTTTCTGCCACCGTTTCAGGCTCCTCCGGGAAGAAGCGTTCTATCTTGGCAGGAGGAGCGAATGTCTTCCCGGCTTGGTTGGACCGGATAAGTTCCATCATCTTCTCCTGATCGATATTGCCGGTGACGAATAATGTCATATTCGAAGGATGATAGAACGTGTTATAGCAAGTATAAAGGTCTTCCTTCGTGATTTCCTGGATCGATTCCACAGTTCCGGCGATATCGATCCTTACCGGGTGAGACTGGAACAGGCTCTGGATGGTGCCAAAGAAAGAACGCCAGTCCGGCTGATCGTCATACATGCGGATTTCCTGGGCGATGATGCCTTTTTCCTTTTCCACCGATTTATCGGAAAAGTAAGGGTCCTGGACGAAATCAAGCAATGTCGTCACATTCTCTTCGATATGGGAAGTTGCAGAAAACAGATAGGCTGTCTGCGTGAAGGAAGTGAATGCATTTGCTGATGCACCTTGTTTGGTGAAATCCTGGAACACATCCCGATCTTCTTTTTCAAACAGCTTATGCTCGAGGAAATGCGCAATTCCTTCTGGCACAGTGATTTTTTCCTTCCCATCAAGCGGGACAAAAGTCTGGTCGATCGATCCGTAGTTCGTTGAAAAAATCGCATATGTTTTTGCCATCTCTGATTTCGGCTGCAGGAATACCTTCAGACCGTTCGGCAGCGTTTCTGCGTATACTGATTCCTGTAATTGTTCGTAATGATTCTTATGCATCCTCACTCGTCCCCCTTATTCGTCAGCAGGTATACGGTATCCAGCTGGACTTTTTCTGCCACTTGCAGGACATCTTCCTTCGTAACCTGTTTGATTGCTTCCAGCATTTTCTCGATAGGTATGTTCCTATGTCCCACTACTTGCTGGTACAAGGTTTCGATATGACCTGCCGGGTTATCGATCGTCTCCAGGATTTGGCTGACGATGAGATCCTTCACTTCCTCGACTTCGCTGCCCTCGAATTCCCCTGCCTGCATGGCGGCGAGCTGAGCATCGATGATTTCCCTGGCTTTCTCATAGTCTTTCGGATCGATGCCCGAGAAGACGAATAATAGCCCTTTATGGCTTTCAAAACGCGAAGCTGCGTAATAGGCCAGGCTATGTTTTTCCCTGACGTTCCGGAACAGCTTGGAGCTCGGGAAACCGCCGAATAGGCCATTGAATACTTGCAGTGCGGCATAATCCGGATCGTCATAAAGGATATTGGTGCGGTAGCCCAAATGAAGCTTGGCTTGCTGCACGTCCTGTCTCTCCACCACTTCCTTGATATCTCCAGTCGCAGGGTGAACAGCAGCAGCCCTTTCTTCCGCTGGTGCAGTGTCCCGTTCCATGAATGGACGGACAGCTTTTTCGGCATGCTCTTTATCCACATCGCCAAGAATGTAAATATCCATCTTATCCTGCTTCAGCAGCTGTTTGTAATAGTCAAACAGCTTCCGGCCGTCCATTGCTTCCAAGTCTTCTTCATACCCGTGCACATGGAGGCTGTACAATTCTCCTTTGCACATCTCATCGATGAGCCGCATATTTGCATAGCTCATCTTATCATCTTTCAAGGCTGTCATCTTCTGTCTCAGGGTTTGTATTTCACGTGAGACGATCGATTGGGTGAAGGCGTCATTTTCCACCTTGGGTTCGAATAAAATTTCACGCAGCAAATCGGCTGCTTTTTCGAATAATGGAGTCCGATCGCTCAGATAATTCTCATTTGCTACATCCAGGCGCAGCGTGATGATATGCTTTTCGCCTTTCTTCGTTCCTGTAATGGACAAGATGGCACCGTATAGATCGTCCAGCTTGATGCGCAATGCGCGCGCATCCGGAAGATTGGCAGTACCCTGCTGCAGGACATACGGAAGCAGGGCCCTTGCTGTTATCGTCTCTCTTTCAAGCGGCGCCTGTAGCTTCACAGCAATGCTGATTGTCTTGTATTTCTTCGTTGGTATAAGGTGCAGCGTCGCACCTTTTCCTGTGATGATCTGTTCATCTGCAATTTTCATGAGGAACCTCCCTGACTACTGTTATGTATAGCTTCTCTAGTTTTGCTTATATATATCCGACAATCCTCGCTATGATTACCATATTAATGAAAAATCGACTGGAAGTAAAAGAATCAGTTTACATAAAAAGACCCGACGCACTGTAAACGTCGGGTCTTTTGTCTTATCGGCTGCCTTTTATGTACGGAACACCGCTTGCTTTCGGTGCCACCGAGCGGCCGATGAATCCCGCCAAAGCAAGGATTGTCAGCACATAAGGCGCAATCAGCAAGTATACTTGCGGTACATTTTCGAGCAAAGGAATCGAGGAACCGACGACACTCAATGATTGAGCAAAACCAAAGAACAAAGCTGCCCCCATTGCCCCAAGCGGATTCCACTTACCGAAAATGACTGCCGCGATCGCCATGAATCCCTGTCCGGCGATTGTGGAAACGGAGAAATTCTGCGAGATTGTCATGGCGAAAACCGCACCGCCGAGACCGGCAAGGGCCCCGGAAATGATGACGCCGATATATCTAGTCGTATATACCTTGATACCGTTCGTATCAGCAGCCATCGGATGCTCCCCGACTGCACGGATACGCAGGCCGAACGGCGTCTTATACAAGACGTACCATGCAACGAACGATAGAACGATTGCAATGTACGACGTGATATACATATTGTTGAAGAACATATTGCCGATGACAGGAATATCGACCAAGAATGGTACATCTGTCGTATAAATCGGCTGGGAGATGAAATCGGTTTGCCCTTTTCCAAAGATCTGTTTGATCATGAAGACACCGAATCCAAGTGCCAGCATATTGATCGCCACCCCTGTAACCGTCTGGTCGGCTCGGAAAGTGATTGTGGCAACAGCATGAATCAATGAAAACAGCATCCCCGCGATTATGGCGACAACCAAGGAATACCACGGGGTTGCATCGCCAAAAGTATCGGCATAAAGCAGGTTGAACGTAACCGAAGAGAAAGCCCCGATGACCATAAGGCCCTCCAGACCGATATTGACAACACCTGAACGCTCACTATATACACCGCCAAGTGCGGTGAAAATAAGAGGAGCGGCAAAGAACAGCGTTTGCGGAATAATGGAATATAGGATATCCAGCATTTTATTTTTTCTCCCCTTTTTTCAATTGCAGCAGTGCCCAGCGGATAATGAAACCGGAAGCAACAAAAAGTATGATCAGAGCAATGACGATTTCGATGATTTCATTCGGCACCCCAGCTGTGGACATATTGAGTGAGCCCACCTTCAGGAATCCAAACAAGCTGGCTGACAGCACAACGCCGAACGGGTTGTTCCCGCCAAGCAGTGCAACAGCTATCCCATCGAATCCAAGATTGGAGAATGCTGTATTCGTGAAGGCATTACCAAAGCTCCCCAGACCCTGCATCGCACCTGCAAGACCTGCGAAAACCCCTGAAATCAGCATGGAAATGACGATGTTCCGTTCGACTTTCATCCCTGCATAATTGGACGCATGCTGGTTGTATCCTACCGCCTTCAATTCATAACCCAGCTTCGTACGCTCTAAAATGACCCACATGACAAGTACCATCAATAAAGCAATGATGAAGCCAAGATGCAAACGAGATCCAGTCAACCCAATCAGAAAATCATTTGTCAATGATGCAGTCTGTTTGACTGGCTCTGTCGTTTCCTGGTTGTCCGTCATGACGGAACGAATCAGGTAATTCGTTACATGGAGTGCGATATAATTCATCATGATGCTGACGATAACTTCATGGACGCCGAGCTTGGCTTTCAGGATACCTGGCACGAATGCCCAAAGTGCTCCTGCTGCCGCTGCAGCAAGGATTGCCAGCGGCAGATGGATGAAAGCAGGTGCATCGATGGCGGTACCTACCCAAACTGCCGCAACCCAGCCGACAAGCACCTGTCCTTCTGCGCCGATATTGAACAAACCGGTACGGAAAGCAAAAGCGATCGCCAAACCTGTCAGGATATAAGGTGTGATACGGTTGACCGTTTCCGACATGAAGAATGGACTGTCAAAGACCCCATTCCACAATGCCTGATAGCCGAGAATCGGATTATAACCAAAAATGAGCATGATGATTGCACCTGCAATCAAACCGAGCAAGACCGAGATGATTGGTATGATGTAATTGAACTTTTTGCTGGAAAACATTAGTTTTGCGCCCCTTCTTTCTCAAGCTTCGAACCTGCCATCAATAATCCGAGCTCCTGTTCATTTGTTTCCTTCGGATCGACTACCGCAATGATTTTCCCGTCGAACATGACGGCAATCCGATCACTCACATTAAGGATTTCATCTAATTCGAAGGAGACAAGCAATACAGCTTTACCTTGATCACGCTGCTCGATCAAGCGCTTATGTATGAACTCGATGGCTCCCACATCAAGACCGCGTGTCGGCTGCGCAGCAATCAATAAATCCGGGTTGCGATCGATTTCACGCCCGATGATCGCCTTTTGCTGATTCCCTCCGGATAAAGCGCGAGCTTTCGTCAGGTGACTTGGCGTACGCACATCATATTCGTCAATCAGCGTTTTCGCTTTGTCGAAAATCCGTTTGAAGGAAAGGATACCGCCTTTAGAGTAAGGCTTTTGATAGTAGGTCTGCAGGACGATGTTTTCCCCTACGGAAAAATCAAGGACCAGCCCCAGCTTGTGACGGTCCTGCGGGATATGGCCGACACCGCTTTCTGTTATGGCGCGGACAGGCATATCGGTGATGTCCTGGTTTTTCAGCATTACCTTGCCAGCCTTCTTTTTGCGAAGTCCGGTAATTGCCTCAATTAATTCTGTTTGCCCATTTCCATCTACTCCGGCAATTCCGACAATTTCACCTGCACGTATATCAAGATCCAGCCCTTTTACCATGTCGACATGACGGGAGTCCTCTACAGTAAGACCTTTGATGGAAAGAATCGTTTCTTTCGGATCGCCAGGCTGTTTTTCCGTCGAGAAGCGAATCTCACGGCCCACCATCAAAGAAGCAAGCTCATTTGGATTCGTTTCGGATACCTCTACTGTGCCGATTCCCTGCCCTTTTCTGATGACAGTACAGCGGTCGCATACTTCCATGATTTCTTTTAATTTATGGGTGATCAAAATGATGGATTTACCTTCTTTGATCAAAGTCCGCAAAATAACGATCAATTCCTTGATTTCCTGCGGGGTCAATACAGCGGTAGGCTCGTCCAATATGACGACATTCGCACCGCGGTACAAGGTCTTCAGGATTTCCACCCGCTGCTGCATGCCTACCGAGATATCGCTGATCTTGGCAGTGGCATCCACCTGCAAGCCGTATCGGTCGGAAAGTTCCTGGACTTCACGGATCGCTTTTTTCATATCGATCTTCAGTCCTTTTTTCGGCTCGCTGCCAAGAACGATATTTTGGGCGACAGTGAATGTGTCGATCAGCATGAAGTGCTGATGCACCATCCCGATACCCAGTCTATTGGCAGCATTCGGGTCATTGATTTCGACTTTCTTGCCTTCGACACGGATTTCTCCCTGTTCCGGCTGATAAAGACCGAATAGGACATTCATCAGTGTGGATTTACCTGCGCCATTTTCTCCCAGCAGCGCATGGATCTCACCTTTTTTCACTTGAAGCGTGATGTTGTCATTGGCGACAATTCCGGGAAATTCTTTGCGAATGTTCAGCATTTCGATTACATAATTCTCCATATTTTACACTCCTTCTCGGAATTACGAACTTTCTTTGATTTCGTTCAAAAAAAAATCGTCAAATGAAGCGGGGAATTGTCTGGTTTAAAGACGCTTCAGTTGATGATTTTTTATAAAAGGCTAGAGTGCATACTCTAGCCCTTTTGATTTCTTATAGAGAATCTACATATTCCTTCAGTTCGTCATCCGTGGATGGAGCAGTTACATCACCATCGATGATTTTTTGCTTCCATTCGTCCACAGCTGATTTGATATCGTCTGTATATGCTTCTTTATTAGTTTCTGCAATACCGATTCCATCATCTTTCAAACCGAATGATACGATTTCTCCTCCAGGGAATTTGCCATCTTTGGAGTCTTGGGCGACTTTGGCTACCGCAACATCAACAGCTTTCAGCATGCTTGTCAATGTCACGTTGTTATCTCCGATTTGGCCTTCATCATACTGGTCACGGTCGACACCGATCACCCAGTAGTTTCCTTCTGGATCATTGTTTTTCAAGTCTTTTGCTTGGGCGAATACACCATTTCCAGTACCGCCGGCAGAATGATAGATGACATCCACGCCGGAGTTGTACATATTAGATGCAATCAATTTACCTTTGTCAGGTGCACCGAAGGAGCCGGCATACTGTACATCCACTTCGATATCTTTATTGACTGATTTCGCACCAGCAACGTATCCTGCTTCAAACTTCTTGATCAATTCACTTTCTTCTCCGCCAACGAAGCCGATTTTACCGGATTCGGACTTTGTCGCTGCAGCTACACCAGCAAGGAAAGAGCCTTGCTGCTCTTCGAATACGATGCTTGCTACATTCTCTTTTTCTACGACAGAATCAATGATGGCAAAATGCGTTTCTTTGTTCTGATCGGCAACCTTACCGATATCCTCCGCAAGTTTGAACCCGACACCAAAAATCAGATCCGTGTTGGATTGCACGAGGCGATTCAGGTTTGTTGTATAATCAGATGCACTGTTTGATTGAAGGTAATCATACCCTTCTTTCTCTTTTAGGTCGTTGTCTTCACCGAACTTTGTAAGACCTTCCCAAGCGGACTGGTTGAATGATTTATCATCGATACCGCCAGTATCAGTCACCATTGCTGTTTTGAAGCTGTCATCGCTTCCGCCTTGACCGGAGCTGCTGCTGCCTGATCCGCATGCACTTAGTACGACACCGACCACAAGGATCAAACCTAAAAGTACTGCATAACGACGCATTTTCAAGATAGAAACCCCCAAATATAGATTGATAGCTAAGTCGAAGCATGATACATAATTAGTAGATTATTAGGTCATAATTACTACATTTGCTTCACTCGAACAATAATATAACATGCTTTTTACAGAAAATAAATACTTGTTTTACAAAAAACACGAATATTTTCGATTTTTCGAGGGATATTCATCTAGATTTTGTTCCTTTTCATGAAAATTATGTCCTACGAAAGTTTGTCCTCTGCCGATTTTGAAACCAGCACTTGCCGCGGCTTGCTCCCTTCATAAGGTCCCACGACACCGCGTTCTTCCATCGCATCTATCAAACGGGCCGCTCTTGTATAGCCGATGCGGAAACGACGCTGCAGCATGGAGACACTGGCACTCTGCATATCCGTTACGAGGAAGACCGCATCATGATATAGTTCATCCTCGACTTCGGATTGCACATCCTGTTCTTCCTCCGGGATCATATCGGTCTGATATTGCGCTTTTTGCTGCTGGATGCAATGATCGACAACCTTCTCCACTTCTTCATCCGATAGGAAAGCACCTTGGATGCGTGTCGGCTTGGAGGTGCCGACTGGCACAAACAGCATATCACCCCGTCCGAGCAGCTTCTCGGCGCCCCCGCTGTCGAGAATGGTCCGGGAGTCGATCTGGGAGCTTACGCTGAAGGCAATCCGGGATGGGATGTTTGCCTTGATGACCCCGGTGATGACATCGACAGACGGACGCTGCGTGGCGATGATCAAATGGATCCCGGCAGCGCGTGCCATCTGTGCCAATCTTGTGATGGCATCCTCCACTTCACTGGAAGCGACCATCATCAAGTCGGCAAGCTCATCGACCAACACGACAATGAATGGCAAAAATGGCTGTTCTTCCTCATTCTGTTCATTTTGCTTTTTGATATAGGCATTGTAGCCTTCGATATTTCTCGTTCCGGATTCGGAGAACAGATCATATCGCCGTTCCATTTCCGCCACGACTTTTTTCAGGGCCCTTGCCGCTTTTTTCGGATCTGTCACAACGGGCGTCAGCAGATGAGGGATGCCATTATAAACATTCAGCTCCACTTTTTTCGGATCGATCATCATCATTTTGACTTCATGTGGTTTCGCCTGCATGAGGATGCTTGTGATGATGCCGTTTATGCACACGCTTTTACCGCTTCCGGTAGCTCCTGCCACAAGCAGATGGGGCATCTTGTTCAATTCCGCTACCACCGACTCTCCGGAAATATCACGGCCGAGCGCAAAGCTCAGCTTGGAGCCGGATTTCATCTGGCTATTATCGAGCACTTCCCGCAGTGATACACTTGCGACTTCCTTATTCGGCACTTCGATACCTACTGCCGATTTGCCTGGTATCGGGGCTTCAATCCGGATATCCTTCGCTGCCAGGGCAAGTGCCAGATCATCATGAAGATTCACGATCTTGCTCACCTTCACTCCGGTATCCGGATACACTTCATACTTTGTCACAGCTGGTCCGACATGTACCTTGCTTACCTTCGCTTTGACGCCGAAGCTCTGGAATGTCTGCTCGAGCTTCCTGGCGACAGCCTGAATCTGGGATCGTTCTTGTTTCTGGCTGTTTTTCTTCGGCTGTTTCAGCAAGGTGATGCTAGGCAGCTGGTAATCCCTGTTTTCCAGCTCAGAGGCAGGCAGCGCCTCTTTCTCCTCTGCCGGCTCCTCTTCTGTCTCTTTAGGGGCTTCCTGCTTCGGCTCGATGATTTCCGGTTCGGGTTCCGCGTAGGCAATATTCGTGAAATCCTCGATGATCGGTTCTTCGTGAATCGGTTCCGCTTCTGCCGCTTCCTCTTTCCCTGCCAGCACCGGCTTACGTTTTGGCTTCCTTTGCGGGCGTTCTGTCTTTTTACGCTCCTTGTTCTCGGAAAGCTTGTCTTTCACCTTGGCAGAAGATGCGCTTGCCCCTTTTTTCACTGCATCGACCAATTTTTGGACAACTGCAGAAAAGGAGGTATTGCTTAAAATCAAAATCCCGATGACAACCAGGAAGAAAGCGATGATCTTGGCACCAGTTGCCGAAAGCAAATAGTAGCTCAATGCGAACAGGATGGCACCTGCCATCCCTCCGCCTAATGCGGCGGGATCGATCGTATCTTGTATATAAGCCAAATAGTAGTTCCATGTCGTCTTGATGATGGACGGCTGCTCCACTTGGCTCAGCTTATCCTCGAATGCCTGGATGTGTGTGAACAGCAGGATCCCAGCAGTGATAAGATACAGTCCGATCAGCTTCTTATGAAGCAAATTCGGTTTCTTGCATCTGGCCATCAAGTAGATGCCCACTCCGCCCATAAAGACAGCAAGCAGGAAGTACCAGCTTCCGAAGAAGAACCGGAACAAATGCTCCAATGCATTCGGTATGGCCCCGTCACTGATGGCCCCTGCGCCACTTCCGAAAACAGCGAGAAATATCAATAACAGTCCGATTACTTCAAAGCTCATCACATGCTTGAACTTGGTTTGACGTTTTTTTGTTTTTCGTTTAGCCATAGTAGTAAATCTCCTTGTTTTACATTGCTTATGTACTTCTTTAGATGTAAAGAAAACCCCTGCCAACGACAAGGGTTTTCTATTCTGCATCGATTTGCCATCCCATTAAGTATAACATAGGATTCAAAAAGACGAACATACGTATTCATTTATAAAGAGAATAACTTTCCGGGAGCACAGCTTTCATCCAGGAAATCAGCCGGATCCGTCGATAATAGCTGATGAACGCGATACGTGCCGTTGCCCAGATGTTCAGCCTGCACCGTCCTTCCCCTGTACTGCATGATTTGATGGGAATCGAATTCTTTCGTTTCGGCGGGGAAAATGTCCTCGGCAGCGAGCGGTGTATACAGGATCATTGCAATTCCCCATTCAGGGCTGCTTTTCGCTGATCCATCAATTCATTCAGCTTCTTCATCGCATGCTCCACACCGCCGACTTCATGGATCAGCCCAAAGGATACTGCATCTGTCCCGACGACATTCGTACCGATGTCCCTCGTCAGGTTGCCTTTGGCAAACATGAGCTCTTTGAATTTTTCTTCGGTGATGGAAGAATGAGAGGTAACGAAGCTGATGACCCGATCCTGCATTTTATCCAGATATTCAAAGGTCTGCGGTACGCCGATTACGAGTCCGGTCAGCCGGATCGGGTGAATCGTCATCGTTGCGGTCGGTACGATGAAACTATAATCTGTGCTCACTGCGATTGGTGCACCGATTGAATGTCCGCCCCCCAGGACGATGGAGACCGACGGCTTGGAAAGCGATGCAATCATCTCTGAAATGGCAAGTCCTGCTTCTACATCTCCCCCGACCGTATTCATCAGCACTATCAATCCCTCTATCTTTGGATTTTGTTCGATTGCGATCAATTGAGGGATGACATGCTCATATTTCGTCGTTTTATTTTGCGGCGGCAGCTGCATATGCCCTTCTATCTGACCGATGATGGACAGTACATGGACACGGGAGTCAGGTGCCTGGGCAACCGATGTCTGACCGAGCTGCTGGATTTTTTCAATGATGGATTTCCCGCCGGATTCTTCGTTTTCATTCTCTTGGTTATCATTACGTTCCTTTGCCATTTTCCTAGCTCCTTTCCATACTTGTTTTTAGTATGGACAGCGAGCCAATCGGCATACATACACAAAGAAGCAGGAGGGAATCCCTCCTGCTTTTTGCCGTCGATCATTTCAAGAGCTTGCTGATGTTTTCTTTCTCTGCTTCCGTCAGTTCCACAAGCGGCAGACGGACGCCGCCTACTGTCACACCTTTTTGGTTCAATGCTTCTTTCACCGGTGTCGGACTCGGCGCCTGGAACATGCCTTGCATTACCGGCAGGATTTGCTGATGGATGCGGGCAGCTTCTCCGATATCACCAGCTTCATATGCCTGCAGCATGGCCTGCATTTCATTTCCGACCACATGGGAGGATACGGATACGATTCCATCGCCGCCGATGGCAGCCACCGGAAGGGTCAAATCATCATCACCGCTGTACAGGCTGAAATCATCAGGCGTATTGGCGATGACCTTCGTCATGGCGCTCAAATCCCCAGTGGAATCCTTCACGGAAACAATGTTTTTGATTTTTGAAAGCTTAATCACCGTTTCCGCTTCGATTTTCACCACGGACCGTCCAGGAATATTGTAAAGCATGATCGGCAGCTTCGTGCTATTTGCCACTGCTTCGAAATGCGCATATAATCCGCGCTGGTTCGGTTTGTTGTAATATGGCGCGACGATCAAGGCTGCATCGACACCGATTTCCTCTGCTTCTTTTGTCAGTTCGATACTGTCTTTCGTGTTATTGCTGCCGGTTCCCGCGATAATTGGAATCCGGCCGCCAGCTGTTTTTACCACATGGCGGAACAGCTGAAGCTTTTCTTCGTGGGAAAGTGTCGGCGATTCACCTGTCGTACCAGCTACGACGACAGCGTCTGTCCCGTTTTCAATCAAATAATCGAGCAAACGGGCAGTGGCGTCGAAATCAATTTTCCCATCATTATCGAATGGCGTTACCATCGCTGTAATAATTTTACCGAATTTC
Source organism: Terribacillus sp. 7520-G (assembly GCF_002271665.1). Classification (NCBI taxonomy): domain Bacteria; kingdom Bacillati; phylum Bacillota; class Bacilli; order Caryophanales; family Bacillaceae; genus Terribacillus; species Terribacillus sp. 7520-G. The sequence goes on along the minus strand of NZ_NQFP01000007.1, from coordinate 278,260 downwards.
ATCGTAAAACCCCTCTGTCTTCAACAATTGTCAAACCTTATAGACTGAGCTCGAATGTCTCGTGAAGCGCGTTCACTGCAGCTACAAGATCCTTTTCATTAATCAATACCCAGATGGTCGTATGGCTGTCAGCTGATTGCAGGATGTCGATTTCTTTATCCGTCAATGTTTGGACAATTTTCGCCGTCACGCCAGGAATTCCTGTCATACCGGCACCGACAAGGGATACCTTCGCACAGTTGTTGATCACCTTCGGCTTCAGGCCAAGATCATGAAGGATCTCCTCTGCAAGCATGACTTGCTCGGCAGCAATCGTATAGACGACTCCATTTGGCGAGATATTGATAAAGTCGACCGAAATATTTGCCTCAGCCATCGCTTTGAAAACGCGTGACTGTGTTTTATATGCATCCGTATCGGTTTCGATTTTGATTTGGGAAATGCCGGCAAGATGTGCAATGCCGGTAATCAGCCGGTCAGGAATATCTTTGCCGGCAAAGCTGTCCCTGGATGATGTGACAAGGGTTCCTTCTGAAAGGGACCCTGTCGAGCGCACACGCATCGGGACCTTTGCCTGCATCGCGATCTCGACTGCCCGCGGATGCACCACTTTTGCACCTTGATATGCCAGGTTGCAAATTTCAGTGTATGTGACGACATCGAGCATACGCGCTTCCTCGACAACACGGGGATCGGCAGTCATGATTCCTTCCACATCCGTGAAGATGTCGACATATTCCGCTTGCAAAGCAGCGCCGAGTGCAGCTGCGGATGTATCGCTGCCGCCCCGGCCTATGGTCGTGACCTCTCCGTCTTCCGTCATGCCTTGGAATCCGGCTACCACGACGACATCATGGGTTTCGAGTTCTTCCCAAACCCTATCGACGCGCATTTCCTTGATTTTCGCAGCTGTGAATTCATCATTGGTGATGAAACCAGCCTGGGCCCCGGTCAATGCAGCGGCTCGGATTCCCTTGGCGTTCAGTGCATTTGAGAACACGACCGAGGAGATGACCTCGCCGCAGGATAGCAGCAAATCCTTCTCCCGTTTGGAAATATGCGTCTCACCTGGAACTCCGATCAGTCCAAGCAAGGAGTCGGTTGCATATGGATCGGGATATCGGCCGATTGCCGATACGACGACCACTACCTTATTCCCTTCCTTCAGGGCTGCCTCGATGTGCTGGATGGCTTCCGCCTGATTGTCTCTTACAGACGTACCGCCGAACTTCTGGACTAACACTTTCATTTCTACACCTCAGACTGTAAGCAAGTTATGTTGGATCAATCGTTCTGCGATTTGGACACTATTCCATGCTGCACCTTTCAAGAGGTTATCGGACACGATCCACAGATGGAATCCATTATCATGATCGGGATCCTTGCGCACTCTTCCCACGAATACTTCTTTCTTGCCCGCTGCCGAAAGCGGTGTCGGATAAGTCTGTGTGCCCGGATCATCTTCGAGCACGACTCCTTCGGCTGCTGCCAGTTTATCCTGGATATCCTTGACAGTGAGGCCGCTTTGGCCAAGCTCGACATATACGCTTTCGGCATGGGAAGTGAATACTGGCAGCCGTACACAAGTAGCCGAGACGTGAAGGTCCTCTGCATGCATGATTTTCTTTGTTTCATTGATCATTTTCATTTCTTCATATGTGTACCCATTATCCTGGAACACGTCGATTTGCGGCAGCGCATTGAAGGCTACCGGGAAGTGGCGTTCATCCCCTTTGACCGGAAGGACACTTGCTTCCATGTCTTCTCCGTTCAGGAATTGCTGCGCTTGGTTTTTCAATTCGTCGATTGCGACTGCTCCAGCCCCGGACACAGCTTGGTAAGTAGAGACGATGATACGGGAAAGACCGTAAGCTTCTTTCAGCGGCTCCAGTGCTGCGACCATTTGGATCGTAGAGCAGTTCGGGTTGGCGATGATACCTTTATGAAGCTTCAGGTCACCCTCGTTCACTTCCGGTACTACAAGCGGCACTTCAGGGTCCATACGGAACGCACTTGTATTATCGACCACTACCGCCCCGCGCTTCACAGCTTCCGGTGCCAGCGCCTTGGATACGGAACCGCCTGCAGAAAAGAGTGCAATATCAACACCCTCAAAGCTTTCTGGTTTGGCTTCCTTCACCGTATGGCTTTTACCTTTGAAATCTATTTGCTGCCCAGCTGATCTGCTGGAAGATAATAAGGATAGCTCGCCGATCGGAAAATCGCGTTCTGCAAGAGTCTCCAGCATCTTTTGCCCAACAGCGCCCGTCGCGCCTACCACTGCGATATGATAACCTTGCTGTGTCATGAAAAACCCTCTCCTCTGTCTATCTGAATGGATACATTTCTATTGTTATTACGCTAGCTTAGATGTAACGCTAGCACTATTCTATCATAATTTTTCTGTCATAGGTTATCGTTTGAGGAGTTTAGGAAAAACGTTGGACCAATACAGGCTGCAGCTGCTTATACTCCAGTGCAGCTTCGATCGTTTCGGGAAGCTTTGTCATATCGGCAACCAAGGAATTCGGCTTTTTGAATGGGTCATCTTGTCCGAACGGGATGAAATACATGTATTTTGCCGCCATGAGACGCATCAGGTTCACACCATTGAGCCCAAGGGCATCGTTCGTACTGATTCCGAGTACGATGGGTTTGCCATTGCGCACTGTGGCTTTGACCGCCATCAATACCGGACTATCCGTCAATGCATTGGCCAGTTTTGACATGCTGTTGCCGGTGAGCGGTGCAACGACCATGCAATCAAGCGGTTCACGAGGACCTAATGGCTCTGCTTCCGGGATGGTGCGAATGATCTTTGTTTTCGTCAAATCACTGATCTTTTGCATATGATCCTTGGCATCGCCGAAATAGGTGTCAGTGAATTGTACCGTGTTGCTGACAACGGGAACCACTTCCGCCCCGAGCTTCACCAGCTGTTCGATTTGGGGAAAAATTTCGCTGTAGGTGCAATGGGAGCCCGTAATACCGAACCCGATCCGTTTTCCTGCTAAACTCATATGGTTACTCCTCCTTTTAGCTGTTTGTTAAAATCTGTTTGATGACGACAGACAAAATATTACCGGCGGTTTTCGGGGCGACAATTCCGGGCAGGCTCAGTGCGTGGATGGCTTGGATGCCTCGTTTTTTCGCATAATGGAAGTCGACTCCGCCTGGCTTGGAAGCAAGGTCGATGATCAGTGTCTGCGTAGGCAGCTGCTCAATGATCGCTTTCTTCACGACAAGTGCAGGAATGGTATTGATCAGGATATCACTATCCTTGACCACTTCCGGCAGAATTTCGAGGAAAAATGCATGCATTCCCATTTCGCTTATCCGGGCAATATCGGCATCATGAATCGAACCGACATGGACATCGGCGCCAAGTGCATCGAATTTGCTGGCTACGCTCATGCCGACACGTCCGAAACCAAGCACGACGACCTTGGAGCCGTGGATGGTGAAATCGGTATGTTTGATAGCTGTCATGATGGCGCCCTCGGCTGTTGGAATCGAGTTATAGATTGCGACATCGTCCCTGTCGAAAAGGGACACAAGACGCAAATTCCGCTTTTTGCACAAATCTGTCAGATAGTCATTCGTGATACCTGTGAAAATGACACAATCCCGGGGCAATCGATCCATCCAGCTTTCCGTCAGCTGAATGTTCTTATCGGAAAAAACTGTTTCAATCTGCCCATCGGGACCTACGCCGGGAATCGGGAGGATGACTGCATTCAGACTCTGTGGGTCAAGATCCTCCAACTCCCGCTGGATACCGCCGGTGAAGCTTTGACTGATTTGTTCGAAGCCCACTGCAAATACAGATGCATTCGCACTGCATTGCAAGCTGCGAATCATCTCCAAGTAGCGGGCGTCACCGCCAAGAACAGCGATAGTCAATTCGGTGGTCAAACTCTCACCTCGCTCTGCAGCGTATTTTCATGATTCTTTTTCAATGGAGATTGTTGCTTTCGAGTTATCATATGAGGAATACCGCGAGGAGTGATTGAATTGGGTCATGATGCAAACACAAAAAAAGCCAGTGCATTGTGCACTGGCAAAAGTTACGTCTTTATAAGTATCATATGTTTCCCGACTGTCTGGATTTCCTCCCAGGCAATGCGATTATCACTGCCTTCCTTGCGCAACCCGAACCATTTATAATTCGGTATGAGAAATGCATCGATTTTTCCAGTGACTGGATTGAACTCGATATCCGTCTGTCCAAGCACACCCAACCGTTCGCCATTGTTCACATCAATGATCTCTTTATCACCTATGTCCTTGAAACGCAAAGCAGATCAGCTCCTTTTATTTTGGTGCGACAATCGCTGTTGCCGGCTCTTTGCCGAAGATTTCCTGGATGACGGCGTCCACATCTTCCATTGTCACGCTGTCGATTCTTTCGATCAATTCATTCAAAGAGGGATGCTTGCCAAGCAGCAGTTCATTCCGTCCATTCCTGCTCATCCTGCTGTTCGTGCTTTCCAAGCCGAGCATATAGTTGCCTTTCAGCTGCTCTTTCGTATTGCGCAGCTCTTTGTCGGTGAGACCATCAGCCTTCAGTTTCTCCAGCGTCTGGTAAATCGTTTTCTGGAGCTCATCCAGCTGTTCTTTTCCCGTCCCGGCATAAATGGTCAGCATACCGCTATCCATGTACGTACTATGATAGGAGAACACAGAATAAGCCAAACCTTTTTCCTCCCGGACATCCTGGAACAATCTTGAGCTCATGCTGCCGCCCAAGACATTGTTTACGACCATCAGGCTGTAGCTTGCCGGATCATCCAATTTCAACCCTTGATAACCGATTGTCAAATGGGCTTGTTCGGTTTCCTTGGATCGGCTGATTGTATTCGGCTTGAATGGAGGCACTTCAAGCGCCCGGTGAGCCGATTCAGCTTGAAACGCCCCAAAATGCTCCTCCACATTTTTGATGAATGCATCATCCACATTCCCCGCTACAGATACTACCATCTTCCCAGGCACGTAGTGTGATTCTTTATAATTCCTTACCGACTCGCTGGTAAAGCTCATCAGCGTGCTTTCTGAACCGAGAATCGGCAATCCGAGCGGATGCTTGCCATAAGCAGCCTCGGCGAGCCAATCATGGATGATATCATCCGGCGTATCTTCAGCCATCTTGATTTCTTCCAAGACGACTTTGCGCTCCTTCTCGATCTCTTCCTGCGCGAACTGAGATTCAAAGAACATGTCCGCTAATACTTCCAATGCAAAATCCTTATGTGTATCCAGCACTTTTGCGTAATAGCATGTATATTCCTTGGAGGTAAAAGCATTCACCATGCCTCCGATGGCATCGAAGGCCTCGGCTATCTCCTTGGCAGAACGTTTTTTCGTCCCCTTGAAAAACATATGCTCCAAAAAGTGGGACAATCCATTATTCTTCTCTTCTTCATTCCTTGAACCTGTCAAAATCCAAATGCCAATTGTAACGGAACGTACCGATGGCATGTTTTCTACTACGACTCTTAATCCATTCTTGCAAGTATGCTTCTGCAGCAAATTCGAATCCTCCCAATCAACGTACATCTTGCTGTACCATTATCTTCCTTCATTCAATATCGTATCCAAAGTCGATACACTGTACCCCTTATCCTCAATCGCTTTCAGCATATCTCCAAGACCTGCCTCCACGACAGGAGTAGGATGCATGAGGATGAAAGCCCCGGGATGCAGTTTTTCGGTCACGCGTTTCATCATAACAGGAACAGTCGGCTTTTGCCAATCAATGGTATCGACCGACCAAAGAATCGTTTCCATCTGCTGTTCATCGGCAGCCTGGATGACCCCGTCATTGAAGCTTCCGCTCGGCGGGGCAAAATAGACTGGCTTCTCACCTGTGATGGCATGGATGATTTCATTTGTCTCACTTATCTGCTCAGCCGATTCGGTTTTGCTCATTTTTTTCATGTCAGGATGGTTGTATGCGTGGTTCCCGATGACATGTCCTTCTTCCTTGATCATCTCGACAAGCTGATTATGCTCTTTCGCCCATTTCCCTTCGATGAAGAAATTGGCCTTTACATTTGCTTCTTTCAACGTTTGCAAGATTGCCGGAATATGGTCTTCCCCCCATGAGACATTGATCAATAAGGCGACCTGCTCCTGATCTTCCCTGGCGCGGTATATCGGAGATGCCGGCAGCTCATCCAGGGTGATTTCCGGCTCGACTTCTTCGATTACAAGCAGCTCGCGATCAAACATACCAGCCTTCTTCATTTTTTCCAAGGAAGCATCGACATCTACCTTGGTGCCAGCCTTGCCGGGCACCTTCTTCCATATCTTATCGATTCGCGCATTTTCAGCCGGCTTTTCGACTTCCTGGCGTACTGCTTCTATTTCCTGTCGCAGTTCTTCCTCATCTGCCCGCACTGCTACATCGGAAAAAACCGGATGATGCGCGACAGATGCGGTCTGAAACGGCGTATGACCGCTATCGATAAGCAGGAATATCAGTGTGATGAATACGATTAGGTGAATGATAATCCGGTGCATTCCCATCCCTCCCTAATCTAGCTTATGAAGGGCTGGGACAAGGAAGAACAAGCATGGCATTTTATCCTTCAAAAAAAGAAACTGGCTGGACCAGTTTCTTCCGTCATGCTTATTATTCAGCAGATTCCTGCTGTTCTTTTTCCTTTTTGGCTTCGATCAATAATTGTTTATGTGAAAGGTTCACTCGACCTTGACGATCGATTTCCTTGACTTTCACTTTCAGCTTATCGCCGATTTTGACGACATCTTCCACCTTGCCCACACGCTCTTCAGCAAGTTCTGAGATGTGGACCAAGCCATCTTTTCCTTTGAACAATTCAACAAAGGCACCGAATTTCTCGATTCGTTTGACTGTACCCTCATACACTTCACCGACTTCGACCTCGCGTACGATGTCGCTGATGATCTGCTTGGCTTGTTCGTTCTTGGCAGAATCAGTGGAGGAGATGAACACTGTACCGTCTTGTTCGATATCGATTTTGACGCCGGTTTCTTCGATGATTTTATTGATTTGTTTACCGCTTGGTCCGATGACATCGCGGATTTTATCCGGATTGATTGTCATCGTCAGGATCTTCGGAGCATATGCAGACAGCTCCTGCTTCGGCTCCCTGATCGTGGACATCATATGATCGAGGATTTCAAGGCGTCCTTTACGAGCTTGTGTAAGTGCCTCTTCAAGGATTTCCCGGTTCAAGCCTTCGATCTTGATATCCATCTGCAAAGCTGTGACGCCTTTTTCAGTACCCGCCACTTTGAAGTCCATGTCTCCAAGTGCATCTTCCATGCCTTGGATATCGGTTAGGATCGTATAATCATCACCGGATTTGACAAGGCCCATGGCAATACCTGCTACCGGCGCTTTGATCGGAACACCAGCATCCATCATGGCCATTGTGCTGGCACAAATACTGGCCTGTGACGTAGAGCCGTTCGATTCAAGGATTTCGGACACAAGGCGGATTGTATACGGGAAATCCTTTTCGGAAGGGATGACCTTCTCCAACGCACGCTCCCCGAGGGCCCCATGACCGATTTCCCGTCGTCCCGGAGCACGGATTGGTCCTGTCTCCCCGACACTGAAATGAGGGAAGTTATAATGATGCATGAAGCGCTTCGTCTCTTCCGTATCCAATCCATCGAGGATCTGTACGTCACCAAGTGCGCCCAATGTACAAACACTGAGTGCCTGTGTCTGGCCCCGCGTGAACAGTGCAGAACCGTGCGTACGCGGAAGGACGCCGATCCGTGATGACAGCGGACGGATTTCATCCACTCCGCGTCCATCCGGACGGATCTTGTCCTTCGTGATGGCCCGGCGGACTTCTTCCTTCACAAGCTTGTCAAGGATGCCCTTCACCTGCTTGATGGTATCTTCATCTGCTTCCTGCTCTTCATAGAATGTCACCATCTCGTCCTTGACTTCACTGATTGCCGCTTCACGTGCTTTCTTCTCATGCACTTCGATTGCTGCTTTCAGCTTATCGTAGCAGCGGTCCTTGACATCTTCCATCAATTCCTTGTCCAAATCGAAGAGCTGCACTTCCATTTTTTCCTTGCCTACAGCCGCAACAATCTCTTCCTGGAATGCAACGAGTCGCTTGATTTCTTCATGACCGAACATGATTGCTTCCAGCATGATGTCCTCCGGCACTTCCTGCGCGCCTGCTTCCACCATGTTGATGGCATCTTTCGTTCCGGCTACGGAAAGATCGATGTCACTTCTCTCTTGCTGTTCCTTCGTCGGGTTGATGACGAATTCACCGTCGACACGGCCGACCACAACACCCGCTATCGGACCATTGAATGGGATATCGGAAATGCTGATTGCAATGGAAGAACCGATCATTGCTGCGATTTCGGAAGAATAATCCTGATCCACACTCATGACCATGCTGATCACTTGCACATCGTTCCTGAATCCATCAGGGAATAAAGGACGGATCGGACGGTCGATCAGACGGGAAGCAAGTACTGCTTTCTCACTCGGACGTCCCTCCCGTTTGATGAATCCCCCTGGGATTTTACCTACTGCATATAGTCTTTCTTCGTAGTTAACTGTCAATGGGAAGAATGGTAAGTCCTTCGGTTCCTTGGAACCAGTGACAGTGGATAGTACGGATGTATCGCCGTACTGGATGAGGCAAGCGCCGTTCGCTTGCTTGGCAAGTTCCCCGATTTCGACAGTGAAAGTCTGTCCGGAAATCTCAGTGGAGAACACTTGTTTTTGATCTGCCATGAATAAAGCCCCTCTCATTAATCTTACATTGGATCCTGTCTTTGTATTATGCACTTGTCCAGGTTCCATTTATCACACTATGTAAAATAGGTTTTCTCCTATAGAAAAAGCGGGAATTATTCCCGCTTTTAGTCAATCTTATCGGCGTAGGCCAAGTTTTTGGATTAGTTCACGGTAACGTGTAACATCTTTTTCGCGAAGATAGTTCAACAAGTTACGGCGGCGACCAACCATTTTCAATAGGCCACGGCGTGAATGGTGATCTTTTTTGTGTGTACGAAGGTGTTCGTTAAGTGTAGTGATTTCCTCCGTCAAAACAGCGATCTGCACTTCTGGTGAACCAGTGTCAGTGTCATGTGTTTTGTATTCTGCGATCAGTTGATTCTTGCGCTCTTTAGAGATTGCCATTTGTTATTCCTCCTGAAAATCTGATAGTAACCCCATTCCCCGAGCAATCGCCGGAGTAGCGAATTGCCAAGCGAAGGTTTTCCATAGTCCAGATTACACTTTTTGCTGACAGAATGCAAGTCTATTGGACAACATTCTATGCAAAATATGCGCCGATCTGTTCTTTATCCCGGTCCAGCTGCGCAACAAGTGCCTCGATTCCGTCGAATTTGACTTCCTCCCGGATGAATTTACACCAGGATACGGTGACATCCTCGCCATAAATCTGTTCATCGAAATCGAGGATATGCACCTCCAGGTTCGGAACAACAGCATCTTCCTGGAAGGTCGGTTTGAATCCGAGGTTGGCCATGCCTTTGTAGGTTTTATCATCAATCAATACCTCCACGGCATAAACACCCACTTTTGGCAGGAAATAATCCTCGGCGATGCGGATATTCGCTGTCGGGTATCCGATAGTGCGTCCGCGCTGATCACCAGTGATGACCTCTCCTGTCAATGTCAGCGGATGACCGAGCAGATCGATCGCTGCTTCCACCTCTCCATTTGCAACAAGCTGACGGATTTTCGTGGAGCTGATTTTCTCTTCCCCACTCTCGACTTTTGCCACCGCTTCATATGAAAACGCATGCTGCTTGGCAGCTTCCCGAAGCGTATCGGCATTCCCCGCACCTTTCTTGCCGTATGTGAAATCAAAACCAGATACAAGATGACGCACTGCCAGTCCGTTGATAAAGCGCTCGATGAAGTCGTCCGGACTAAGACCTGCCAGTTCCTTCGTAAAACCGATCAAATAAAGATAGTCAATTCCCATGCTCTCCAGAATCGCTTCCTTTTCACGGAGCGGTGTCAAATAGTCTTCTCTTGTATCCGCTTTTCCCAATACAACGGATGGATGCGGGTGGAAAGTGATGACCGCGCTTTTCAGCTGTCTTTCCCCTGCGGCATCAATCGCTCGCTTGATGACCTCCTGATGCCCGCGGTGGATACCGTCGAAAAAACCGATGGCTGCACTTACAGCAGGCATGTCATCCAGCTTCATTGTTTCTGAATAATGTAGTTTAATCGTTTCCATCTGTGCCTCCTGCTTTCCCTGATACGAATACTCGTTTTGGCTTCAGTAAATGTGGATAGGCAGGGTGCGTCTCATAAATCCCGAGAAGCTGATCACCTTTTTGTACACGATAGAGATCGGCTTCGGACGGCCGTTTGAGTCGCTGACCGTATCTCACTTTTTGTTCAATTACGGCATCTGCCTCGATCAGCGGCATGAATTCTATCGCCTTCGTGACCGGCTGCAGCAATCGTTCCATACTGCCTGCTTCCATTGCCTCTTCCATTTTAGCAAAAGTGACCGTATCCTGTGTACGAAATGCTCCTGCCTGAATTCGTTCCAAGTCGCTCATATGAGCAGGGTATCCAAGCGCTTTTCCTATATCCACACAGAGTGTACGGACATAAGTACCTTTCGAGCAGCTGACGGTGAACCGGAACACACTTCCATTTTTGCTCACAGACGTTTTGTCCAGGACGATTTCATGTATCGTCACCTGCCTGATGGGACGCTCCACTTCCAGCCCTTTCCGAGCATACTCGTACAATTTCCGTCCCGCGACCTTGACTGCGGAATACATTGGCGGTACCTGTTCGATTTCCCCGGTGAACTGCTGGAGGACCGATTCGATGGTCTCCAGAGGAATCGGTTCCGTGACCTGCTTTTCCTCGATTACAGCACCGCTTTTATCTTCTGTCTCTGTAGCGGTGCCCAGGGTCACTTCTGCAACATAGGTTTTGGACGTATCGGTCAAATAAGGGACGATCTTCGTTGCTTGGCCGATACAGAGCGGCAAGACACCTTCTACGTCCGGATCCAATGTACCAGTGTGCCCAATTTTCTTCGTTTGCAATATTTTGCGCGCCTTGAACACGCAATCGTGGGAAGTCATCCCCTTTGGTTTCCATAATGCAAGGATCCCATCCAATGCCAGCACCCCTTTGTACTATGTAAAAAAGAATCCCTTCCTCCCATGAAGGGCGAAGGGATTCTCCATCGTCTCTTATCTATCGGAATCGTTGAGCTCCTTCAAGAGATGTTCGATTCGATTACCTTGTTCGACAGCTTCATCGAATTCAAATGCCAGCTCCGGCGTCTTGCGCAAACGGATACGTCTGCCGATTTCCGAGCGGATGAATCCTTTCGCTTTCGCCAATCCAAGAAGCGTATTATGCTTTTGCTTCTCTTCGCCCAGGACAGAGATATAAACCTTCGCCTGCTGCAGATCGCCAGTCACTTCCACATCAGTCACTGTCACAAAGCCGATTCGCGGATCTTTGATCTTTCTGGATATAATATCGCCAAGCTCTTTTTTCATCTGCTCTGCGACACGATTTGCTCGTAATTCACTCATATAATCACCTCATCGTCATTCGGAGGGATGCTAAAGCCACTGCTTGTCAGTGGCTGTTCTCTCGATCTCCGGAAAAGAATCAATCAAGGCAAGCGCTTGATCCATCACACGTTCAGCCCGGACACGGTCGGGGGATGTCGTCACCAGCTCAAAGCACGTACGCTGCCACAAATCATGGTAGTCGGCTTCGCTGATGGCAATATTGAACGATCCCCCGATCCTTGTGGAGATCCGTTTGACGACCGAACGCTTATCCTTGAGGGAATGCGCGTCATAGATCATACACTCTACAACCGCAGCCAGAATCATTTTCTTTCGATTTCTTCCATCACATATGCTTCGAATGTGTCGCCTTCTTTGATATCGTGGAAATTCTTCAATGTGATACCACACTCATAGTTTGTGGCAACTTCACGCACGTCATCCTTGAATCGTTTCAAAGAATCGATTTCGTCCTCGACGATCACGATACCGTCACGGATGACACGGATGGAAGCATCACGTGTGATTTTACCTTCTGTTACATAACTTCCGGCAATCGTACCGATACGGGATACCTTGATGATTTGACGAACCTCCGCTTGTCCGATGACTTTCTCTTCGAACTCGGGATCAAGCATCCCTTTCATAGCCGACTCGATTTCTTCGATTACTTTATAGATGATGCGATGCTGACGGATATCGACATTCTCTGATTCCGCCGCTTTTTTCGCATTGGCATCCGGACGTACGTTGAATCCGATGATGATTGCGTTAGAAGCAGATGCAAGGATGACATCGGATTCTGTGATGGCACCCACACCAGTGTGAATGATACGGACTTTGACACCTTCCACTTCGATTTTCTCCAAAGATGCAGCCATCGCTTCCACGGAACCATGCACGTCCGCTTTCACGATCAGGTTGATATCTTTCACTTCCCCTTGCTTGATTTGGTTAAACAAATCATCAAGGCTGACACGCGCGCCTGTGGAACGGTTTTCTTCCACTTGCTTCTGCTGTCTTGCTTCCCCTACTTGACGGGCTTGTTTCTCATCTTCGAATACCATGAACTGATCACCTGCATTAGGCACTGAGTTCAAGCCGGTGATCTCGACCGGAGTGGAAGGAGGAGCTGTCTTCACACGGCGGCCCAAATCATTGACCATTGCACGCACACGACCGTATGCATTTCCGACGACAATGCTGTCCCCGACATTGAGCGTGCCGTTCTGAACGAGCAATGTAGCTACCGGACCGCGTCCTTTATCCAATTGCGCCTCGATTACGGTACCCTCTGCCGCACGATTCGGGTTTGCTTTCAATTCCTCAACCTCGGTTACAAGCAGGATCATTTCAAGCAAATCGTCGATACCTTCTCGTTTTTTGGCAGATAGCTGGACGAAAATCGTATCTCCGCCCCAGTCCTCAGGGATGAGGCCATGCTCTGTAAGCTCCTGCATCACACGATCGGGGTTTGCACCTTCCAAATCGATTTTGTTCACTGCCACGATGATCGGTACCTCTGCGGCTTTTGCGTGGTTGATGGCTTCGACTGTCTGCGGCATCACGCCGTCATCGGCAGCCACTACCAGGATCGCTATATCCGTCACCTGCGCACCGCGGGAACGCATGCTCGTGAAGGCTGCGTGACCAGGTGTATCAAGGAAAGTGATTTTCTTTCCGTTCTCTTCCACCTGATAAGCCCCGATATGCTGTGTGATCCCGCCTGCTTCACCTTCGGTCACTTTTGTATCGCGGATGGAATCAAGCAGGGTCGTTTTACCATGGTCAACGTGTCCCATGATCGTGACGACAGCAGGACGCTCCTGCAGGTCTTCTGCTTTATCCTCGATTTTATAATTGTCAAGATCCGTTACATCAACGTCCACTTCTTCTTCCACTTCGACATTGTACTCTAAACAAATCATTTCGATTGCATCTTTATCCAAGTCCTGGTTCTTCGTTGCCATGACACCTTGGAGGAAGAGTTTCTTGATGATTTCAGTGGACTCCCTATGAAGCTTTGCTGCCAATTCGCTGACAGTCAAAGACCCTTTGAAGGTGATTTTGTCTGGAGTCGGCATTTCCGGACGTTTCTGCTGCGGCGCTTTTTGATTACGATTGTTGTTCCGGCCGCCGCGTCTGTTATTGTTCTGTCCGCCCTTGCCAGGCTTTCTGTTGCCGTTACGCTGCTGATTACGGTTTTGTCCGCCGCCAGCTTTGTTTTTCGGCTTGTTGTTCTGACCATTGTTATTTGCTGAGTTGGTTGTGTTTGCTGAGTTCCCCGTTTTAATCGCTACTTTCTCGCTGCTCGCGCTTTTTCCTGTGAAGCTTTTATCCAATCTGTCCTTAGCCGATTCCGTGATCATGGACATATGATTGGCCACTTCGATATTCATATCTTTCAATTTATTGATGATTTCCTTACTGGAAACATTCTTCTCTTTTGCGTATTCGTAAACACGAATCTTTGACATACGTTCACCTCCGAGTGGATTCAGTGAGCAAAGATTTCAATTTGTCTGCAAAACCATCATCCAAGATGGCAACTGCGACTCTGCCGGATTTACCAATCGCTTGTGATAATTGCCCCCGGTCCTCCTCTACCTGCCGAAAGGCGATGTTGTAGAAATCGGTCTTGTTGCGGAGTTTCTTCAAGGTTTGGGGACCGATATCACTGGCAGCTATTACTAGCTTTGCTTTCTGTCGCTGAACATCCCGGACAATCGCTTCTTCCCCGAAGGTGCATTGTCCGGCACGCACAGCAAGCCCTAACAAGTTCAAATAATTTTTACTCATGAGTGCTGGCCTTTCGCTAATCGCTCAAGCTCTTCATAAATAGAATCATCGATCTGTGCATTCAAGTGACGCGCCAGCGTATCTTGTTTCTTCGCTTTCTCAATGACAGCCGCATCCTTGGAGACATACGCACCGCGTCCGTTCTTCTTGCCGGTCTCATCCACGAAAACTTCGCCTTCTTTGTTGCGGACGACCCGGATCAATTCCTGTTTCGGCTTCATCTCATTGGAAACCACACATTTTCGAAGCGGAACCTTCTTTTGTTTCATATACAGCGCCCCTTATCAATATGTGTCTTCGTCTAAATCGTCAAAGTCCGCAGAATCTGTATCCTGATCAGTCAGTAAACCAAGTTCGCGTGCTTCTGTTTCGGATTTGATATCGATTTTCCAGCCCGTCAATTTCGCTGCCAGTCGCGCGTTTTGTCCGCGTTTGCCGATGGCAAGGCTGAGCTGATAATCCGGTACGATGACAGTTGTCGCTTTTTCTTCTTCGTCAACGAGGACAGAGATGACCTTGGACGGACTGAGGGCATTGGATACATACTCGACCGGATCTTCGGACCATTCAACGATATCGATTTTTTCCCCTTTGAGTTCATTCACGATTGCTTGGACACGCTGACCGCGCTGACCGACACATGAGCCGACTGGATCGACTTCTGCTTGGGAGGCGTAGACGGAAATCTTCGAACGATCCCCGGCCTCACGGGCAACCGAACGGATCTCTACAGTACCATCATAGATTTCTGGCACTTCCATTTCAAACAATCGCTTCAAAAGACCTGGATGGGTCCGGGAAACGAAAATACTCGGTCCTTTATTTGTGTTCTCTACTTTCGTCACATACACCTTCAGGCGATCGTGAATCTCATATTTTTCTGTCGGCATCTGCTCGCTTTCCGGCAGCTTTGCCTCGATTTTGCCAAGATCCACATAGATGAAGCGCGGATCATTGCGGGAGATGATACCAGTCATGACATCTTCTTCCCGATCTGCATATTCACTGAATATGACACCGCGCTCTGCTTCACGCACACGCTGTGTGACGACTTGCTTTGCCGCCTGTGCTGCAATACGCCCGAAATCCTTCGGCGTCACTTCGATCTCGACGACATCACCGATATCGTACGTTCCAGAAATGGCACGAGCCTCATCCAGGGTCATTTGCTGCTGGCTGTCCTCGACTTCCTCGACAACGTCCTTGCGGGCGAAGACTTTCATGGATCCGGTAGTTTCATTCAAATCGACGCGTACATTCGTCGCGGATTTGAAGTTCTTTTTATAAGCGGAGATCAAGGCTGCTTCCAGCGCTTCGATCAGGACATCCTTATTAATCCCTTTCTCTTTCTCCAAATAAGTAATGGCATCAAAAAGCTCGCTGCTCACTCGTATATCCCCCTTTAGTTAAACGTTACAGCCAGACGTGCCTTCGCGATTTTCTCATATGGAAGGGAAATTTCCTTCTTCCTCGCTTTGTTCATGACTTCCAATGTCAATACATCGTCTTCGAACGCCTTCAATGTACCTTGGTACTCTTTTTCATTATCGATCGGCTCGTACAGTTTCACATTTACTGTCTTACCGATACTGTTTGTGATTGCTTGTTTTGTTTTAAGCGGTCTTTCCGCCCCTGGCGAAGAAACCTCCAGAAAGTACGGGAAGTCAACCGGATCATTCTCATCAAGGACTGCACTCAATTTCTCTGAAACGATGGCGCATTCCTCGATATCGATGCCTTCTGCTTTATCGACATAGACCCGCAGGAACCAGTTCTTGCCTTCCTTGACGAATTCCACATCGACCAGCTCCAGCTGCAGCTCTTCCACGATTGGTTGTAGATAGCTTTCCGTAACTTCCGTTATATTGGCTGCCAAAATGCTTCCTCCTTTACTGCACGCTTTCAGGCGAATAATACTTTTTTTCGGGTGGGGTGTGCCTCTCAATAGAAAACCCTTGCCCGAAATGGAAGCAAGGGAACAATGTTTATCATGTGCTTTTTGCTACAAAACAACGAAGAGGCGCTCCCCTTACAAACTTGATGCCGAATCCATGGGTATGAAAAAGAGTGGGTAATCCCACTCTTGATCTGGTTCGTATCAATACCGCTATTGGATAATATACCACAAGTTTCTTGTTTAGGCAAGAATCCCGTCAGAATAGCGAAAGCTGGTTCTGGTCAGCCATTCCTTCCAGACAGCCATGCTGATCCATATATTCCAATACCGTCTTACTGATCCTGCTTCTTTCACGCAGATCTTCCTTCGAAAGGAATTCCCCGTCTTCCCGTGCTTTCACGATATTGAGCGCAGCGTTGGTACCCAGTCCATCGATGGCATTGAATGGCGGGATCAAACTGTCCCCGTCCACGATGAAATCCGTCGCGCTGGACTTGTAGAGATCGACCCGCTGGAAATGGAAACCCCGCTCGCACATTTCAAGGGAAAGCTCCAGAACAGTGACAAGGTTCTTCTCCTTAGGAGATGCATCATGTCCTTTATGATTGATTTCGTTGATACGCTGGCGGATCGCTTCCGAACCTTTGATCATCGTATCGAGCTCGAAATCACTTGCACGAACGCTGAAGTACGCTGCATAGAAAAGAATCGGATGATGCACTTTGAAGTAGGCAATCCGTACTGCCATAAGGACATATGCAGCCGCGTGTGCTTTCGGGAACATGTACTTGATCTTCAGGCAGGAGTCGATATACCAATCAGGTACATTGTTCTTCTTCATCTCCTCGATCCATTCATCCTGCAGTCCCTTCCCTTTACGGACAGACTCCATGATTTTGAAGGCAAGCGATGATTCAAGTCCCCGGTGCATCAAATATACCATGATGTCATCACGGCAGCCGATTACTTCAGGCAATGTACAAATGCCGCTATTTATCAATTCCTGGGCATTGCCAAGCCATACATCCGTACCGTGGGACAGACCGGAAATCTGGACGAGCTCGGCAAATGTCGACGGATTGGTATCTTCCAGCATTTGACGTACGAAACGTGTACCGAACTCAGGCACACCGAGTGTACCGGTTTTACACATGATCTGCTCCGGCGTCACACCCAGCGATTCCGTTCCCGAGAAAATCTTCATGACTTCCGGATCATTCGTCGGAATCGTCTTCGGATCGATACCGGACAAATCCTGAAGCATGCGGATGACGGTCGGATCATCGTGTCCGAGTATATCCAGCTTCAGCAGATTATCGTGAATGGAATGGAAGTCGAAGTGGGTCGTCCGCCATTCCGAGTTGCGATCATCCGCTGGATATTGGATTGGTGTGAAATCATATATATCTTGGTCATCCGGTACGACAATTATACCCCCTGGGTGCTGACCAGTCGTTCTTTTCACACCCGTGCAGCCCTGGACGAGCCGATCCACTTCCGCATTGCGGATGTGGAGCTGATTATCGCTGGCATAGCCTTTCACATAACCATAAGCTGTCTTTTCGGCGACGGTACCGATCGTACCAGCACGATATACTTTATCTTCCCCGAACAGCACCTTCGTATAGTTGTGGGCTTGCGGCTGATAAGTACCAGAGAAATTCAGATCGATATCGGGAACTTTATCCCCTTTGAAACCAAGGAAGGTTTCAAACGGGATATCCTGTCCGTCCCGCTTCAACGGCTCCCCGCAGGCCGGGCATGCTTTTTCTGGCAGATCATAACCGCTGGCAACCGATCCATCGTTGAAGAATTCGTTGTATTTACAGCTAGTGCACACATAATGCGGCGGCAGCGGGTTCACTTCGGTGATATCGGTAAGCGTCGCTATCAGGGACGAACCGACCGAACCCCGGGAACCGACCAAATAGCCGTCTTCCAGTGATTTTTTCACCAGTTTATGCGAAATGAGATAGATGACGGCAAACCCGTGCCCGATGATGCTTTTCAGTTCTTTCTCGATCCGTTTCTCGACTATTTCCGGCAAAGGATCCCCATAAATGCTCCGCGCCCGGTCATAGCTCATCTGACGCATTTCGTCCTCGGCGCCATCGATATTGGGTGTGTAAAGATCTTCTTTGACCGGCTTGACATCTTCTATCATTTCAGAGACTTTCTGCGTATTGGTTACGACGACTTCCTTTGCCTTTTCGGCTGGCAGGAAATCGAAACATGCCAGCATCTCATTTGTTGTGCGGAAATGAACATCCGGCAATGTCTGCCTGCTGAGCGGGTTACCATTCTGTGTCTTGATCAGGATGTTACGGTACTGCTTTTCGTGTTCTTCGATATAATGCACGTTGCCAGTCGCCACCACCGGTTTCCCCAAATCGTCTCCGAGCTCGACAAGATTGCGAAGGATATCGAACAGATGCGCTTCATTCTGTACAAGCTCCTTTTCAATCAAATGATAATAATTGGACGGAGGCTGTATTTCGATGACATCATAGAAGGCAGCGGCTTCGGCTGCATCTTCTTTTGATTTTTGCATCATTGCTTCGAACACTTCCCCTTTGTCACAGCCGGAGCTGATGATCAAGCCCTCCCGATGCTGCTCCAGTTTGGAGCGCGGAATCCGGGGAACACGGTAGAAATAATCCACATGGGACATGCTGACAAGCTTGTACATGTTCTTCAAGCCGACTTCATTTTGTACATAAATCGTACAGTGGTATGGACGGGAGCGTTGATACGCATTCCCTTCCCCCATGTAATCGTTTAGCTGGTTATGATTCTTTATCTCTTTTTTGAACGCTTCCTTTAGCAAACGCCATAGCAGATAACCTGTAGCCTCGGTATCATAAATGGCCCGGTGATGCTGTGTCAATTCAATATCCAGGAACTTACACAACGTATTCAGGCGGTGATTCTTCAGCTGCGGGAACAGGAATCTGGCAAGCTCCAATGTATCAATTACAGCGTTGGACGCTTTCTCTAAACCAATCCGCTTGAAACCTTGATTAAGGAAGCCCATATCAAAGCTTGCGTTATGTGCAACAAGCACATCATCACCCATCCAGTCACGGAAATCGTTCAGGACATCCTCGATTTCCGGCGCATCCACAAGCATATCATCCGTGATTCCAGTAAGATCGATGATTGTCTGGCTCAATTTTTGGTGCGGATTGGCGAACCGCTCGAATCGATCGACGATTTCCCCATCACGGAATTTCACGGCAGCCAATTCAATGATTTTATCGTAGGAAGCAGAAAGACCTGTCGTTTCCACGTCAAATACGATATAAGTCGCATCTTCCAAATCGATATCCTTACTGTTGTATGCGATTGGCACACCGTCATCCACGAGGTTGGCTTCCATCCCATAAATGACCTTGATGCCGTTTTTCTTACCGGCAGCAAAGGCTTCCGGATAGCTTTGCACAACAGCGTGATCGGTGATTGCAATGCTTTCATGACCGAATCTTGCTGCTGTTTCGATCAAACGTGTCGCTGATGTCACGGCATCCATTTGACTCATGAGTGTATGCGCATGCAGCTCGACACGCTTTTCCCCTTCTTGGGCTTCATCCTGCCGAAGGGTGACGGAGATTTCATTGATATCATTCGCCATCATGGTAAGTTCATTGGTGAAGTTGTCAGTCTGGATGCTTCCGCGTGCCTTAATCCACATGCCCTTTTTGAGCTGTTTGAATTTATCTGCATCTTCATTGCCTTTGGAAAACATTTTGATCTGGAAGCTGTCTGTGTAATCCGTCACTTTTGCGATGAGCAAGTGGCGGCCGGAGCGCAATTCCCTTATATCCACATCAAAGACATAGCCTTGGACGGCCATACGGCGTTCCTCGTCCTGGATATCCTGCATCGGTGTGATTTCATCATTGATGGCATATCCGATCATGACAGGGCCTTGAGGAGCTTCCTCCTGTTTCTTCGCCCGTTCTTCCGAATCCTTGATCGCTTTTTGGACGAGCAGACTGTCTTCCAACGCCTTCTGTTCGCGGAATTTGTTCAATTCCTCCAGGTTCTGTTCCTGGACAGTGACTGTAAGCATGTATAGTCCAGCACCGATTTTCTCGCAGTAAGTTTGAAAGGCAGGCTCCAGCCTTTTTTTCAGAGCACTGGCTTCTGCTTCATTCCTGGCAGTTAACATAATCTTATTACCGTTAACTACTGGTGTTTGTGTCTGCACCAAATCCTTATAGGCAGGTGAGAGCTTGGGATATGTCAGGACAAAATCCTTCCAATAATCCTTGATATAATCACTGTCAACTGTATTGGCGACACAGCGTATCGACCAGTTCACGGCGGCGATATGCGCAAATGCTTCCGTCAGCTTGGCAGTGAAGATTTTGTATATGGTCGGCGGCAGCAGATTTGCCAGTTGGAAATGAAAATGCCATGACTTTGCTTTCGGGTCCACTTCCAATTTCTCCAGCTGACTCTCCTTGAAATGAGCTGCAATGGTTTCTTCATCCAGCTGGATCTGCTCAAGGAGCATGTCCATTTTTTCATTTTGGCTTAGACTCATTGACTTCTCCTCCCCCGCTAGTGATACTGCGGTCTTGCGAAAGCCCCTGCCAAAAATTTGACAAGGGCTTGTATATTTTTATAAATAATCAGCTATCTGGTCCAGCAAATCATTCTCATGTGAAATTGCTTCTTGTTCAGTATCGCGGAACTTCACTTCCACTTCTCCGTCAGCAGCACGTTTGCCGACTGTGACACGGACTGGGATGCCGATCAAATCGCTATCAGCAAATTTGACACCTGCACGTTCCTTCCTATCATCGTACAACACATCGACACCTGCTTCAAGTAATCTTTCATATAGGCGGTCAGCAAGTTCTCGCTGCTCGTCTTTTTTCGGATTCAAGCTGATCAGATGCACCTGGAATGGACTGATGGATTTCGGCCATACAATCGCTCCTTCCTTGCTATGCTGCTCGACGGCAGCTGCAAGTGTACGCGATACACCGATACCATAACAACCCATGATCAAGTTTTTAGCCTTACCCTGTTCATCCAGGAAAGTAGCTTGCATCTTATCGGCATAAAATTCACCCAGTTTGAAAACCTGGCCTATTTCGATACCCTCGGCAAACTGGATCGTACCTTGGCCGTCTGGTGATGGGTCGCCAGCTTGGATGAACCTCAAATCGGCGTATTGCACTTGGAAATCCCGTTCCGGGTTCACGTTCTTATAGTGGAAGCCATCTTCATTGGCACCGCAGGTAACATTCACCGTATATTTTACAGCGTTATCCGCGATGACATCGATTTCTTCCGGTACATCGATCGGTCCCAGCGATCCGAACCCTGCACCAAGCACTTCCTTCACTTCCGCTTCAGCTGCCAATTCCACCATCTGCGCTTGATAATGATTCTTCACTTTGATGTCATTTATTTCGTGATCACCGCGGGCAATGACCATCACAAGACGATCATCCACTTTGAACACAACTGCTTTCAGACCTTCTTCAAGCGTGTGGCCAAGATAATCCGCCACTTGGTGCATCGTCTTCACGTTCGGCGTCTCGACTTTCTCGAGAGGCAGGGCCTCGGCCTCGGGCTTCCGACCTTGATCCAGTACCTCGGCCATCTCGATATTGGCAGCATAATCGGATTGATCACTGAAGGCGATCGTGTCCTCCCCTACGGAAGCAAGTGCCATGAATTCATGGGTATCCTTTCCGCCCATAGCACCTGAATCAGCTACTACAGCGCGGAAATTCAAGCCCACTCGTTTGAAGATGCGATGATAGGCATCTGAAATGGTGTTATAGGCTTCATCCAGACTCTCATAATCAGCATGGAAGCTATAGGCATCTTTCATGATGAATTCACGCCCGCGCAGCAGTCCGAAGCGAGGACGCTGTTCATCACGGTACTTCGTCTGGATCTGATAAACCGTCAGCGGCAGTTTCTTATAACTGTTCAATTCATCGCGTACCAAACTTGTCGTAACTTCTTCGTGGGTGGGACCCAGTGCAAATTCACGGTTATTCCGGTCATGCAGCCGCATCAATTCAGGACCGTATACTTTCCAGCGGCCTGTCTCTTTCCAAAGCTCTGCAGGCTGCAATGCCGGCATGAGCATTTCGCTCGCACCCGTACGATCCATCTCCTCGCGGATGATCGCTTCTATTTTCCGCAGCACCTTCGTACCGAGGGGCAGGTAGCTGTAGATCCCGGATGCAGTCTGGCGGATGTATCCGCCTTTTACAAGCAGCTGATGGCTGATTGCTTCTGCATCTGCAGGCACTTCTCTTAATGTTGGGATAAATGTTTTACTTTGTCGCATACTTCCACCTCTGCATCATAAAAATAACCGTTGTATATCATTCCAGGTGACTACGATCATCAAAAGCATCAGCAAAGCGAATCCTATGAAATGGACCACTGCTTCTTTCTGCGGTTCGACAGGCTTACCTCTCAAGGCTTCCACTCCGATGAACAATAGACGTCCGCCATCAAGTGCAGGGAGCGGGACAAGGTTGACGATTCCAAGATTGACACTGAGCAATGCTGTCCACTGGATAAGATTGATCAAACCTGTCTTCACTACCTGATCTGTCGCATCATAAATACCGACTGGTCCGGATAAAGCATCGAGACTGAGCTGACCGGTTATAAGCTGTCCCAGATTGGTCAATATCATCGTTCCGAATTCATATGTTTGCTGGAAGCTGTAAGGAATCGCAGCCAAGAAATTCTTCTCCATGGCAAGCGTCACACCGATCTGACCGATCTGCTGATCGCCGCTTTCCACAAGGGCAGGCGTGATCTGCAGCTGTTGCTCCTGTCCATCCCGGACAATCGTCACTTCAAGCTCTTTTTCAGGATTTTTACGGACGATTGACGTAAACTCTTCCCATGTCTGTACCGGGGTGCCATCAATCGCAGTGATTTCATCCCCCGATCGGATCCCGGCCTCTTGAGCAGCAGAGCCATCCTGTACAGTGCCTACAGCTGCATTGTCCGCCGGTATCCCTTGCACAAGGGCGAGGATGAAGAAGAGCACAAGTGCAAGCAGGAAATTCATCATCGGTCCAGCAAATAATTGCATGGCCCGCTGCCGCTTATTCTTGGAAGCGAATTGCCGATCATATGGAGCGATTTGTGTCTCCGTCTCATCCATCACATACATCGCTTTTTCATGGACAGGGAAAGAAAGACGTTCTTCCTCGCCTATCTCATAGCCATGGATCATCAGACTGTGATCAAGATCGGCACTTTCGACTTCGATGACACGGGCATTGGGATGCTTGGACTTATTATTGACGATGATCTTCGTCACTTCCTGTTTTTCATTGAACTCCAAGCCGATGTGATGACCCGGCTTCAATTCCACGATTTCCGGATCCTCGCCGGCAACGCGGACATATCCCCCGATCGGAAGCAGTCTGATCGTATAAAGTGTCTCGTTTTTCGTCCAGGTAAAAATCTTCGGTCCGAAACCGATGGCGAATTCACGCGCTAACATGCCAGCCCGCTTCGCAAAAATCAAATGTCCGAGTTCATGCACGAAAACGAGCAGCCCGAACACAAGGATAAACGCAATGATAGTTGTCACAATGGGCACCTGCCTTTATTGGATATAGGACCTCACTTGACTCCGTGTGAGACGATCTGTTTCCATGATTGTTTCCAAAGAAGGGAAAGATTCATAAGCATGTGCATCAAGTGCCCGCGCTACATAATCCTCTATCGTCAGGAAATCGATCTTTCCTGCAAGAAACAAGGCTACCGCCTCCTCATTCGCAGCATTCAGTACGGTCGTGGCAGTACCTCCCGCCCTGCCCGCTTCATATGCCATGCGTAAACAAGGGAATCGCTCCATACTCATTTCCTCAAAGTGGAGTTTGCCTATTTCCACTAAGTTTAACCTTTTTGAAACGGCTAAATCAAGTCTTTCAGGATAGGTGAGCGCGTACTGGATGGGCACCCGCATATCGGGAGTACCAAGCTGGGCGATGACACTATAATCTTTGTACTCGACCATCGAGTGGATGATGCTTTCCCGGTGCTGGATGACTTCGATGTCATCATAATCGATTCCAAAAAGCCAATGTGCTTCGATGACTTCCAATCCTTTATTCATCATCGTTGCCGAATCGATGGTGATCTTCTGTCCCATGCTCCAGTTCGGGTGGCGCAGGGCATCCTCCAGCGTCACAGCTTTGAGTTCTTCCCTCGTCTTATCACGGAAACTCCCGCCGGAGGCAGTGATGATCAGCTTGTTCACATCCTCCGGTTTCTCCCCGTTCAGACATTGGAAAATCGCAGCGTGTTCACTGTCTACCGGAAGCAGATCGACGCCATGCTTCCTCGCTTCTGCCATGACCAGGTGACCAGCTGAAACCAATGTTTCCTTATTCGCAAAGGCCACCTGCTTTTTAGCCCGTATCGCTTCCAGTGTTGCTTCCAGACCGATACTGCCAAGAACAGCATTTACAACGACATCTGCTTCCCCGGCAGAACTGATCGCTACCATCCCTTTGGAACCGACCAGGATTTCTAAATGCGGAAGTGTCTGATGAAGCTTCTCTTTTGTCTGTTCATCCTGTACGACTACAACAGCCGGTTCGAACTCCCTGATAAGCGGCATCGCCTTTTCGATATTCCGGCCGAACGCCATACTATGCAGCCGGAACGCCTCCGGATGATTGCGGATGACATCCAATGTCTGAAGGCCGATCGAACCAGTTGCACCTAGTAATGCGATTGTTTTCATCGGACACGCTCCTCTTTATACTCTATTAAATGAATTGAATTAAATGCAGGATCGGGAAAACAAAAATCATACTGTCGAAGCGATCCAATATTCCGCCATGCCCCGGCAGTATTTTTCCTGAATCCTTTACAAGATAATGCCGTTTAAAGGCTGATTCGACCATATCCCCAAGCTGGCCGAAGACGGAAATCAGGATACACACTCCGGCAACGATCCAAATGGAGCCGCTCACCGGCGAAATCAAATGGAACACAATTCCGGCGATACAGCCCAGGATGAGACCGCCTATGCCCCCTTCAACCGTCTTGTTCGGACTGATTGTCGGCCATAGCTTATGTTTCCCATAAGCCCTTCCGAAGAAATAAGCCCCCGAATCAGTGGCCCATATGACAACCAATACAAAAATGAACTTGGATAACCCTGTCACGATATGTCCTTCGATCACTTCATTCGGCGCATTCCTCGTAATGATGAAATAGAGGAAGCCAAAAGCTATGTACACGACCGTAATCAGCAGGAAACCAGCATCCTCAAACGTGAAACGGTTCTTTGCGAGTACTGTGTAGCTCAATAGAAGAATGACGGAGAATAACAGGATGTCCGTTTTATTGATATGTATGTCGAATATTGCGTTGATCTTGCCCAGTTCAGGGGACAGAAGCCCCCATAGCAGCAGGACACTCACGAAGGATGGTATTTTGTACTTCGCTATTTTGCGCATACGCAAAAGCTCGATGAAGGCGATGGTCGCGATCAAGTAAATGAAAGCTTCGAACCATGCCCCGCCAAGCAGTACGAACACCATGAAAAATATACCTGCAATTATCGCTGTGATCAAACGTTGCTTCATTGTTAATTATTCACCTCAAATACCGCCATAGCGCCGTTTTCTGTTCTGGAAATCACTGATTGCCTGTTCGAATAGCATCTCGTCGAAATCAGGCCATAGTACTTCCGTGAACCAGAGCTCAGCATAAGCACTCTGCCAAAGCAGGAAATTGCTCAATCGGTGCTCACCGCTAGTACGGATAATCAAATCAGGATCTGCCAACTTTTCAGTATATAAATAGCGGGAAATACACGTCTCATCGATATCTGCCATCTGCAGTTTATTGTCGTGGATGTCCTGCATCATATTTTGCACAGCATGTACAAGTTCATACCGCCCGCCATAATTCAACGCAAAGTTGAGGATGAGACCATCATTATGTTTGGTCTTTTCCATCGCTTCTTTAACAGCTTCCCTCGTGAAAGACGGCAGTCCTTCCAAATCTCCGATCGTCTGTACTTTGACGTTCTCTTCGATAAGCTCCGGCAAATAAGTCGTCAGGAACTCTTTCGGGAGCTTCATCAAGAAATCCACTTCTGCTTGCGGCCGTTTCCAATTTTCCTTCGAAAAGGCGTACAAGGTAAGTACCTTTACATTGATCCGGTTGGCTGCTTTCACGATGCGCCGGACTGTCGTCATCCCTTCCTTATGTCCTGCAATCCGCGGAAGTCCCCGTTTTTTTGCCCAGCGGCCGTTTCCATCCATGATGATGGCCACATGTTCAGGGATATTCTCCAGCTTCAATGTCGATGGCTGTAACTCTATTCTTTTTTTCCTATTGAAAAAAGGAAGTTTAATCATCTTGAATCCTCCATTGGGCTTTATTCTCTGATGACTGGATAGCCATAGGCGCCCTGTGCAGTACTGCTCTTTCCCCTTCTCTCACAAAAAGAGCAAAAACCCCCTTTGGCAAGAGGGTCTTGTACTACTTATTTTACATGGTTAAGGGTCAAACTTCCATTATTTCTTTTTCTTTGTCCTTCGCAAGACTTTCAAGCTGGCTGATATGCTTATCCGTTTCCGCCTGCACATCATCCTGGAAGCCCTTCAAATCATCTTCTGTGATTTCTTTATTCTTTTCGGATTTCTTAAGCTGTTCGTTGCTGTCACGACGAATATTGCGGATTTGCACTTTGGCTTCTTCCAAATACTTGGATACAACCTTGACCAATTCTTTTCGGCGTTCCTCTGTCAGTGCAGGGATGCTCAAGCGGATCAAATTACCGTCACTGGATGGAGAAAGACCCAGGTCTGCTTTTTGAATCGCTTTTTCGATGTCGGAAATCGCTGTTTTGTCATAAGGTGTGATCACAAGCATACGCGCTTCCGGAGCAGTTACGCTTGCCAGCTGGTTCAATGGTGTGGAAGCACCATAATAATCTACAAAGACACTATCCAAAAGCGATGGATTTGCACGTCCTGCACGAACAGTGGCCAGCTGTCTCGAGAAAGCCTGCACTGCTTGTGCCATTTTGCTTTTCGCATCAGAAATGATTGCTGTTGACATTAGTTATTCCCCCTGATAATCGTTCCGATGCTCTCACCGGAAACTGCTTTTTTGATATTTCCTTTTTCACTGATAGAGAAGACAAGCAATGGAATATCATTATCCATGCAAAGTGAAGATGCAGTCGAATCCATGACGCCAAGTCCTTCATTCAAGACATCCAAATATGTCAATGAGTCATACTTCACCGCATCTGCCACTAGCTTGGGATCTGCGTTGTATACTCCATCGACATTATTCTTAGCCATCAAGATGACTTCCGCTTCGATTTCAGCTGCACGCAAGGCCGCAGTCGTATCTGTTGAGAAATATGGATTACCTGTACCCGCTGCAAAGATGACAACACGTTTTTTCTCTAAATGACGGATTGCCTTGCGGCGGATATAAGGTTCAGCTACCTGACGCATTTCAATGGAAGTCTGGACTCTGGTCGGAATGCCAAGGTTCTCCAGGCTATCCTGCAGTGCAAGGGAATTCATAACCGTTGCCAGCATCCCCATATAGTCAGCATTCGCTCGGTCCATCCCCATCTCGCTGCCGACTTTGCCGCGCCAGATATTACCGCCGCCGACAACAACTGCAACTTCCACACCCATTTCAGCTACTTCTTTCACTTGTTCCGCGATTGAACGGATGACTGCAGGTTCGATACCATAGCCAACCTGCCCGCTCAATGCTTCTCCACTCAGTTTCAATACGATTCGTTTATAGCGTGCTGTAGTCATCAGATCCTCCAAAGGTATGTATTTTGTAAAAAAGGGAACACCAAGTGTCCCCTCTTTTTTGTCGTCCTTATTTTTTAACTTGGCTCATTACTTCATCAACGAAGTTATCTTCGCGTTTTTCCATACCTTCGCCAACTTCATAACGAACAAAGTTCACTACGGAAGCACCTTTGTCGGTTACGTATTTCTTCACTTTTTGATCTGGATCTTTGATGAAGCTTTGTTCAAGCAAGCAGATCTCTTCGAAGAATTTACCAAGGCGGCCTTCCACCATCTTCTCAACGATGTTTTCCGGCTTACCTTCGTTCAGAGCTTGTGTTTTCAGTACTTCGCGCTCGCGTTCCACTTCGTCGGCGGCTACCTCATCACGGGAAACGTAGCGAGGGTTTACCGCAGCGACATGCATTGCGATATCTTTGCCAAGCTCGGCATCAGTGGTACCGTCAAGCAATGCCAATACACCGATGCGTCCGCCGCCATGGATATAAGCACCGAATGCTTGGTTTTCTGTTTTGCTTACTAGAGCGAAACGGCGAAGGGAGATTTTTTCTCCGATTTTCGCGATTGCAGCATTGACGTACTCGCCGACTGTCTGCTCATCATTGATTTTTTGATCAAGAGCTTCTTCCACACTTGCCGGTTTGTTAGCAAGGATGTGCTGCGCAAGTTCGTTAAGCAAGGATTGGAACTGTTCGTTTTTTGTAACGAAGTCAGTTTCACAGTTCACTTCAAGCAATACAGCATGATCGCCTTCTGTTGCGATGAAAGTGGAACCTTCAGCAGCGATGCGGTCTGCTTTTTTAGCAGCTTTCGCAATACCATTCTCGCGAAGGTAATCGATCGCTTTCTCCATATCGCCGTCTGTTTTTGTCAATGCTTTTTTACAGTCCATCATACCTGCGCCAGTTTTTTCGCGCAATTCTTTTACCATTTGTGCCGTGATTGCCATCATAAATGCCTCCTTAGGGGTTTGGACAATTTATTTCTTGAAAAAAGGGTGATAAAAGGTCCCCCCTTATCACCCTTCATCCATTACTCGCTTACAGCTTCTGTAGCTTCTTCTTCAGCAGCTGGAGCTTCTTGGTCTTCCAATTCTTCACCTTGCTTGGATTCCAGGATAGCATCCGCCATTTTGGAAGTAAGCAATTTGACAGCGCGGATTGCGTCGTCATTCGCAGGGATCACGTAATCGATTTCGTCCGGATCACAGTTCGTATCTACGATACCGATGATTGGGATGTTCAATTTGTGAGCTTCTGCAATTGCGATTCTTTCTTTGCGTGGGTCGATAACGAATAGAGCGTCTGGAATTCTTTCCATGTCCTTGATACCGCCAAGGAATTTCACAAGACGTTCTTTTTCTTTAAGCAAACCTACTACTTCTTTCTTAGGAAGCACTTCGAAAGTTCCGTCTTCTTCCATGCGTTCGATGGATTTCAAACGGTTGATGCGTTTGCGGATAGTCTGGAAATTAGTAAGTGTACCACCCAACCAGCGCTGGTTGACATAGTACTGGCCAGAACGGATAGCTTCTTCTTTCACAGATTCCTGAGCTTGTTTCTTCGTACCTACGAAAAGAATAGTACCGCCATCAGCAGCAAGCTCTTTTACGTAGTTATAAGCTTCGTCGACTTTCTTGACTGTTTTCTGAAGGTCGATGATGTAGATGCCGTTACGCTCAGTGAAGATATATTTCTTCATTTTTGGGTTCCAACGGCGAGTCTGGTGACCGAAATGAACACCAGCTTCAAGCAATTGTTTCATTGAAATGACTGACATAGTGTTTTCCTCCTAATGGTTTTTTCTCCTCCGACTGCTTCATCTTTTATCGGGAACTGACAGATTGTCAGCACCTCCCGTAAAAATCGGCAGACGTGTGTATTAACACCAAAAATAAATATAGCACAGCTATTTCCGTCAATCAAGCATCTTAGACATGTTTTTGAACTTTCTTAGCTTTTTCCGTTCTTTCCCCCATTTTTCTTCATTAATAGGATCAATTCCACTTCCGTTTTTCCCATTCCAAGCTGTTTGGCAATTGCCGCAGGAGGGAGACCTTCGTCGTTAAGCTGGAGAACCCGCCCAAGATTGGACATGGTAATATCATCTTCTTCCTCGGTCGGCTGCGGAGGGGAATAATCTGATACAGGCTCTGTATCCGCCACTGATTCCGGCTGGGGAGCAGACTGACTGTTTTCTTTTTTTGCAGCGGGGGTTGCCGGGGCCTGCGGCGACTCCCCTTTCAGAAGCCGTTCATTCTCTTCCCTTAGTTCCGCAAGAATACTGCCTAGCATTGCTTCGTACGCTTCCTTCTCCTCTTGATGCTGGCTTTCCTGCTGCGTCACCTTCGACTGCAACGCACGAATGGCAAGGAATGTCAGTACATGAAGGAGAAGGCTGGCAAATACTAATAATGTGAGCATGGAGACCCTTCTTTCTATATAAAGTGGAAATAGCTTTCAGCTGATTGCTGAAAGCTTGGCTAAGGATTCCCGTAATTTAAAGACGGCACGTTTGTGAATTTGTGAAATTCGCGATGTTGTCAATTCCAGTATGTGACCGATTTCCGTGAACGTCAATTCTTCCTTGTAAAAAAGGCTGATCACGAGCTGTTCATGATCATTCAGCTGCTTGATGCTGTCTGCCAGCTGACTTATGAGTTCCTTTTGCAGCATTGCTTCTTCCGGCTGCGGAGTCTTGAGATCTGGCAGGACATAGCTTGCATCCTGCTTGTCCTTCTTTGGCAAAGCCGGTTTGTCATCCATCGAAAGGACATTGGAAAATAACGCATCCCGCACCGCTTCTTCGACTTCTTCCCGGCTTAATCCAGTATGCTTGGCAATTTCCAGGCTGGTCGGTTTCCTCTCCAGCGCTTGTTCAAGTGCAGCGGCTGCTGCTTCTATTTTTTTCACTTTATCCCGCACCGTCCGGGGGAGCCAGTCTTCCTTCCGCAGCCCGTCCATGATGGCACCCCTGACACGGAAGGAAGCATAGGTTTCAAATTTGAGATCCCTGCTTGGCTCGAACTTTTGTAAAGCATCATACAACCCTGTATAACCGAAGCTTCTGACATCATCCCTGCTCACACTGGAGGGAAGGTGAGCAGCGATGCGCTGCGTATGGTATTCGACAATATGCATATACATCCGCATCAATTCATTGGCAGCTTCGCTATCTTTCTTATAAAACCAGCTGTTCCAATACTGCTGTTCTGTTTCCGATCCACAACTGATCATGAAACTCCCTCCTTTGTTTGCTGTTGTGTCCAAAGCTTGAAGCTGCTCCATCAGATGATCGCTTCCTCTTTATTGACTGTTTTGATCTTCAATCCGCATGTCTCTGTGTCAAATTCAATCGTACGTCCATTCGTTCCCCCGACATCCTTGCTCTCGATGGGAATGCGATATTCCCGGAGCTTCTGTTCCACTGCTTCGATATTACGCGGCCCGATCCGCATCTTTTCATCCGTCGACATAAAGGAAAACATCTGTGCCCCCCCTGCCAGCTTGGCTTTGCAGCGGCTGGTGCTCGCACCTAGTTCCAAAAGATTTGCAATCAAATCATCTAAGGAAGTGTCTGCATATTTATTGCGGTTCATCTGTGATTGCTTTGCCATGCTCGAATCAGGAAGCATGACATGCGCCATGCCTGCCAGTCTTTTTTGTTTATCATAAATGACAACCCCGACGCAGGATCCAAGCCCGGCAGTCCGGAGATGCTGCGGATGGACGGCGATCTTTGCATCCGCTATGCCTACATGCAAGATTTCCGATTCAGTCATTTTCCCCTACTCCTAAAGCACGGAATAAATGGCTGAATGCATCGGGATCGAGCAGGAGCAGGAATTTACCTTCGACCAAATGCTGCTGCCGATTCGGATGGCTGAGTGAGATGACAGTATCGATGACAACTGTAAAATCACTTTCTTGCGCGATTTCAATCAAACCATTCGCCAGGATGGCTCCGCCCATATCGACACTGATCTGCGGAACCGATGGCTGCATATTCACCTTCGAAAAGTCGCTTATTGCGGACAGATAGCTTCCTGCCAATATGTTTCCCATCTCATGCAAAGCAGAAAGGTTGATGTCATCCTGGGATGTATTGGACCATGAGAAGCTTTCATCACCAGTTATATAATGTACGAATAGTTCCGCTTCCTTGGGCTCCAGGAGGAAAAACATATTTCCGGGTGCATCCCCCTGGACCCTAAGATAAATGGCTGCCAGCGGCTGTTCGGCTCCGCCGATTGATTCGATCAATTCATTGAAGTGACAAATCCGGACTGCCGGGACCTTCATATCGATGTCCTGCTGAAGCAGCGTGGAAAGAGCGGTGGCAGCATTGCCTGCCCCGATGTTTCCCGCTTCCTTCAATGCGTCCAGCTGATCCTCCGTTATACGCTGAAGATCATACATCAGCTTTCGATAGACTTGATCGCTTCGATCTCATGGAATTTCAGTACTTTTCTAAGATCAAGCAAAATGACAAGTCTGTCCTCCAAATTCACTACTCCATCAATGTAATCTATATCGATTGCCCCGATCACACGCGGTGCTTTTTCTATTTTGTTGACTGGGATATCGACAACATCATTGGCAGCATCCACAATCAAGCCGATCGATGTTTCGTCCAAGTCCACGATGATGATCCTCGTGTTTTCATCGACTGGGGTTTCCTCCAATCCAAGACGGCTTCTCAGATCAACAATCGGTGTGACGACCCCGCGCATGTTGATGACGCCTTTGATGAAATCTTCCGTATTCGGCACTCTTGTAATATGCTCCATCTTCTCGATTGAACCCACCTGTGTAACAGGCACTGCGTATTCCTCGTTTTTCAGCTGGAAAACGATCACTTTAACATCTTGTACGATTTCTTCTGCCATGATAAACCCTCCTTATTTGATCAGCGCATTGCTGTCGATGATAAGTGCAACTTGTCCATCCCCCAGAATGGTAGCCCCGGAGATGGCAAATATCTCAGTCAAGTAGTTTCCGAGAGATTTAAGCACTATTTCCTGCTGTCCGATGAAGCCATCCACAATCAAGCCGGCCGACTTATCACCTTTTTTGATGATGACGACAGAATAATGATCTGTCTCCTCATACACATTCGGTACTTGGAATACGTCTTTCAAAGAAACAAGGGGAACGACTCTTCCGCGAAAATCGATTACAGCTTGGTTATGGACATGCATTACCTCCGATTTCGGAATGATTGCTGTCTCGATGATGGAAGAAAGCGGAACAGCGTATTTCTCTTTTTGGATTTCCACCAGCAATACACTGATGATGGACAAGGTCAGCGGCAGCTCGATGCTGAACAAGGATCCTTTTCCTTCTTCGGAGCTTATGGTAATCGTGCCGCCGAGTGATTCGATGGTATTACGGACGACATCCAACCCTACACCCCGGCCGGAAATATCCGAGATGGTATCAGCAGTGGAAAAACCGCTTTCCATGATCAAGCCGAATATTTGACTGTCATTCATGATTGCCGCTTGTTCTTTTGTGATAAGGCCGTTGTTTATCGCTTTCTCCGTGACTTTCTTCCGGTTGACCCCGGCGCCATCATCACTGATGTCGATAAAGACATGATTGCCTGAATGATAGGCTTTCAGCTTGATGGTTCCAGTTTCCGGCTTTCCTAGTTCCCGTCTTACTTCCGGAGTCTCGATACCATGATCCAGGCTGTTTCGTATCAAATGCACCAGCGGATCACCGATTTCATCGATGACTGTGCGATCAAGCTCTGTTTCAGCACCTTCAATCTGCAAATCGATTTTCTTGCCCAAATCCTTGGCAAGCTGACGGACCATACGCGGAAATCGATTGAATACCTGATCGATCGAAACCATCCGCATTGTCAATACGATGCTTTGAAGGTCGCCGGAAATCCTGGCCATTCGCTCCACGGTCTCATGCAGTTCAGGATTTTTAACATCCTCTGCGATCTGCTCGAGCCTGCCTCGGTCGATCACCAGTTCCTCGAACAGGTTCATCAGGATATCAAGTCGTTCAATATTCACACGGATCGTCTTATTGCTATGCTGCGCTTTTTTCTCGGTGGTTGTTTCGTCGGCTTTTTCTTCAGCAGCCGATGCTGCTGCTTCTTCTTTTGCCTCTTCCTGTGCATGCTTATATGTATCGATGTAGAAGTTTTGGATGTCAACTGCATCGATTTCGGATACTTTCAGGATTTTTTCTTCGATAAGCTCCTTCGACTCTTTCGTCACGACCAAAACTTCAAACGTCTGTTCGAATGCCTCATCCTCAAGCTGCGAAACATCAGGATTGGATTTGACCACTTCCCCCAATGATTCAAGCACTTCGAAGACCATATAGACCCGGGCAGCCTTCAGCATGCAATCTTCACGCAGCGTAACCTTCGCATAAAAGTTCTGAAATCCTTTTTCCTCGCTTTCCCGAAGTACCGCCAGCTCGAATTCGTCCAAAATCAGACCTGGTGTTTCATCAGTTTTTCCTTCGGCAGCCGTTGCTGTACTTTCCAGGGGTGCCTCGCCGGATTCAATCGCTTCCAGCTGGCGGACCAGTTCCGTCACCTCTTTGGTCCCTGCTCCCCCCGACTCGATATCCAGGACCATTGCTTCGAGACTATCGACAGCGTCGAAGACGACATCCAGTATGTCAGGATTGATCGTGATCTGGTGATTCCGGATTGCATCCAGTACGTTCTCCATCTGATGTGTCAAATTCGCCAAATCCTGATAACCCATCGTAGCCGACATACCTTTCAGCGTATGTGCGGAACGGAAGATTTCGTTGACCAATCCGATATCCTCGGGCTGTTTTTCCAATTCCAGCAAATGCTGATTCAAGCTTTGCAGATGCTCTTTGCTTTCTTCGATGAACACGCCTAAATACTGATCTATTTCCATTGGTTGACCCCCTCTAAAAGATTGACTCTCTGCTGTATAGCGGAAGCGATGGACTGTACCGGACATACGTGATGGAGCAATCCTGCCTCGGCAGCAGCCCTCGGCATACCATACACGACACAGGATTCCGCTGATTCTCCGATGCTGTAGACCGACGGATGCTTATCCCTGATCATGCGCAGACCATCCGTGCCATCCGCTCCCATGCCCGTCATGATGACAGTGCAAATATCCACATTTTCCAAGCTGCTGATGGATTCAAACATACGATCCACGGAAGGACGATGCCCTTTCACCGGTTCTTCCATCGTCAATTTCGCAATAAGCCGGCTGTCCGCCTGTTCAATCGTCAGGTGCTGACCTCCAGGAGCAATGTAAACCACACCATTTTTCAAGATTTCATTCTGCTGGGCTTCCTTTACACTTATCGCACTCAAGCCATCCAGCCTTTCCGCCAGGGACTTGGTGAATCCCACCGGCATATGCTGGACGACGACAACTGGCGCTGCGAGTGCAGAAGGAAGCTTTCCGACTACTTCCTGCAAAGCTCGCGGACCTCCAGTGGATGTACCGATCGCCACAAGACTGCGATCCGCCCGTTTCCTCTCAGGCGCCTTGGCGATCATCTTCACGTCAGCCGCTTTGACACGCTGTTTAACGGAGAGCCGGGAGGATGATGCAGCTACGACTTTGACAACCAACTCATCCCGCACCTTATCCAAATCCAAGGATATCGAGCCGGAAGGTTTCGCAATGAAATCAACTGCACCAAGTGACATGGCATGAATGGTCATGTCTGCACCTTGCTTTGTCAGGCTGGAAAGCATGACCACAGGCAGCGGATGCTTCCGCATGATTTCCTTGAGTGCTTCAAGTCCGTCCATAATCGGCATTTCAACATCCATGGTCACAACATCAGGTTTCAGCTGACTGATTTGCTCCAGTCCATCCTTGCCGTTCCGGGCTGTTCCGATAACTTCAAGCCGTTCATCACCATTCAGGAGGTCGGAAATGATTTTTCGCATAAAAGCGGAATCATCAACGACCAAAACGCGTATTTTTTCCATTGGGTGTCCCTCCTTTCATCCAGATTTCTTTTAATTTGCCGATGAATGATGTCCTTCCTTTAGCTGTCATGCCTTCTGCGGGTTTCAGATAATCGGAGGCAAGCTGTTTCATGATGGCTCCTGCTTTTGAATCCTTCTGATTGATAAACGGCTCCTGCATCTTTACCGATTTAGGGATCTGTTTATCCTCAGGAAGAATGCCCAGGAGAAGGATTTCAGCATGGAGGAATGTTTGTACAACTTCCTTCATGCGGTCAGCGGTATCCTGCCCTTCCTGCCTATCCATAGCCCGATTGACGAGGAGGTTCATGGGCAGATCAGCATTCATGCTTTTGATATGTTTGATCAGCGCATAGGCATCCATCATACTTGTAGGTTCTGTGGTCGTGACGATGATACTTTCGTCCGCTGCCAAAATGAAACCTGCACTTTCTTCTGTTAAACCGGCTCCCATATCAAGGATCACAAAGTCATATCTCTGCTGAGCCCTTTCAAATTCCTGCTGGAAGTGGGCAAATCCCCCACCATCCATCCGGAAAAATTCATCCATGGCGGCACCGGCAGCTATGAAATCAAGGTCATCGGGACCTGTTTCCACAATTTCTTCCATTCTCAATCTGTTCTGGATCATATCCACAAAGGAACGTTTGGCTGAAATGCCGAGCAGTATTTCGATGTTTCCCATGCCAAGATCCAGATCGATAAGAAGAACCGATTTCCCAAGCTTACCCAGAGCCAATGAAAAGTTCAGCGCAACATTCGATTTGCCCACTCCGCCTTTTCCGCTGGCTACAGCTATGGTACGCGCCAGCGCATTCCGCTTGACGCTCGCCCGGAGTTTGGCTGCTTGATCATACACGCGCAGTCGCCTCCATCACACTTTTTGCCAAATAGGATGCGGATGGGACGAGAATATCATCAGGTACATCCTGACCATGTGTCAGATAAGCCACTCCTATATGCGCTTGCTGAACCAAATTCAAAATAGCGCCATAACGGCTTGCTTCATCCATCTTCGTGAATATGAACTGCTTGATCGGCAAGTGGGCAAATTGTTCATAAACCTTGGACAGATCAGATGCCCTGGTTGTTATGGACAAAGCCAGATAAGTTTCCGCTTCGTGATCTAAGTCGAGTGTACGTTCCAGCTCTTTTACATAACCTGCATCCTTGAAATTCCTGCCTGCAGTATCAATGAAAACCAAGTCATAATCTTCCAGCTTCTTCCTGGCAGCCTGGTAATCTTCCAGCGAATAAGCAACTTCCAGCGGCACTTCCAGTATCTTGGCATATGTCCGCAGCTGATCGATGGCTGCGATCCTATATGTATCTGTCGTGATGAATGCAACCCGTTTTTTATCGACCAAAGCACTTTTTGCAGCAAGCTTGGCAATCGTCGTTGTTTTGCCTACCCCGGTCGGACCGACCAGATGGATGAACTTCTTCTCGAACCCGACAGGCTGCTGAACCTTTTCAAATCGTTTCACCAGGATTTCATAGAGTATTTGTTCTGCATCCTCATTCGAGTCGTTTCCCAAAAGATGCTCCATCAGTCCGGAAGCGATCTGCGGATGAACCTCGTTGTGCAGAAGCCGATCATATAAGCCTTGCAGCGGCAGGGCATAATGCCGAGTCTGGGTAGAAAGGGCAGATTTCAATTCCTGCTTCAGGGCTGTGATTTCAGCGGACAAATCCCTTTCAGCTGGACCATGCTCCATTTTTGACAAAGGGGCGGCACTTGAAATATCAGGTTTCTGATCTGCTTGACTGCCGCGGGTGACATCGGGATCAAGCGCCGCGATGACTTCGATCCGCTTCTTCTTGAAAAGACCGAGAAAACCGCCGCTTGTCAGTTCTTTGGTGCGCAGGATGACTGCATCCTTGCCAAGCTCCCGTCTGATTTGAATCATCGCTTCAGGCATCGTATCCGCTGTATACTTCTTCATTTTCATGCAACATTCACCATCCCGACACTCCTGATTTCTGTTGTATTATCCAATTCATTATAGGATAGGACGACTGCATGAGGCAGGCTGCGATCAAGCAGCTGGCGTATGTACATGCGGATCGTAGGAGAACACAGCACGATGACTGTCTCTTCCCGCAATGACAGACGCTCTGCCTGTTCCATCACTGACTGTACGATTTTTTGCTGAGACTCCGGATCCAAGGACAAATAATTCCCATGCTCTGTTTGCTGAATATGATCCGCTATCAATTTCTCGACAGCTCCGGAAACGGTGATGACTTGTAATGGCTGCTTATCCTTGGCATATTGCTTTGTGATCTGGGGCGCCAGCGCTTGGCGAGCATATTCTGCCAGCAAGTCGGTATCGGTCGTCATCCGGCCGAAATCAGCCAATGTCTCGAATATTACCGGTAAGTTCCTGACAGACACATGCTCACGAAGCAGTTTCGCCAGCACTTTTTGCACGTCTCCGACAGATAGCGGCTCTGGCGTGACTTCTTCCGCCAAGATGGGATACGATTCCTTCAAATGATCGATAAGCTGCTTCGTTTCCTGTCTGCCCAGCAACTCATGGGCATGGCGCTTGATCGTTTCCGTAAGATGAGTCGATACGACGGATGGAGGATCAACGACAGTGTAGCCGGAAAGCTCTGCTTCATCCTTCATTTCCTCACTGATCCATTTAGCAGGCAGGCCGAAAGCTGGTTCAAGGGTATCTATCCCATCCAAACCGTCATCTTCGACTCCCGGACTCATCGCTAAGTAATGATCAAGGAGCACTTCACCGGAAGCAACTTCATTTCCTTTGATCTTCAAACGATATTCATTTGGTCCAAGCTGGATATTATCGCGTATGCGAACCACAGGAATGACGATACCAAGCTCGATCGCAAGCTGCTTACGGATCATGACGATCCGGTCAAGCAAGTCGCCGCCTTGATTCGTATCAGCCAGCGGTATAAGTGCATAGCCGAATTCGAACTCGATCGGATCCATACTGAGCAGGTTCACCACATTGTCGGAAGATTTCATGGAAGTCTCTTCCTGTACTTCTTCCGACTCAACGTCCATTGTCTCTTCTCGCTTCTGTGCCCTTGATAGGAAGAAAGCAGAACCAGCCAGCACGGCAGCAATGGAAGTTGTCAGGAAGAAGTTGATCGGTGTCAAACCAAGCAAGAAAATTGTACCTGCTGCAATGTACAGCAAGCTGGGAAAACGGAATAGCTGTTTGGTCACATCGCTTCCGAGATTCCCTTCGGAGGCTACCCTTGTCACAACGATACCTGTTGCAGTGGAGATGAGGATTGCCGGAATCTGCGTCACCAATCCGTCCCCTACCGTAAGACGCATATACGTATTGATGGCATCCTGGAAACTCATCCCCAATTGCATCATCCCGATGATCAAGCCGAAGATGATATTGATCAATACGATGATGATACCAGCGATGGCATCACCTTTTACGAACTTGCTCGCACCATCCATCGCCCCGTAGAAATCCGCCTCATTTTCCACTTTTTCACGACGTTTTTTTGCCTCGACATCGGAAATCATGCCTGCATTCAAGTCGGCATCGATGCTCATTTGCTTTCCTGGCATCGCATCAAGGGTGAAACGGGCAGCCACTTCGGAGACCCGCTCCGATCCCTTTGTGATGACCAGGAATTGAATGATGACCAAAATGATGAAGACGACAAAGCCGACTAACGGATTATCCCCGATGACGAAACTGCCGAACGTCTCTACTACCCCGCCGGCATGGCCATCTGAGAGGATGGCTCTTGTGGTGGAGATATTCAGTGCCAATCGGAACAGCGTCAGCAAAAGTAAGAGAGAAGGGAAGATCGAGAATTGCAGCGCTTCCTCTGTATTCATCGCCACAAGGATGACAATCAAAGCAAGCGAGATATTCGTCAGGATCAAGATGCTCAAAAGCCAGCCCGGCATCGGGATCACGAGCATGACAATCACTAAAATTACTGCTATAAGTACTGACATATCCTTAAGTTTCATGTTGAAATTCCTCTTCTCTTACATTTTACGCTCCGTGCGGTATACGAAGGCGAGCACCTCTGCAACCGCTTGGAAAAATTCTTCCTGAATCGGCTGATTCAGCTCCACTTTTTTATATAATCCGCGTGCCAGCGGCTTGTTTTCCACCATCATTACATCATTCGCCTTTGCTATTTCCTTGATTTTAAGCGCTACATGATCCATGCCCTTGGCAATGACGATCGGCGTATCCGACTTTTTCTCGTCATACTGGATGGCAATCGCAAAGTGCGTCGGGTTGGTAATGACGACATCGGCTTTTGGAACCTCACTCATCATCCTCATCATGGACATCTGACGCTGCTTTTCTTTAATTTTGGAACGAATCAATGGATTACCTTCCGTGTTTTTATATTCATCCTTGATATCCTGTTTGGACATCCGGATATTCTTCTCAAAATCAAATCGCTGGTAAGTATAATCCAGCACTGCAATGAACAGCAAAGCCAAAGCAGCTGCAAAACCCATATATAATGTTGTCTTGCCGAAAAACTGCATGGCATTTTCCGGAGCTTTCGTAAACATGGTCATGACCGTGTCCATATTCTCCCAAAGCATATAGAAAGTCACTGCTCCTACCAAGCCGATCTTCAGCAAGGATTTCACAAGCTCCACCAATGCCCGGACAGAAAAGATACGTTTTGCTCCTTGGATTGGATCGATCTTCTTCAGATCGAATTTGATGTTTTCCCCGCTGAAAAGCAATCCGAATTGCGCAAAATTGGAAACCAGACCGGCAAGGATGGCGATACCCATCACCGGCCCGACGATCTTAGCCAAGGCTATG
The DNA here is from genome assembly GCF_002271665.1 of Terribacillus sp. 7520-G. Classification (NCBI taxonomy): domain Bacteria; kingdom Bacillati; phylum Bacillota; class Bacilli; order Caryophanales; family Bacillaceae; genus Terribacillus; species Terribacillus sp. 7520-G. The sequence continues at coordinate 237,413 of NZ_NQFP01000007.1, read as the reverse complement.
CTCATCTCCACAAGCAGTGTCTGCACGGTATTGGCGGTGATTTCCTGTGTGAGATATTCATCAAATACAATGGTGAATAGCTGTAAGAACTGATCTTTGAAATATCCGCCCATCAAAGCCAAGGCTCCCAAGGAAAATAAAAGCAATATGGCGGTATTGACATCCTGACTCTTGGCAACCTGCCCTTTTTTCCTTGTATCCTTACGCTTTTTCGGTGTCGCTTTCTCTGTTTTCTCACCAGCGAAAAACTGCAGATCCAAGCGGTATTTCATTTAAGACCCTCCAAACAGAACCATCAAATCACGCATCGTCACAAGCATATAATCAAACAGCTGCCGAACCACTGTCATATAAACGCCGATCGAAAGGAATAACAGGACAAATGCTACAAGTATCTTAATCGGCAGGCCCACGACAAACACATTCAGCTGCGGCACGGTCCTTGCTATTATTCCGATGGCTACATCAACCAGGAACAGACAGCCGACAATCGGTATACTCATCTGGAAGGCGATGAGGAACATCTGCCCGAAGGATCGGAGCACCAATTCCACAAATGACTGATCTCCAAATGGCACCATTTCATCCAAAGGAATCAGTTGATAGCTGTAGAAAATACCATCGATCAAGAGCAAGTGCCCATTGACGGACAGCAGGAACAGCGTTGCAATCGTGTAAAGGAATTGTCCTGTCAGAGGGCTCTGGGCTCTCGTAACCGGGTCGATGACATTGGCAATCGCAAAACCCATCTGAAAATCAATCAATCCCCCGGCAACATTGATTGCCTGAATGACGATGAAAGCAAGCAGGCCGATTGTCAGGCCGACCATTGCTTCTTTAAAAAGCAAAAGAAAGTACGTATGATCGACCGGAACTGTCGGACGATCGATCGTAAAGAAAATGATCAAAGCAAGGAAAAAGCTGAATCCAATCTTGAATGTCGTCGGCACATTCCGGTAAGAAAACAGCGGTACAGTCACAAAAAAAGCGACGAGACGGACCAATATCAATGCAAATGCCGGTACAACGGTATAATCAATCTGAGACAGCATCTGCTCAGCCCACAAATCGATCCAAATTCTGCAGTATGCCTGCAGTGAACTCGACCATTCTTGTCAGCATCCACGGACCGAAGAATACCAAACCGACCAATACGGCGACTATTTTAGGAATGAACGCAAGCGTCTGTTCCTGAATCTGCGTCGTCGCTTGGAATATGCTGACGATCAAACCGACAGCAAGGGCTACGATAAGCAAGGGTCCGCTGACAATCAGGACTGTATAAATACCGCGTTCTGCGATGGAAATAACAAATTCACTGCTCATAATACCTTACGCTCCTTCATTCGCTAAAACCCTCGCAGCAACGAGGATGTAACCAAATACCAGCCATCCACCAGGACGAATAACAAAATTTTAAATGGCAATGAAATGATTACCGGCGGCAGCATCATCATCCCCATCGACATAAGGATGCTGGCTACAGCCATATCGATAACAAGAAATGGGATGAAAATCATGAAACCCATTTGAAAAGCCGTCTTCAACTCGCTGATAGCAAAAGCCGGCACAAGTGTTGACAGCGGAATATCCTCGACTGATTCCGGTTTTTCCAGACCGGCATAATTCATGAATAAAGATAAATCCTTTTGTCGCGTTTCCTCCGCCATGAACGTCTTGATTGGTCCGCTCGCTTCCGTATAGGCCTCATCAAGCGATATTTCATCGTTCATCAATGGCGTGATGGCCTGGTCATTAATTTCACTGAAGGTCGGCGCCATGATGAAGAAGGTCATGAATAAAGCAATCCCGATCAAAACCTGTGTCGGCGGTGTCTGCTGTGTGCCTAAGCTCATCCTTACGAAGGATAGCACGACAACGATCCGTGTAAAACATGTCATCAGGATGAGAATCCCTGGTGCCAAAGAAAAAATGGTCAATAATAGCAGCAATTTTACCGAGGTCGATACATTCTCGGGGTCGGTTCCAGAAAATATATTGATAAAATCATTCATCGTCCGTATCCTTCCTTTGCTGCTGTTCCAATCTGTTGCGTGACTGCTTCAGCTTCCTTATTTCCTCTTTGAACTGTTCCTGGAAGCTGGATGCAGCCCCATCACTTTTCGCCGATTCTTCCTGCTGCTTCTCTTCCTGCTGTTTTTTGCCCGGCAATATATTGGCCAATAAGGCCGATGCCTTCATTTCCTGCTGATCCTGTTCCGTCAATTCCTTGATTGTCTGCTCATCTTCGATTTCAGTCAGTAAATCGACATTGTCCCCGACTCCAAGCATATAAACCTTTTCACCAACCCGGACAATCTGGACGGATTTATTGTTGCCAAGTGCAATACCGCCAATATTCTCCATCGCCCGGACTTGCTGGAACAGGCGATTCCGTTTATTCAAAAACTTGAGTAGGACATAGATCAGTCCGAGCACGACTGCCAGTGCCAATGCAAGCTTTACTAGATTCATAAAGGTAGATGTGCCTCCAGCTGCCGCATCGGCCGAATCAGCTGCTGGTGTATTCTCTTGTTGATTTCCGGCTTCATTCATATCTTTGCAGTCTTCCGATTGTGCAGCATCTTTCTTTAAACAATCCTCCACACTCGCTGCCGCTTCGGCAGATATGGGAGAAATGACTAGATGCATCAATACAAGGAGCATGCATGCCCAGACTGTTCTTTTCATCATTTCCTACTCACCTTTTTTAGCTCAATGCTTTTTGGATTGCCTCTACAACACGATCTGCCTGGAATGGTTTAACGATAAAGTCCTTCGCACCAGCTTGAATGGCATCGATGACCATCGCCTGCTGCCCCATGGCAGAACACATGATGACTTTCGCATCTGGATATTGGCTTTTGATTTCCTTCATAGCTGCAATACCATCCATTTCAGGCATTGTGATGTCCATCGTCACCAAATCAGGAGTCAATTCTTTGTATTTCTCTACAGCCTGCTGGCCATCTTGTGCTTCCCCTACTACTTCAAAGCCATTCTTTGTCAAAATATCCTTGATCATCATACGCATGAATGCAGCGTCATCTACGATTAGAATTCTGTTTCCCATATTTTCTCTTCCTCTCAATGGTCGAATTAGTTGATTGATTTTAATCTATCGGATTGACTAAGGATATCCGTCACACGTACACCGAAATTCTCTTCGATGACGACAACTTCACCTTTTGCAATCAATTTATCATTAACGTGGATATCCACTGGCTCACCCGCAAGCTTGTCCAATTCCACGACGGAACCGACAGACAGCTCCAGGATTTCCTTGATGGTGCGCTTTGTACGGCCCAGCTCGACGGAAACTTTCAAAGGGATGTCCATCAGCAAATCCAAGTTGCGCGGATTCCCAGACGTCGGTGCTGCTGGTGTATCAAAGCTTGTGAAAGCTGCTTGCTGCACATTCGGAGCAGGCTGGGAAGTCTGTGTCTGCTGCATGGTTTGTACAGGTGTTTCCCGGACAGACGGCTGTGCTTGGCTTGGAGCTTCCTGTACCGGCGGTGCTGTGACTTCCGGCTCCGACGCAGCAGGATGCAGCAGCTCATTCACCATATCCTTGGCAAAATCCGTTGATAGCAGCTGCATGATGGAAGAGTCGATCAAGTCACCGATTTTCAAATCGAATGACACACTTACTACCTGATCATCAGCAGGCAGCTTATCGGCTCCAGTACCCTCGGATAGATTCATCAATGCAATGGAAGGCGGAGAAATATCCACTTTCTTGCTGAATACGGTGCTCATGCTTGTAGCAGCTGCACCCATCATTTGGTTCATCGCTTCCTGTACAGCACTTTGATGGATCTCATTGAATTCTTCGGCTGGTGCATTTCCGTCACCGCCAAGCATTAAATCCGCAATGATTGCAGCATCCCGCTGCTTGATGACGAATAGGTTCGTCCCGGAAAATCCTTCGGTATAGCTGACCTCTATCGCCACATTCGGCTGCGGGAATTTTTCGTATAAATCAGACCGTTTGACGATGGAGGTTTTAGGCGTTGTGATGTCCACCTTTTGATTCAAAAGTGTCGATAATGTAGTTGCTGAACTTCCGAACGAGATATTGCCTATTTCTCCAAGTGCATCCACTTCCATCGAATCCAAATCTTCTTTAGGGAGGATCTGCTCATCATCTGTGCTGGTCGAACTATCATCTGATCCCTTCAATAATGCATCTATCTCTTCTTGGGATAACATATTGTCAGTCATTTTCTTCCCCCCCTGTTTCAATCTCTTCCATTATTTGTATCGCCATTCTATTTTTTTGTTTGCCTGGCTGTGCTTTAAACTTCACTTGGTTGTCCACTTTTATATCAAGCGGATGATCGATCGCCTGGTTCAGCATCAGTACATCGCCTTCCTGGAGCTTCATCAATTCCTCTACCTGAATCGAAGTCTCTCCAAGGATCGCCTTCAAGTCGACCGAAGCTTGCTGTATGCCAGTAGACAGGTCCCTCCACTCTCTCTCATTGCCTTGTCTGTCCACAGGAGCCTGCATCCAGTAATGAACGGAAAGCTTCGATACAATCGGCTCCAGGACGACATGAGGAATACAAATATTGATCATTCCTGACGTTTCACCGATTGTTGTGTTCAGTGTCACAACGACGACAGTCTCATTTGGTGACACCATTTGGAGGAACTGCGGGTTGATCTCAAACTCTTCCAATAAAGGATCCACATCCTCTATCGATTGCCATGCTGCTTTAAGGTTTTCCATTCCGGATTCGAATAATTGCGTCATGAGTATTGTTTCGATTTCAGTCAGATTGTTGATCTTGTTGACACTGCTGCCGCGACCGCCAAGTGTTCTATCAAGCATCGCAAAAGCGATGTTCGGATCATACTCCATCAAAATCTTGCCTTCCAGCGGTGACAGGCTATATGTGTTCAGAATCGTCATCGCCGGGATGGAACGAATGAACTCCTCATATGGTAGCTGATCGACGGATGCTACTGATATTTGGACAAATGTCCTTAGCTTGGCTGAGTAGAATGTCGTCAGCAGCCTGGCAAAATTTTCATGGATACGCGTAATGCTGCGTATCTGATCCTTCGAGAAGCGGAGTGCCCGTTTGAAGTCATACGTTCTCACTTTTTTGGCTTTCTCGTCCTGTTTCAGCTCATCTGCATCCATTTCACCGGAAGATATTGCGGATAACAGTGCATCGATCTCATTCTGTGATAAGACCTCTTCTGCCATGCACGTCACCTCCGTTCCTGCTTTTCAGTGATTTATTGTAAAACTTTGCTGACCGTATAGACATCCTCGATCGAGCCTTCTTGCATTTCTTCGTTCAATTTTTTCTTCAGATTTTTCTCCAAGTCTGTCAAGCCGGCTTGGAAATCTTCCTTATTCATCGCGGTCATTTCCTTGATCACGATATTTTTCAGCTGAAACTGTCTTGCAGTCACTTCTTCCTTCGCTTTCTCACCGTCGGTGATGAGCTGGAATTGGATTCGGACGATACTGCCATCCTCCAAGTCCGTCGTTATTTCATCGGTTGTCACGGAATTCGCAGCAAGCTCACTCGCCGAAGGTTCCTTCGCTTCCGATGTGGGGCTCGTGAAGAAGCTCCAAGCAGCATAGCCGCCAGCGCCCAGGATGATGACAGCCGATAAAATGATAATGATAACTTTAGCGTTCATTTTTTTCTTGTTTCTCCTTTGTTCCGATCAAGCCGATAGATTGATAGAATTCACGGATTTTCCTCGCCACTTCTATCTCTGACTCCCGAACGATGATCTTTTTGCTGGATGTGAGTGTGATTGTCGTATCGGGAAACGATTGGATTTGCTCAATGAAAAGCGCATTCAACGTAAATGTCTCTCCATTTAATTTAGTTAATTTGATCACTTTGAAAAGGGAGTAAGGCTACTCCCTTCACCTCCTGTTTATCGTTTCAGGTTGACAAGCTCTTCCAGGATCTGGTCGGAAGTCGTGATGATCCTTGTGTTCGCCTGGAATCCACGCTGGGCGATGATCATGTTTGTGAATTCCTCGGAAAGATCGACATTGGACATTTCCAATGCACCTGATACGATTTGGGCAGTACCATTCTCGCCAGGAGCAGAAATCTGCTCTGCTGACAGACCGGCATTCGGGCTATTCCGGTACGTGCTGTTACCATTTTTGATCAAGCCATCCGGGTTGGAGAACTTAGCCAGACCGATGGTTCCAGCTACAGCTACCTCTCCGCCTTCAGCAGTGTAATTAACCTCTCCTTGCCCGTTAATGCTGATGCTGGTAGCGCCTTCTGGAACCGTTATCGCCTCGCCGTTTACATCGAGCAGGAATTGACCGCTGCTATTCACGATCCTGCCGTCCCCATCCAAGTAGAAGTTACCAGCTCTTGTAAATCCGATATCGGCTGAATTCATATCATCATTCCCTGTCGGATTAGCGGATACGATGAACATTCCTTCACCTTCAAGCGCCAAATCAAGTGTCCGATCGGTATTCTGGCGGTTACCTTGGGTATGTACATTATCAATGGAACCGACTTTCGAACCTAGACCAACCTGACTTGCATTTGTACCGCCTGTTTGAGCTGTCGGATCAGTGGAAGCTTTGATTTGCTGATTCATCATATCCTGAAAAGTGATTCTGCTTTTCTTGTAACCGGATGTATTGACGTTTGCAATATTGTTACTGACTACATCCAAATTTGTTTGAAAACCTTTCATTCCTGAGATACCAGAGTAAAGTGAACGTAACATGCTTCATCATCCTTTTCTTTTTATTCGTTGCTTACCTTCGTAACAGCGTCTGCATAAATCGACTTTCCATTTTCAAGCTCCAAAACAGCATAGCCGCCTTGCTGTGTCACAGCCTTCACCTTGCTTGTGATGGTGTCCGTGATTTCACCTGTATCCAAATCGTATTCGTTGTAGGTGACATTTTTATCAATCATATGGCTGTACTCGATAACCGGAGACGTGTATGACGAATTGCCTGCCATATATTCGACAACCTCGGTCATATTCATTATTTGTTCCAAAGTGGTGAAGGAAGTCATTTGGTCAATGAACTTCGATTCATCCATTGGGTTTGTCGGATCCTGGTTCTGGAGCTGTACCATCAGGATCTGAAGGAAATCATCTTTATCAAGCGTAGAACTTGGTGTCCTCGTTTTTTGTGAATCCAGATAATAGCTGGAATCGATTGTGCTTGTGGTCGTCATATCCTAATTCCCTCCTGCTCAGAAAGAATTTCTGCAAAACTTGTATCCATGCTGTCTTGGATTTCCTGTTGCTGCTGTCTTTGCTGTCGGTCCTGCTGTCCTTCATTGTCATCCTGGAACTGCTGCTGGCTGTTTCTCTCAGGTGAGGTTGCTTGGAGCTGATCCACTCGCTCGGTAATGCTCACTTGATGAGGGGAAAACATATGCTTGAGGCTCGATATGTTGGAATCAAGCATGTCCTTCGCTTGTTTGGAAGCTGCAACGATCTGAACGGTTATATCCCCGTTCTCCCGGACCAATTTCACTTGTAAGTCACCTAGATTGCCAGGACGAAGCTGGATCGATAATTCCTTCAATCCGTTTCTGTCCGACAGCATACCGCTGAACTTTACAGCCTGTTCCAATTTTTGGACCAGCTCTTTGCCAGCTTGCTCCGGAGCCAGGTCAGCTTGCTTAAGATGGAAAACAAGCTGCTCTTGTTTCGATACTTGAAGCGTGCTTATTTGTTTGGGATCAAATGTCTGAAAATCTTGTTTTTGCTGTGTTGATACCGACTTGCTTGCTAAAGTTTTTTCATTGCTGCCTGCAGAGGCTTCCACAATCCGCCTGATAGCGCTCGCCATTTCTGTCAGCTTGGGCTGTGACTGCGCCTTTGACTCTTGCAATGCTGTTTGGCTTCTTGCGGACTCGCTATCCATCGTATTAGCGGCGGATACCAGCTTTGAAGTCTGCAATGCGGTTGATGGGTCTCGTTTATCAGAATGGGAAGATATGCCGGTAAGCATTGCCAAATCCTTTGATGAATTCTGATTGATGCCGGCAGCATCCGTCTGATTCTTGGATGGATTTCCTGCTTTTGTTACAGCAGATGACACCATTGAGCCCGGAGGCAATGTCTGCTGCAAGGCTGCTGTGATTCCATCAGCGTTCGCTGTAGCATTGCTTCCATTCAGTTGAGCCTGTAATTCTGCAAGCTGAGTCAACATATCATCGACCGCTGATTCCTGTCCCGATGGTTTGATATTTCGCAGAACTTGTTCCGCCTTGTCCCTTAACTGGCTTGGCAGGAATGCAGCCAAATTATTTTCCCCAAGCACTTGCCCGACAAGTTCCCATGCATCTTCAGGCAGCTCTTTGGGTTCAAGGGATTCCCCTGAACCCATCTTATTGAAGAATGCCTCCAAAACGACTTGCATATCCTGCTTATCCTGTAAATCCTTTATCACAGGAACGGAACTATCCGGATAGCTTATAGTCTCGTTAGCCGTGCCGGAAGCAGCTTGCTGAAACAGGCTTTGAAATAGATCACTACCAGCGGGCGTCCCCTTCTGCACATTTACAGCAGGAGCAGTCTGGAGTGAAGGAAAAGATGGGATCATATTATTCAACTTTCTCCCCCTCCTTCTCTGCTTCATCAACCATGGCACTGGTGTAGGATGCTGCTGCCTCAGGATCCATCGCAGCCAGGATCGTCCCCCGCTTTTTACCGGAAAGCTCCTGAAGAACTCCTAAAGCCTTCTCGTTATCCAGCTTACTGATGATTGCCGCTGCTTTTTCGTCATCCATCTTACTGAAGGAGGTCGCTGCTTCCTTGTATGGCGTCGCTGCTTCTTCCTCTTCTGTTGCTCCATCTCCGGAAGTGCCTTGCGCCTTTGCGGTATTGCTTGCTGGTTCGGTGCCGTTTAGCTGATTCTGCAGTTTGACGATCTGTTGATTGAGATCATCGATTTCTGCATTTTTTGCATCCTCGGTCTCTTTCATCATATCGATTGTTGCTTGCTGTTCCTTCAGCTGTTTTTTTAGTTTATCCGCATCAGCGGGGCTGCTTGAAGAAGATGCAGATTCATCATTGACCATATTGCCGATGACCGGAATACCTGATGCGAGCTTTGCAACAGATACACCCGAAAATTCCAATATTGCGATAACAAGTGCTGCTGCCAGTACAACCGGCAATAAAAAATAGAGAAAGAATCCTTTTCCTTTGCCTTTCTTCTTTTGTTGATCGTTTTTTTGCTTTGCCATATCCTATCGTGCTCCATTTGCTAAGAATTGGCGGATTGATATGTCATCCATCTGCCTTTTTTCTTCATCCTGCAGTTTCCGCCATGCTTCCTGCCGCTTCTTTTCCAGAAGCTTTTCGATTTTTTTCACTTCGATATAAGCTTCCGAAAGCAGTTCCTGCTTTTCCATCATGGCGTTGCGAGCAAATTGTACTGCTATCTGGGCCCGGTCTATCTGCCGGTTGATCGATTCCAGGAAGGCATGATGTTCGGATAACCGCTGGATAGGAACAGAAGCTGCCAAGCCTTTTGACAGCTGCTCTTCAGCACCTTCTTTTTTCTTGAGCAGCTCATATAAAGTCGTTGCCGCTGATTCGAACTGCTGCTGCTTCTCCGCAAAGGCCTGCTGTGCTGCTTTACGCTCACGCTCTTTCATACGCAGGATTTTTTCGAAAATCTTCGTGTCGGCCATCAGATCATTCCTTTCCTATCAGCTGCCTCATTTGCTGAATTGCGTCTGGACGACTTGTAAACTCATGCATCCCTTGCTTAAGGAAATCGAGAATCGGTTTTTGATAGCTGATTGCTTCATCGATTTCTTTATTCGTGCCTTTCTTATAAGCCCCGATTTGAATCAATTCCCGATTCTCTTCATATAGGGCCAGCAGCGTCCGAAGCCGCTGTGCGAGCCGATACACTTCTTCATCGGTGATTTGCGGCATGACCCGGCTGATTGATTTGAGAACATTCAGCGCCGGGAATTGTCCTTGCTCCGCCAATTTCCGATCCAGGACAAAGTGTCCATCCAAAATGCCTCGCACCGTATCCGCTATCGGTTCATTCATGTCGTCTCCATCTACAAGCACGGTATAAAATGCTGTAATAGCACCTGTTTCATTCGTCCCCGTGCGTTCGAGCAGCTTAGGCAGGGCAGCGAAGACAGATGGCGTATACCCTTTTGTGGTGGGCGGCTCACCAGAAGCAAGGCCAATTTCCCGCTGTGCCATCGCCACCCGGGTGACCGAATCCATCATCAAGTTGACATGCATTCCTTGATCGCGGAAATATTCACAGATCGCCGTTGCAGTGTACGCACCCTTAATTCGCATCAGGGCAGGCTGATCGGATGTCGCCACAACGATGATCGATCTTTTGATGCCTTCCTCACCTAAATCCTTTTCAATGAACTCACGCACTTCTCTTCCGCGCTCTCCTATCAAGGCAATGACATTGACATCGGCACTTGATTTGCGAGCTATCATCCCAAGAAGGGTGCTTTTGCCCACTCCGCTTCCGGCGAAAATACCGACGCGTTGTCCTCGACCGACCGTCAAAAGGCTGTCGATCACACGCACACCTGTTTCGAGCGGTTCCAGGATTCGCGGCCTCGTCATCGGATTCGGCGGATTCCGGTCCGTCGTAAAGGATTTCAATCCTTTCGGGAGCATGCTGCCATTCAATGGCTGACCCAACGGATCGATGATGCTGCCGATCAATCCATGGCCTATCTTGATTGACAATGGTGAACCGGTTGCTTCAACCAAGCAGCCAGGCCCGACATCCTTCAACGGTGCAAATGGCATCAGCAGCACTTTCTCGTCATCGAAGCCTACCACCTCGGCCAGGAATCTTTCTTCGGAAGCCGAAGATGGATGGATATAACATATTTCCCCGACACTGGTCACCGGTCCATGCGACTCAATCAGCAACCCGACGACTCTGTGAATCCTTCCGTATCGTTTGTAGGTATCCAAATTATCCAATTCATTTATGTATCGTCCGAGCATCAGTCCGCTTCCTCTCGCCTTAGCTCAAAGAGCTTCTCCCGAAGGACAGCCAGCTGCGAATCGATGCTTGCATCAATTCTTCCATGCTTGGTTTCCAGGATACAGCCGCCAGACGGCAAATCATGCTGCGGCATGATCATGAGCTCGAAATCCTTGCCTGTCAGCAAAGCCAGCTCCTCTTTTTGCTGGAGGACAAGCTCATAGCTGTCTGGATGGACATAAAGACGTAAATCGCTGCGCTCCTTCCAGTCGGCAATCGCGCCTTTTACAAGTGCCAAATAGCTTTCCGGATCAGCTGTCAATGTCTGATGCATGATTTTTTCCGCCAATTTCAGCCCAAGATCCAATAAAGCATCCTCACTTGCTTCGACTGTTTCTTTATAATCCTGCTGAGCCAGCTCGACAAGCTGCTTTGCTTCTTCGAGCTTTGATTCATACGATTGCAGCCCTTCTTGCTGTCCGGCAGCAAAGCCCTTCTGATATCCCTCGAGCTGAGCTTGTTCCATCAAATCCCGCTTTTGCGACTCCCATTGACTTCGCTCTTTTTCAACTGCCTGCCTTGCGGAAGTCAATATCTGCTCCGCTTCGTCTTTTGCATCCTTTATATGCTGCTGGCACCGCTCTTTCTCTGCTTGCCAGGATGCTGTGTCCTCAGTATCATCCCCGGTCTCCAGTGTCAGCTTGACCGGCCTGATATCAATCACTTTCGATTCCTTCACTGATACGGATTGCCAAATATTAGACAATGATGTCATCTCCTCCGCCGCGGGATATGATTATCTCGCCGACTTCCTCCAAACGCCGGATGACGGATACGATACGGCTTTGCGCTTCTTCTACATCTTTCAGACGGACAGGTCCCATGAATTCCATCTCCTCTTTGAATGTCTGCACCATCCTGTCAGACATATTCTGGAATACAATGTCTTTCACTTCGTCGCTCGCCACTTTCAAAGATAGCTTCAGATCATCATTCTCAACCTCGCGTATGACACGCTGAATGGCGCGGTTATCCAATGTGACGATATCTTCAAAGATGAACATACGTTTCTTGATTTCCTCGGCAAGCTCGGGATCCTGAACTTCCAATTCATCCAATATCGTCCTTTCGGTGCTTCGATCCACACCGTTAAGCACTTCTACCACTGCCTGGATACCACCGGTCTGTGTGAAATCCTGTGTAGCGGTAGTGGATAAATTCTTTTCGAGAATCTGCTCTACCTGACTGATGATTTCTGGTGATGTACTGCTCATCGTGGCAATACGCTTTGCCACATCTGCCTGCATATCCTGCGGCAATTCAGACAATATCTGACCGGATTGCTCTGGCTCCAAATAGGAAAGTACCAGTGCTATGGTCTGCGGATGCTCATTTTGGATGAAGTTAAGAATTTGTGTCGGATCTGCCTTTCTTGCAAAATCAAAAGGTCTTACTTGCAGCGTGGAAGTCAGCCTGTTCATGATTGCAGCAGCTTCTTCTGCTCCCAGAGCTTTTTCCAGAATCGTTTTTGCATATGCGATTCCGCCTTGGGATATATAATCCTGTGCAATGGCTATCTGATGAAATTGATCTATTATCGATTCTTTCTCTGCGCTGTCCACTTTCTTTACAGAAGAAATCTCCAATGACATTTTTTCGATTTCTTCTTCTGTCAGATGCTTATATACATTCGCAGCCGTATCAGCTCCAAGAGAGATCATCAAGATCGCTGCTTTTTGTTTTCCTGTCAAACGTCCTTTCACAGCTGCCATTCCTTCATTGCTCCTTTAATCTTCAGCCATCCAGCTTCGCAGCAGTTTGGCGAAGTCTTCTGGTGACTCTTTCGCTAATTTTTCCAATTGTTTTTGTTTCAATGTCGCTTCCGTTTCCGGTGTATCCTCTATTTCTTCAACCACAATTGGTTCTGGTGCCACTTGATCCTCCAGCAATTCGTCCTCATCTTCTTCCTGATTCCTCCTGGAACGGATAAGCATGAATACGAGTACTGCTACCGCGGCCAATAGGACACCGCCGGCAACATATGCCCATACTGGTATTCCGGAACCTGCTGCATCATCTGATTGTGCGCTTTGATTGTCAGCAAATGGCTGGAATACGACGGAGACACTGTTTTCCGGATTGATTGCCTCTGCAGCTTCCCTATCCACAGATGTCGACACGATCGAGTTCAGGATGGAGGTGATGCTGTCTTCTACTTGGGTTTGCTCTTGCTGCGTCAGCTGTTCAGCTTCCCCGTTTTCTCCAGTGGCATTCTTATTGCTGTCAACCGCGACTTGAATTCCGATATCGCGGATGCTGTAAGGACTTTCCGTTATTTCTTTCTTGATCTTATTGAACTCATAATTGACGGATTCTTTGACATTATTGTAGGCTCCATCGCCAGCTGCTTCATCTTCAGCAGCTACATTCGGCACCTCTTCTTCACCGGTCCCGGCCACTCCGCCGTTTTCTGCCGGTTCGCCTTCATACGTCTCTGTGATAGTCTCCACACTGACCGGCAAGCCTTCATTATTTTCTTCATCGACAGGCTCCACAAGTTCTTCCGTACGTGTCTCCTGGTCGAAATCGATATCCGTTGTCACGGATACGCGGACATTATCAGCTCCGACCATGGCTGCAAGCATTTGTTGCACACGCTGCTGAATCCCTTGTTCGACTTCCTTTTTGATGCCCATTTGGTTTGTATAGGCATCCCCGCCTGCTTGTGCCGTTTCCATGTTTATGTACTCAAAATCTTGGTTCGTTATGACGATGTTTTCTTCCGGAAGATTCGGTACGGTCTTGGATACCAGACGATACATCGCTTCTACTTGACTAGGCTCAAAATGGTACCCAGTCTCTGTGTTCAGTACAATGGAAGCCGATGCCTCTTCCTGTTCATCCGTGACAAAAACAGGATCCGAGGGCTTATTTATCATGACATCCGCACTCTTGATACCGTCTATATTGGTCAATAATGTGGATAATTCCGTTTGAAGGGCATCAAGTTTGATCACATCGAATTCATTATCCGTCATACCCCATGAAGCATTGTTGCTGAAGAACGAATAATCGATGCTGCCTGTTTCCGGCAGCCCTTCTGCCGCTAAATCAACGAGCAGCCCTTCTGCCTGTTTATCCGGAACAAGGATGGTGGTCCCATTTCCCTCGAGTTCATATTTAACACCTTGTGCGTCCAGCTCTTCCTTGATCTTGCCAGCTTCCTGGGCAGAAAGATCTTTATACAAAGGCACCATCGTCTCTTTCGTAGCAAAATATGAACTGATACCGATGATTAAAACAAGTACGATCGGGGTACATATCAACAGTGCCTTTTGCCAAACTGGTCTTGTCTGCCAGAAATTAGTTATCTTTTCTTTGTAACTTGCAATTCGCTGATTCATCTGGTTCCCCCAAAGCATAGGTCAAATTCATAATAAAAGCATATCTACTTTGACTGAGGATAGATTACCATCCTTATTCTACATAGACATGCGCATCATTTCAGTATAAGCATCGATTGCTTTCTTTTGCACTTGGACTGCCGCGTCCATTGCTACACTTGCTTTTTGAGACGCAATCATAACATCGTGCAGGTTATCCACTTTTCCCGCAGCAAGGGCCTGTGTCATCTTATCGGATTCCTGCTGCGTTTCATTCAAGCTTTCAATTGCGGATTTCAAGCTCTCCGTGAAGCTTGCTTGCGCCTCGGCTGGTGTCGACTGCTTTACTGCAGTAAGACTGTTGGTTCCTGCCAGGCCGCTGATCCCTTCAATTGCCATTTGTCACCCTCCTCTATTTTCCGATTTCCAAAGCTTTCTGAAGCATACCTTTTGTTGCATTCATTGCCGTGACGTTAGCTTCATACGATCTGGTAGCGCTAATAAGATCAGTCATTTCCCGTAATGGATCGACATTCGGCATTGCTACATATCCTTCTTCGTTCGCATCAGGTGAAGCAGGGTTATATACCATCTCGAACGCTGTGTCGTCTTCCGTGATTTCCGAAACCCTGACACCGCCGGAGCCACCTTTACCTCCTTGAGCCCGTTCCAGAAAGGAAGAAAAACCATTTGTATCCTTGGATTCCAGGGAAACCATTTTCCGTCTGTACGGAACATAATTTCCATCTTCATCAATGGTGGCCCGTGTCGTTTCAGCATTCGCGATATTGGATGACACAACATCCATACGCAGCCGCTGGGCCGTCAGCGCGCTAGCGCTTGTATTCAAGGAAGAGAAAATAGTCAAAATCAATTACCTCCTTTAATGACTTTGGAAAGACTGTTAAACTTACCGCTCATTCGATCAACAAGTGCTTGATAGTATAATTGGTTATCCGCTAATTCGGACATTTCCTTATCTATATCCACATTGTTGCCGCTATTCGTATAAGAGGTGCCTTCCTTTTTTGTCACCTGGAATTCAGATGTGTCAGTCGTACTGCCAAACGCAAGATGTTTAGGATTCGTACGCTTCGCAGTGAATGCAGAATCCATTGTGTCCTGCAGCGTTTCTTTAAAAGAAACGGTTTCCGCTTTATATCCGGGTGTATCAGCATTCGCTATATTATTGGCAATGGTTTGATTTTTTAGATTGGCATAATCCAGTGAACGATCCAATGCTTGAATCGTTTTGCCATATAGGTCCATTGTTACCCCTCCCAGAGTGCTATGTATGCCGTCGAATCAGCTCTAATGTACACGATTATTGTATTGAAAGGAGGAAGTTATGTCTATATGTTCTATGATAATTTTCTTATATTTGTAAAAATGGTCTAAGCATACTAAAACTTTTAACCTATTAAACATACATTTAATTACAGTTTTGACCGTATTTTAGATGTTAACTTTTTTGATGACATGATTAAAGCCTACTAAAGTTGATTCATATCCCGGTTTTTTTCCTTTCTGCACCAGAAAAACTAAATATATTTTACTACTCCCCCGAACGGAAAACGCGCGTTTTTTTGAAAGGGCTTTCTATTACATGAAATAAATATAGTATAAGAGTCATGAATAGCCACAAAAAAAGGGAAACAGGCTTTTTGGCCTGCTTCCCTTTTGATTAGCTTGTATGTTTTTGTAATTCAACCAGGAATTTATTATTAAGGACTTTAATGTACGTTCCTTTCATTCCTAAAGAACGGGATTCAATTACCCCTGCACTTTCCAATTTACGCAAAGCGTTGACAATGACAGAACGTGTAATACCTACACGGTCTGCCACTTTACTTGCAACCAGCAAACCTTCGCTGCCGTCCAATTCTTCGAAGATATGCTCGATGGCTTCCAATTCACTGTAGGAAAGGGAACTGATTGCCATTTGCACGACAGCTTTACTGCGAGCTTCTGTTTCGATCTCTGCTGATTTCTGATGAAGGATTTCCATACCGACTACCGTTGCACCATATTCGGCAAGCAGCAAGTCATCATCACTGAAATTCTCTGCAACCCGGCTGAGGATCAAAGTCCCAAGACGTTCACCACCGCCGATGATCGGAACAATCGTCGTCAATCCGCCTTGGAAAAGATCTTTGTTCTCCACCGGGAATGCTGTATAAGGACTGTCGATACCGATATTTGCAGTCGTCTGCTGTACTTGGAAAAGACCTTCCGTATACTCTTTAGGGAACTGTCTTTCCTCGAGCATTTGCTTCATCCTGTCATTCTCGATTGCCTGGTTGATCGAAAATCCCAGCAATTTGCCGCGGCGGCTTACGATGAAGATATTGCTCTCGATGACCTGCTGCAAGGTCTCGGACATATTGTTGAAGTTGACAGCCTTTCCTGCTGTCTTTTGCAGCATAAAGTTTATATCTCTTGCCTTATCTAATAATTTCATGATTTCCTCCTGTTATTTTATAAAATATACTGACTCAAATCTTTATTCTTTGCGATCGATGCCAGTTTGTCATCTACATAGCTAGGTGTGATCTGAATCGTTCCCATGCTTATATCCGCTGCCTCGAAACTTAAGTCCTCCAGCAGCTTCTCCAATATGGTATGAAGGCGGCGTGCACCGATATTGTCTGTTTCCTGATTCACCTCAAAGGCCACTTCCGCCAGTCTGGTAACAGCTTCGTCCGTAAATTCCACATTTATACCTTCTGTTTCCAATAAAGCCTTATATTGCTTCAGCAATGCATTGGAAGGCTCAACAAGTATCTTCTTGAAATCTTCGACAGATAGCTTTTCCAACTCTACACGGATCGGGAAACGTCCCTGAAGCTCCGGAATTAAATCAGAAGGCTTTGCCATATGAAAGGCACCTGCTGCCACGAACAGAATATGATCTGTTTTGACAGGTCCGTACTTCGTAGTCACAGTAGACCCTTCTACAATCGGCAGGATATCTCGCTGGACACCTTCTCGGGATACGTTGGCACCTTGGTCGCCCTTTGCAGCGACTTTATCGATTTCATCGATGAAGATGATGCCTGCTTGTTCCACGAGCTGAACGGCTTCCTGGGATACTTCGTCCATATCGATCAGCTTCTGCGCTTCCTGCTGCACAAGCAAGGGACGCGCCTCGGAGACAGGCAGGCGGCGCTTTTTCTTCTTCTTCGGCATGAATTGACCCAAGGCATCCTGCATATTCATGCCCATCTGCTCCATGCCCGAACCTTGAAGCATATCGAACATGGAGGCCTGCTGCTCCTCGATTTCAATTGTCACCATCGTATCTTCCAATTCCCCCATGGCAAGCATCCGCTCTGTACGGGCGCGCTTGGATTGGATTTCCTCAGAAGGCTTTTCATCCGGCTCTTCATTCTGCTGCTGGTTGAAAAGCATCTCAAATGGATTTTTGAAGTTATTCGACTGTTTCTTCGTTTCTGGCACAAGAAGCTTGAGCAAGCGTTTCTCCGCTTGTTCCCCGGCTTTGTCCTGCACAGCTTCCATTTTCTTTTCCCGGACGAGCCGCACAGAAGCTTCGACTAGATCCCGTACCATCGATTCCACATCACGGCCGACATAGCCGACCTCCGTGAATTTCGTTGCTTCCACTTTGACAAATGGGGCACCGACCAGCTTTGCCAGCCTTCTGGCTATCTCCGTCTTACCCACGCCGGTCGGTCCGATCATCAGAATATTCTTCGGCGTTATTTCATCGCGCAATTCACTATCGAGCTGCATGCGGCGATAACGGTTCCGTAATGCCACGGCTACTGATCTCTTTGCATTTTGCTGACCAATGATATAACGATCCAGCTGGGCCACGATTTGTTTCGGGGTCAAATTTGCCTCCATCATTACGCCTCCAATGTTTCCAACGTGATTTGATCATTCGTGAATACACAAATCTCTCCAGCGATTTCAAGTGCAGCCTGTGCGATTTCAGCTGCAGACTTTTCTTCGGAGTACCGTTTCAATGCCCGGCCTGCGCTGAGGGCAAAATTGCCTCCAGACCCGATTGCCAAAATATCATCATCGGGTTCGATGACTTCGCCGGTTCCCGAAACGAGGAACATCTGCTCCTTATTCATCACAATCAGCATCGCTTCCAGTTTCCGAAGGACTTGATCACTGCGCCATTCCTTCGCCAATTCCACCGCAGCCCTGGCAAGATTGCCATTATATGTTTCCAGCTTGCCCTCAAACTTTTCGAATAATGTGAAGGCATCGGCAACCGAGCCTGCAAAACCTGCCAGCACCTGACCCTTGAAAAGTCTTCTGACTTTCTTCGCTTTATGTTTCATGACGACTTGATTGCCAAGCGTCACCTGTCCATCTCCAGACATTGCGCATTCACCTTTATGGCGTACAGCGAAAATAGTGGTTGCATGAAATTCGGAACTCATGGCTATCCATCTCCTTTATTCCCGATTCGCTCTCGGATGGGTATTCATATATATCGTACGAAGTCGATCTTTCGTCACATGCGTATAAATCTGCGTGGAGGATAGATGTTCGTGACCAAGCAGCTCCTGCACAGCACGCAAATCAGCACCCTCATTCAGCATGTGCGTGGCAAATGTGTGGCGCAGCTTGTGCGGATGCAGGTGCATATGTACAGCGGACTGCTCAACCAGTTTATTCAGGATGAGACGGATCCCCCGTTCCGTAATCGGTTTTCCCCGGCTGTTCAAGAACAGCTTGCCGGTTTCTTCCTTCGATTTCTCCAAGAGGCGCTCACGTCCGTCCTGTAAGTATCTGCGGATTGCTCTCTCCATGAAACTGCCAAACGGGACATATCTTTCCTTGCGTCCCTTTCCCCTTACAAGGACCGTACCGATGGACAGGTCTACGTCATCTATCTCAATCCCTGCACATTCACTGACACGCATGCCAGTTCCGTAAAGGCATTCGAGAATGGCTTGGTCCCTCTGGCCCAGCGGAGTCCCAAGATCCGAAGCCTCGAACAATTTCTCCAGCTCCTGTTCATAAAGGAAGCTGGGGACATAAGCAGGTGCCTTCGGCTGGACGAGGCGCAAGAACGGATTTGCCGAGACGACGTCTTCCCTCTCCAAAAACTTATAAAAAGAACGGAGACTTGATATCTTTCGCGATACAGTCCTTCTTGACAGCTTTTTCTCATACAGCCTGGTAAGGAATACACGGACGGCGGCAGGATCTGCTTGTTCAAATGATATAGATTCTGAATGGAGAAATTCCAGGAAAAAATTCACATCATTCAGATAATAATACACGGTATGCGGAGAAGCATGCTTCTCCACCTGCAGATAAGATTTGAACTCTTGGACGTACTGTTCTGCATTTTTCAAATTGATCGCCTCACTTCAAGCGTATAAAGCTTAACATAACTTCAAGCGCAGAAGCAAACGTTAGAAATCAAATTGTAGAAAAATTCTGAATCGGTGTCGATGCACATCAAGCATAGGGCAGTGTATGTGCCTATGCTTGTCTGCCTGCTCCAATTCCTGAAATCAACTGTCTGTATGCGTGCTATGGTGCGATAGACTCCGAGGATGATCGATGCTTCTGTGCTGCTTTTCGCGGAAGCATGGAACCCTGTTCGCCTGTAACGTTCGTCTTACGATTTCCTCTCAAGTGTGTCAAGCAAAATCCCTTTCCAATCCGTTATTATAGACCTCGTACAAAACTGTGTCAAATCATTTCCGGTTTATACTCTTATTTTCACAGAGTCTTAACAATTCAAGCAAAAAACCCCAGCTTTGAAAGCAGGGGTCATTTGTTTTACTGCTGAACTTCTTCCTTATAATCACAGCTGGAGCATGTGATCTGCGTTCCTTTTTTCGCTTTTTTCTCGACCAGCATGGAAGCGCATTTCGGACATGGTCTCGAGATCGGTTTATCCCAGCTGAGGAAGTCACAATCAGGATAACGATCGCAGCCGTAGAATACACGGTTTTTCTTCGACTTCCGTTCGACGACTTCGCCTTCCTTACATTTCGGGCAGGTTACCCCGATTTTTTTCAGGATCGGTTTTGTGTTGCGGCAGTCCGGGAAATTGGAGCAAGCAAGGAACTTACCATAGCGTCCCATCTTGTACACCATTTCATGACCGCATACCTCGCAATCGATTCCGGCTGGTTCATCACGTATCTCGATTTTTTCCATTTCCTGCTCGGCTTTTTTCAATCTGACATCAAAGCCTTTGTAGAAATCGTCAATAATCGATACCCACTCCGCTTTGCCTTCCTCGATATAGTCCAGGTCTTCTTCCATCTTGACGGTAAATTCCAGGTCGACGATTTCCGGGAAGAACTCTACCATTATGTCATTGACTATTTCCCCCAATTCGGTTGGGACAAAACGTTTATTATCCAACGTGACGTAATTCCGCCGCTGGATGGTATCCAAAGTCGGAG
Source organism: Terribacillus sp. 7520-G (assembly GCF_002271665.1). Classification (NCBI taxonomy): domain Bacteria; kingdom Bacillati; phylum Bacillota; class Bacilli; order Caryophanales; family Bacillaceae; genus Terribacillus; species Terribacillus sp. 7520-G. Next base: position 216,651 of record NZ_NQFP01000007.1, on the reverse strand, counting down.
CATAAGTGGATGGTCTTCCAATACCCTTCTCTTCCATCGTACGGACCAATCGCGCCTCCGTATAGCGCGGAGGCGGCTGGGTGAAATGCTGATTCGGCTGGATTTCTTCAGCTTTCACTTTCATGCCTTCCTCCAGGTTCGGAAGTATGCGGTCCTTTTCGTTCTTATTATCATCGTTTCCTTCCACGTATACCTTCATGAAACCCTTGAATTTGACCTTGGAACCGGTGGCGCGGAATTCCACTCCTTCATTGAGGAGATGCACAGTCATTGTATCCAATACTGCCTGTGCCATTTGGCTTGCGATGAAACGTTCCCAGATAAGCTTATATAGTCTGTACTGATCACGCGATAAGATAGACTTCAGGCTATCTGGATGACGGTAAGCGGATGTCGGGCGGATACCTTCGTGTGCATCCTGCGCCCCTTCCTTCGCCTTGGCTTTCGCCCCGCTGCCAATATATTCTTCTCCAAAGGTTTCTTTTATATAGTTGGCGGATTCTGTCTTCGCAGTCTCGGAAATACGTGTCGAATCCGTACGCATGTAAGTGATCAGACCTGTAATGCCGCCTTCTTTACGGCCTAAATCGATTCCTTCATATAGCTGCTGTGCGACCATCATCGTTTTCCTGGCGCGGAAGTTAAGCTTCCTGGCTGCCTCCTGCTGCAGGGAAGAAGTGGTGAAGGGTGCTGCCGGATTGCGTTTGCGTTCCCGCTTGTTCACCTTGTCGATCAGGAAATCTTCGCCTTTGAGCTTCGCCAGTATCTGATTGACCTCTTCCTCTGAAGCAATATTCATTTTTTCTCCATCAAGGCCGTAAAAAGCGCCTTCGAAGTTCTTTTTGCCGGATTGGAAGACCGCATCGATCGACCAATATTCTTCCGGGATAAACTCATTGATTTCCTTTTCCCGGTCAATGATCATCTTCATTGCCACTGACTGGACACGTCCGGCACTTAATCCCTTTTTCACTTTTTTCCATAGCAGCGGGCTGATATTGTAACCGACAAGCCGATCCAATATCCGCCGTGCTTGCTGTGCATCCACTAAATCCTTATCTATGCTGCGCGGATGCTTAAAGGATTCCTTTATTGCATCCTTGGTTATTTCATTGAAGACTACCCGGCAGTCAGAATTTTCATCAATATTCAAACTATGGGCCAAATGCCAGGCAATTGCTTCCCCCTCACGATCGGGGTCGGCTGCAAGGAAGACCTTTTTCACTTTTTTGGCTGCGCTTTTCAATTCCTTCAAAACCGGTCCCTTGCCGCGTATCGTAATATAACGAGGCTCATAAGAATCCTCGACATCTATAGCCATTTGGCTTTTGGGTAAATCCCTGATATGCCCCATGGATGCTTTCACTTTATATTTTTTCCCTAGATAGCGTTCGATTGTTTTCGCTTTTGCTGGAGATTCCACGATTACAAGATAATCTGCCATATTATTTCCTCCCAAGAGGTTTTTTTTTTCTGTATGTCTAATGTAAACATGCTGTTCGATAAATCTTCCCTATTATTGAATACTTATATTCCGTTTGTCAAACATAATTTGTTATTTCTTGTAACGGAACATACATAAAAAAGCTAGTTTCTACTATATAAATTGTATCCATTTCGACTTATTACGTTCCCATTCATCAAGCAGCTGACCAGGCTCGAAAATGATCCCGGCTCCATCTGAAATCATCTGATGACAGCCCGCCGTCTGGTCCTCATAAGGATCCCCAGGTATGGCAAATACATCCTTTCCTTGCTCCAAGGCATGCATCACGGTATGCATCGAACCACTCTGTTTTTTTGCTTCGATCACGAGGGTACAGAAGCCCAGTCCGCTGATGATGCGGTTTCTTTCCGGGAAATGATGCTGCCTTGGATGCTGATCCGGGTAATACTCACTGACTACAAGCTGCCCATCCTCCAGGCAGTCGAATAAGTGCCGATTAGAACGAGGGTAAACGTGACGCAAACCGCTTCCCAATACGGCTATCGTATTGCCTCCGTTACGAATCGCTGCATGATGGGCCATACTGTCGATCCCCTTCGCCATTCCGCTCACAATCGTCCATCCGGCAGCTGCTAATGGATCCAGGATATAAGCGATTTTGGCCGATGCCGACGTTGTTGGCTGACGAGTTCCCACTACGCTGATTGCAGGCTGTCTGTTGAGCAGCTCGATTCTGCCGGCAGCATAAAGGACCAGCGGCGGGTCCGGAATATGGCTTAGAATAGCAGGAAAAGCATCATCAAAGCAAGTCAGCGTCTGGAACTGCTGCATGTCCTGTTCCAACACAGCCATATGTCTTTCCTCCTGCAATTCATGGAACAAGGTGAGGGCAAATGTTTCCGGGAGCTGATAATGAAGCATCAGTTCATGAGGGGATGCATGTAGAAGATTTTCCAGTTGGGGATCGCATGTGAGGATACGCTGCATGACCTTGCGGCGTCCCCGCAGTACACGATGCAGCAGCAGTAATTTTTCACGTTTGTCCAATTTTCCACTCCTGTCTCCAAAAGATAAGAAAGCAGGCCGGCAATCGGCCCACTTTCATCTTAATGCGTTTGACAGATTTCGTACAGTCCCTTTTCTTTCAATACCTCAATCAAAGTCTCTCCCATTACCGCTGGTGTATCCGCTACTTTTACACCGCATGCTTCCAGGACCTTGATTTTTTCAGCGGCAGTTCCTTTCCCTCCGGAAATGATCGCACCTGCATGACCCATACGTTTTCCTGGAGGCGCTGTCGCACCGCCGATGAAACCGACAACGGGCTTATTCATATGCTGACGGATCCATTCGGCTGCCTCTTCTTCCGCTGTACCGCCGATTTCTCCGATCATGATGACCGCTTTTGTCTCACGATCTTCATTGAATGCCTTCAGTACATCGATGAAATCCGTTCCGTTGACCGGGTCCCCGCCGATACCTACTGCCGTGGATTGGCCAATGCCAGCCTGTGTGAGCTGATGCACCGCTTCATACGTCAATGTACCAGAGCGCGATACGACCCCGATATGCCCTTTCTTATGGATATATCCAGGCATGATGCCGATTTTGCATTCTTCCGGCGTGATGACACCCGGGCAGTTCGGTCCGATCAGTCTGGTCTTCTTGCCTTCCATCGCCCGTTTGACACGGACCATATCCATGACCGGAATATGCTCCGTGATGCAGATGACCAAATCAAGCTCGGCATCGACGGCCTCCAAAATGGCATCAGCCGCAAATGGAGCTGGCACATAGATCACAGATGCAGTGGCGCCGGTTTCATGAACTGCCTCTTTGACAGTATTATAAACAGGCACGCCTTCCACCTCGGTACCGCCTTTTTTCGGCGTGACACCAGCAACGATGCGGGTGCCGTATTCAATCATCTGCTTTGTATGGAATAACGCAGTAGACCCCGTAATACCTTGTACGAGTACTCTTGTGTCCTTATTAATAAATACACTCATGATTCATGCCTCCCCCGTTAGTTTACAAGTGCGACGATTTTCTCTGCTGCATCTGCCATGGACGCTGCTGAAGTGATATTCAATCCGGACTCATCAAGAAGCTTCTTGCCCTGCTCCACATTCGTCCCTTCCAAGCGCACGACAAGCGGAATATCCAATCCGACTTGACGGGACGCCTCAATGACGCCTTCAGCGATGACGTCGCATTTCATGATACCTCCGAAAATATTCACCAAGATGCCTTTTACATTCTGATCGGCAAGAATGATTTTGAAGGCTTCGGTTACTTTCTCTGTCGTAGCACCGCCCCCAACATCAAGGAAGTTCGCCGGATCCCCGCCGTAATGCTTGATGATGTCCATCGTAGCCATGGCAAGGCCCGCTCCGTTAACCATGCAGCCGATATTCCCATCGAGGGAAATATAACTCAAGTCATGCTTGGAGGCCTCGATTTCCTTTTCATCTTCTTCATCCAAATCGCGCAATGCGACGATATCTTTATGTCTGTACAATGCATTTTCATCAAAATTCAGCTTCGCATCCAGTGCGAGTACTTGACCATCGCCAGTGGTTACAAGCGGATTGATTTCAGCAATGGAACAATCCTTCTCAACGAAAGCCTGATACAGGCTCATCATGAACCCGACAGCTTTGTTCAGTGATTCTGGCGGAATATTAATGGCAAATGCCAATCTTCTGGCTTGATAGCCAGTCAAACCGACAACAGGGTCGATCGTTTCCCGGAAAATCTTTTCCGGTGTCTCTGCTGCAACCTCCTCGATCTCTGTACCGCCTTCTTCTGAGGCCATCATCACGACCCGGGATGTGCTGCGGTCGAGAACAAGACCGATATAATATTCTTTCTGGATATCACAGCCCTCTTCGATGAGGAGCCGCTTCACTTCTTTTCCTTCCGGGCCTGTCTGATGCGTAACAAGCGTCTTGCCTAGGATTTCCTCCGCATATGTACGAACCTCATCCAAGCTTTTCGCGACTTTTACGCCGCCTGCTTTTCCGCGTCCGCCGGCGTGGATCTGCGCTTTGACAACGCATACATTTGTGCCCAGGCTTTCAGCCGCTTCCACTGCTTCCTCGACACTGAATGCCACTTTACCAGCAGGAACAGACACACCAAATTCACGCAAAACCTCTTTGCCTTGATACTCATGAATATTCATTCTGTACCCTCCCCGTCAGATTCCGTGCAAGACCATTGTAAACGATTACTTCTGCAAAAGTCTACCAAAAACTATAGAAAAGACAGAATCTACATAAAACTTATAACAAGGGATCAGGAAGAAGGTGCCGTTTTCTGTGAAAATGCATGAAAATGCTTTCATAAGAGAATTTATGGAATAAGCGCCCGGAAATCCGGACGCTTATTTTCCCGCCTGCTTGTCTGCCTGATAAATGAAAGCGAAGACCTCGGCTACCGCTTCATAAAGATCGGCCGGAATCATTTCGTTTACTTCCAGCTCCGACAATAGGCCGACCAATGCCGGATCTTGCTGGATCGGCACCCCGTTATCCCTGGCGCGTTTTATGATGGCCTCTGCTGTCAAACCTTTTCCGCTTGCAGTGAGGACAGGTGCCCGCCGTTTGGCTGCATCATATTTCAAGGCAGCTGCTTGGCGCATGTTCCTTCTATCTGTCATATACGATAATCGACACCTTTCTGTTCGGATGATCCAGCCGCCGGACCTGTACTGATACGTTCGGATTCCTTGACATCAGCGCCGCTGATTGTATATTTAACGGAAGACAGATGATAGCCGCTTGCCTCAAGGGCGGATTTCAGCTTGTGCTGCAGCGGACGCATCACTCGTTCCGCTTGCCCATCGGCTGTATAAATATGCAGGCTGACTGTTTTTTTCTGTACATACATATCGACTGCCATGTCGTTCAAAATTGGTAAATGCAAATAAAACAAAATCCTGCAATGGTCGGAGGATAGTTTTCCATCTTCTTCTTTTCTCCCCTCAAGTTCCATCAGCAGATCTTTATCGAATCCAAAAGGCGCTCCAGGCAGCTGAAGCTGGATATAGGTCATCTGCTTATCATCATGCACTTGAAGCAGCTGGCTTCCGGTGATTTGCTGTAGAAGCGGAGCAGATAGCTCAGCTCTTTCGGCACTATGCGCTGCGTGCTGCAGCAGCAAGCCTTTCAGTGGCAATTCGGCAGTTTTCGCTTCTTTTATATCATGTTCGAATGCATATCCCACTTGCCGGAATATATCCTGCAGCAGCTGTTTGAAAAAGGCTCCATCCTTGCTCTGCTCATTCATGCTCGAAGCTTGCAGCAGATGCAGCAATTCTGTTGTCTTTGCCAATAACTGCCCGTTGCCCATTTGGCCTTTTTGCAGCTGGCTGGATATGCCTTGAACCAAGGAAACCGATTGGAAAGCTTCCAAGGAATTGCGCAGGCTTAACACAACATCGTCCGGCAGCGCACGGTCAGGAAACATGGCGAGCAGCTGCCGTACTGTCGCCAGCACAGTCTGCAAGCCATCCCGGGCTGCTGCAGTATGCTTCCCGGCACGTTGCAGCTCCGTCAGGAAACCATCCATGACAGAAGCATATGGGGATGCAGCCGCCAGCCTAGCCGTCCCCATTGCAGGTTTGTGCTGCATATTCCGGGTATCCGACAACTGCTTTTCGAATGCCAGCCATTCTTTCTGCCATGCTTCAAACGATGGGGCATTGGATGGAAAAGAGGGACGGATGGCCAGGTACAAATCCTGTTTGCCCGCCTTTGCTTCCTGGATGATCTGTTGAATCAAATGCGCCTCATGGACTGCTGGTCCGGCAGGTGAAAGCTTGCCCAGTATTTGTCTGAGCGGCATAGCCCCGTCATTTTCAGCAGTCAGGTTATCGTTCAGCTGATTCAGGGAAGCTGTCATATCCCAAGTCTGACGAGCCGCGATTGCCTGCAAAATATTTCCCGTCAAAGGCAGCTTCCGATTCATCATCAGCTGCAGCGCATCCTGCCTTGCCTGCAATGGCTGCGAGTGCGGCTGCTGCAGAAGCTGGAGGGCTTGTTTCAGCTGCGGCATAGTAAACGGCGTCTGCTGCTTCAATAAGCCTTCGACAAAGGTGCTATTCATTTTATTCGGCTTATTGCCGGTAAGCTCTATCAATTGCGGAACGCCGTTTTCCTTTCCTGGAACCTGGGGCAGGACCTGCAATAGAGGGCGATCGCCGCCCTTCTTCACTTCAAACCAGTAAGTGCCGCCTGCGGATAAAGAAGTCTGCAATTCTGCTATGACTTGCTTGGCGCCGATTTGCAGCAGCGCTTTATTGTCCGGGAAAAACTTATTTATCCTGCCGGTAACGACCTCACCCTGCTGAAAGCTTTTCTCCTGCTGCGGGTGGGTTGCAGGCGGCAGGTGACTCGGCCTTTGAATGGATAAATGATGCATGATACCCCTTCCTTCTTAAGCGCGGGAAAGTTCTTTTACAGGTGCAAAACTCAATCGATGCAAGGGTGTAATACCCTGCTTTTGCAATGCCTCCAGATGCTGCTTTGTCCCATATCCCATGTTTTCCTTGAATCCATAGCCTGGATATTGTTCATCAGCCTCTTTCATCAAACGGTCCCGTGTCACTTTGGCAATGATGCTTGCAGCTGCAATGGAGACACTCCGCTGATCCCCCTTGATAAGCGATTCATGGGTACAAGGCAATTCTGCAAGCGGCATGGCATCCACAAGTACATGGTCCGGCTGGCATTTTAGTTCCGCTGCCGCTTCCAGCATTGCTTGTTTGGCAGCTTGATAGATATTTACTTCATCGATCCTTCGGCTGTCCACGATCCCCACACCATAGGAGATGCACGTATCCATGATTTGATCATATAATGCTTCCCGCTTCAGCTCGCTCAGCTGTTTGGAGTCATTCAATCCGGCTATGTAAGCATCTTTGGGCAAAATCACGGCAGCAGCAACGACAGGGCCTGCAAGCGGTCCCCTGCCAGCTTCGTCTATACCTGCGATATACTGTTTTCCTTGCTCATAACAGTCGTTTTCAAAACTGCACATCCGATTGTATCGTTCGCGAAGTTCCCTTTCCTTCTCCGCTTTTCGTCTATGCGCATCCATCAGCTTTTTGACACCTGCACGATGATCCTCTTGCCAGGAGGAGAGCATTTCCTCTGAATATGTACCATCCTGTAAATGATTACGGATCTGCTGGATCGTCAATACATCTTTCATGAACAATCTCCCTTTTCTCTATTTATCGGTCATGCACAAAAAAAATAAAGACATACATAAAGAAATATGTATGTCCGTCCTTTCATTCCGCTTCTGGCTTTTCGAAAGTCACATTCGCAATCCGTTTGCTGCGGAGATCACGAATGATGATTTCATAAGTCTTTTCATAATTGATGACGCCGCCAGCTTCCAGCGCACCTCTGAATCGCCCGATATGCGTGAACATATCGACTGTATCCATGGAAATATCCTCGATTGCATATCTTTCTGCCAATTGAGCCGGATAATGCTCTTTCAAATAACCAAGGATGAAGGTCGCCACTTCTTCCATCGGCAGAATCTGGTCCTTGATCGTTCCAATGGCAGCCAGGACAAGACCAACCTGCGGATCCTCGAATTTCGGCCAGAGAATACCCGGTGTATCAAGCAGCTCGAAGTCTTTCTTTACTTTGATCCATTGCTGCTGGGTAGTGACACCTGGGCGATCGCCTGTCTTGGCTATTTTTTTACTTGCCAGACGGTTGATGAGCGTCGATTTCCCCACATTCGGAATACCAATGATCATCGCCCTGCCCGGCGGCGGATTCTGGACACCTTTACGCTTCCATTTTTCCCGTTTGGCAGCGTGCATATCGTGTGCGCGCTGAATGACATGCTGGATGTCGCCTTTTTCATCTGCATTGACTGCGAGAGCCGGCGTTCCTTGTTCCTCATAATGACGGATCCAGGCATCGGTAGCCGATTTATCCGCCAAGTCCTTTTTCATGAGTACAACCATTTTCGGTTTGCTGCCAAGCACCTTGCGAAGCATCGGATTCTGTGATGCTTCCGGCGCCCTTGCATCCACCAGCTCGATGACAAAGTCCACGAGCTTCAGTTTTTCTTCCACTTCTCTTCTAGCTTTGGCCATATGGCCGGGAAACCATTGAATCGTCACGAGAATATGTTCCTCCTATTTTGTAAGACCGATGCGATCCAGCGGCCAGAACGTCAGCTGTACTTTACCGACAATCTTATCTTCCGGTATCAAGCCGATGTATCTGCTATCGGTTGAATTTCTGCGATTATCCCCGAGTACGAGTACATAGCCTTCCGGAATCTCCTCGTAATTGCCCGGCAAATCTTCAAGCGTGAAATCATTCGTCAAATTACCGCCATCCGTAAGTGAGGCTTTCTCACTGTCCAAATAAGGCTCATCCACGACCTCTCCGTTGATATACAATGTATCATCGATCATCTCTACATGATCTCCCGGCACACCGATGACACGTTTGATATAATCCTTCGATTCAGTCGCATGAAAGACAATGATGTCCTTCCGTTCTGGATCACCGAAGCGATAGCTGAGCTTATTCACAATCATGAAATCATTATCATGCAAGGTTGGCTGCATGGAAGGTCCGTCGACTACAATCGGAGCAAACAGGAACATCCGAACGACCACTGCAATTATTACGGCAATGATCAAAGCCTTCAGCCAATCCAGCCACTCATTTTTCTGTTTGGCCATCTATAAGCCTCCAATTGTTTAGTGAATCTATTTCGTCTATATAGCAAAAAAAGAGCTTGACGAAGCAAGCTCTCTTTTCTGGTACTTAGCGGATTTCTTTGATACGAGCAGCTTTTCCGCGAAGTTTACGTAGGTAATAAAGTTTCGCACGACGCACTTTACCACGGCGGCTGACTTCGATTTTTTCCAAGCGCGGGCTGTGAAGCGGGAAAGTACGTTCCACACCGACACCAGAGGAAATCTTACGTACAGTGAAAGTCTCTGAAATTCCACCGTTTTGACGTTTGATAACGACACCTTCGAATACCTGGATACGCTCACGTGTACCCTCTACTACTTTAGCGTGAACTTTGACCGTATCTCCGGCACGGAATTCAGGATGATCAGCGCGAAGCTGTTCTTTTGTAATGTCATGAATTAGATCCTGCATTCTATTCAACTCCTTCTCACCAATGCTCATTCTCGCAAAAACACGACAGCGGAACATCGTAATATGGCACTCACCTTTGTAAGCACAGCATTAAATATATCATATTTGCATCTTGAATTCAAAGCATTATTTAATCTTTTTGCCACTTTTTCACTAATTCCCGCTCTTTATCGGTAAGTTCTGCGTCGACAAGGAGATCGGGTCTTCTCGTAGCTGTCCGGTACAGCGATTGCTCCCGGCGCCAAGCCTCGATTTTGCCATGATCACCCGAAGTGAGGACCTCAGGCACCTGCATGCCTCGGAAATCGGCTGGCCGGGTATAATGGGGGTGCTCCAGGAGACCGGTGGAGAAAGAGTCTTCCGGGGCAGATGAAGCATTGCCCAGTACATCCGGCAGGAGCCGGACGACACTGTCGATCACTGCCATGGCACCGATTTCCCCTCCTGTCAGGACATAGTCCCCGATGGAAATTTCGTCCGTCACGAGATTCTCGCGAATGCGTTCATCATATCCTTCATAATGACCGCAAATGAAAATGAGATGCTCCTCTTTCGCAAGTTCCTCAGCCTTCTTTTGGTTATACGGCTCACCCTGCGGGCACATGAGTATGACACGGGGCTTGGCTGATCCTTCGGTCACATGCTCTATTGCATCGAATATCGGCTGGGGGGCCAAGACCATGCCAGCTCCGCCGCCGTATGGATAATCATCGACTTTTTTATGCTTGTTGGTCGTGAATTCCCGGAAATTCACAAGATTCGGCTGAAAGGCCCCGAGGTCTTGGGCCCGTTTCAGGATGGAGTGCTGCAGCACGCCGTCGAACATCTCCGGAAATAGTGTCAGAATGTCAATTTTCATAGATCCAGCAATCCTTCCATCGGTTCGATCACGATGCGCTTGCCATCGACATCGATTTGCTTAACGACCGGCTCGATATACGGCACCAGCAAATCTTTCTGTTTCGGACGCTGCACAACCCATACATCATTTGCGCCAGGGGACAGGATTTCTTTCACCTTGCCAAGCGCCTCGCCTTCGACTGTCTCCACTGTACAGCCGATGATCTCATGATAATAAAACTCATTTTCTTCCAATTCACCAAGCTGATCCTCGCGCACTTTCAGGATGCCGCCTTTCAATCCTTCCACTTGATTGATGGAGGTATACCCTTGGAAAGTAAGCAAATCGAATGATTTATGCTGTCTATGCGTATTCACAATCAGCTTTTGCGGTTTGCTGTCCTCATCCTGGAACCAGTACAGTTCTTCCCCAGGCGCGAAGCGTTCATCAAAATCGGTGATCCGAACGACCCTGACCTCTCCTGCTATGCCATGGGTATTGACGACTTTTCCTACATTAAACATCTTCATTTCCATTGTATATCACCTTCATTATTCGATCCGGATGACAATGCCATCTTGGATGACGATTTTCTGCGTTGTAAGCTCGTCCCACTTCATGCCTACTTCAACTTCAACAAGAGCTTCAACCTCTTGGATCATGATTTCACTGCCGATCGGCAGCACATCCAGCTGCGTCAGCTGGAAAGCGATCGAAGACGCTTTTTCCTTGCGCTTTTGGATTTCTGCTTGGAAACGTCTGTGTACATCCTGCTTGGATACACCTTGTTTCTTTTCAAGTTTTCGTTTCTCGAACAACAGCTGTTGACACTCTTGGTCAAGTTGATGCGCCGATCTTTGAAGACGTTCCCTTATGGCTGCTTTGCTGGATTCGGTGATTACTTCATCGACGCGCAAGCTTCTGATTATCTTCATCGGTCACCTGGCTTTCTGCTGACAAAGCTTTTTTGACATGGTAAAAAAGGGAAAGGTTTCCCTCTCCCTTTTACAATATGTCCAGATAAATGCGTTTATCGTGATTGTCGGATGCGGCGCGCAGCACTGTACGCAGGGCACGTGCATTGCGGCCGTCCTTACCGATCACCTTGCCAATATCAGATTCATGCACTTGAAGCTGATAGATGACCTTATGCTGTTCTTCCCTTTGGTGCACGACGATCTGCTCGGGAAAATCAACAAGCGGAGCAACCATCGCTTCAATGAGTGCTTTCAGAATCGATCAGCCCTTTACTTCTGGTTTTTTGATTCGTGGAACTTTTTCAAAATACCTTCGTTAGAGAAAAGGTTGCGAACTGTGTCGCTTGGCTTCGCACCTTTAGCCATCCAGTCGAGTGCTTTCGCTTCATCCATTTTAACCTCAGCCGGGTTGACTGTAGGATTATATGTTCCGATTTGCTCGATAATACGTCCGTCACGAGGAGAACGAGAATCAGCAACTACGACACGATAGAAAGGGTTTCTTTTGGAACCCATACGTTTTAGACGAATTTTAACTGCCATGTTGTTGCACCTCCAAAATAATGTTTCTCACAAGATATGATTGTATCAGATTAAATAATCACTGTAAAGGGTTTTTACATTACATAAAAGGAAATTTCATTCCGCGCCCTTTTTTGCCCTTTTGCATGTTCGTCATTTGCTTCATCATTTTCTTCATATCCTCGAATTGTTTCAGCAGACGATTGACTTCGGAAACACTGCGCCCGGAGCCTTTGGCAATCCGTTTCTTGCGGCTGGCATTGATCAAGGACGGCTCCTGCCGCTCCTTGCGCGTCATCGATTGGATGATGGCCTCCACATGCACGAGCTGCTTCTCATCCAGCTGGACGTTCTTCATATTCTTCATTTTGCCTGCGCCCGGGAGCATGCTCAATAAATCATCAAGCGGCCCCATCTTTTTCACCTGGCTCATCTGCTCGAGGAAATCATCGAATGTAAAGCTCATGCTGCGCATTTTCTCTTCCAATTCGCGCGCCTGCTTTTCGTCCACATTTTCCTGGGCTTTCTCGATAAGGGACAGGACATCCCCCATGCCAAGGATACGGGACGCCATCCGTTCTGGATGGAAGGCCTCCAGCTGATCTGTCCGCTCACCCATACCGACGAACTTGATCGGTTTCCCGGTGACAGCCCGGATGGATAAAGCGGCCCCGCCTCGTGTATCACCATCAAGCTTGGTCAAAACAACCCCGGAAATGTCCAGTTGCTCATCGAAGCTTTCGGCTACGTTCACGGCGTCCTGACCTGTCATCGCATCGACGACGAGGAAGATTTCCGCCGGGTTCACATCCGTCTTGATCTGTGTCAGTTCATCCATCAGCTTTTCATCTACGTGCAGACGGCCGGCTGTATCGATGATGACATAATCATGATGTTCTTCTTTCGCTTTCTTGATTGCCTCGTTGGCAATATCGACTGGATTCGCATCCGTACCCATGGAGAATACCGGCAGATTCAGCTGTCTGCCAAGTGTCTCCAGCTGATCGATGGCAGCCGGACGGTAGACGTCCGCTGCAACGAGCAATGGGTTCCGGTTATGCTTTTTGCGCAGCAGGTTCGCCAGTTTCCCTGTCGTGGTCGTTTTACCTGCACCCTGCAATCCGACCATCATGATGACAGTCGGCGGCCTATCGGCAACCGCGATCTTGCTCTGCTCGCCGCCCATGAGCTGTGTCAGCTCCTCCTGGACAACCTTGATGACCTGCTGACCAGGTGTAAGGCTCTCCATCACTTCCTGACCGACAGCCCGTTCCTTGATTTTATTGATCAGCTGCTTGACAACCTTGAAGTTGACGTCCGCTTCCAAAAGCGCAAGCCGTACTTCCCGAGTCATTTCTTTTACATCTTGTTCAGTGACTTTACCGCGCCCGCGTATTTTTTGGATCGTGCTCTGCAGTCGGTCGGCTAATCCTTCAAATGCCATGGAATCGACCTCCTAATCTAATTCTTTTATCTTTTGGATGAGATCTTTTGCACCAGACTGGTCATTGGCATCAACTGTTCCTTCCAATTCATCCAGCAGTGCGCTTCTCTCCTTGAAGCGATCATACAGATGCAGCTTTTTCTCGTAGCTTTCGATCATCGCTTCGGTGCGCCTGATATTATCATAGACTGCCTGGCGGGATACATCGAATGATTCGGCAATCTCCCCCAATGACAGATCCTCTAAATAATACATTACCATATAACTGCGCTGCTTCGGCGTAAGCAGTGCCTGATAAAAATCGAATAAATAATTCATACGAGTCGTTTTCTCCAACATGCGCCGCACCCCTTGTTAAGTGAAATGCCTTTACAAAAATTGTAGCCAAATGAGCGTGCAGCTGTCAAGAAACTGCTACTCCGCCTGCTCCTCATCCTGCATCAAGTCGGCGAACAAGCCGTATACGAAGGCATTCGGATCGAATTCCTGCAAGTCCTCCATCTGTTCACCAAGCCCGACGAACTTGACTGGAATCTGCATCTCATTACGGATGGCCAGGACAATACCACCCTTGGCTGTCCCATCCAGCTTGGACAGCACGATACCGGATACCTTTGCCGTCTCCTGGAATGTCTTCGCCTGTGCGAGTGCATTCTGTCCCGTAGTCGCATCAAGGACAAGCAATACTTCATGCGGCGCACCTGGTACCTCGCGTTCGATGACGCGATGCACTTTGTTCAGCTCATTCATCAGATTCACTTTATTCTGCAATCGGCCGGCAGTATCACAAAGAAGGACATCCGCACCGCGTGCTTGCGCCGCCTTGATGCCATCATAGATGACGGCTGCCGGATCACTTCCGGCATTATGGCGGATCACTTCGACACCTGTACGCTCTCCCCATACTTGCAGCTGTTCGATCGCACCGGCTCTGAATGTATCCCCCGCCGCCATGACGACTTTCTTGCCTTCCTGCTTGAGCTTATATGCCAGCTTACCGATGCTGGTCGTCTTTCCGACACCGTTGACACCGACAAATAAGTAAATCGTAAGGCCATCCTCGTTGACGGTCAGTTTCTGCGGCTGTTCCTCTTCGTCCCCCTGGTAGATTTCCACCAGTTTTTCCGAGATGACGTCCTTCAATTGACTGCTGTCCTTGATATTCCGGCGCTTTGCTTCCATCCGTAGCTCATCGACCAAATCCATCACGGTGTTCACACCGACATCGGAGGCGATCAAGACCTCTTCTAATTCCTCGAAGAAGTCCTCATCCACTTTCCGATAGCGCGCCATCAGATTATTCATCCGGTCGGAGAAGGAGGTACGTGTCTTCTTGAGACCTTCCTTGTATTTTTCGGGTGTTTTTTCTTCTGTTTCATTGTTCGTGTTGGAGAATCTGTTTTTCAATTTCTGAAAAAAGCTCATATTGTTCTTCCTTTCTTATACCTTCACTAATGCCGGTGCATCCTCCAGACGGACAGATACTAGCCTGGAAACTCCAGATTCCTGCATCGTCACACCGTAAAGGACATCTGCCTCCTCCATTGTACCCTTTCTGTGGGTGATGGCAATGAACTGGGTCTTTTCACTGAATTGCTTCATATATTGCGCAAAGCGGCTGACGTTTGCATCATCCAGTGCTGCCTCCACCTCATCCAGGATACAGAATGGCACAGGCCTCACCCGCAGGATGGAGAATAGCAAGGCAATTGCTGTCAAAGCACGTTCCCCGCCTGAAAGCAGCCCCAGATTCTGAAGCTTCTTGCCTGGTGGCTGGGCGATGATATCGACCCCTGTCTCCAGCAGATTGCCAGAATCGGTCAGCTTGAGTTCTGCATGGCCGCCGCCGAAGAGCGAGCGGAATACTTCCGTGAATTCCGTTTTGATCTTCGTGAACACATCCTCGAACAGACGCTTCATCTCTTCATCCATTTCATCGATGACAGCAAGCAGTGTCGCTTTCGCTTGATAAAGGTCGTCCTTCTGTTCGGTAAGGAAGCTGTACCTTTCATTGATTCTGTCAAACTCCTCGATCGCTCCCACATTGACTGTACCAAGTTCTGAAATAGCACGCTTGATGAGTTTCACTTCTGTTTGGGCAGCTTCGATATCTTCCGCCCTCCCGAATGCAGCCAGCGCTTTCTCAAAGGTCAAGGAGTAGCTTTGCTGCAAGTTCATCAGACGATTCTCAAGCTCCACATCCAAACGGTTGGAACGGACCTCCTGATCCTGAACCTGCTGGACCAGGTTCTGATGGAGACGATTCGCTTCCTTGACAGAGAGTTCCTCTTGCTGCACCAGCTCATGACGCTCCTGGCGCTCGGCTTTACGCTCTTCGATCAAGGTTGTCGTTTGCTGCTTATGCAGCTGCTTCACCTTGATCAACTCGATTATCTCTTCCTCCGTCTGGCCATTCCCGGTAACCTCGGCCATTTGCTGCAATAGCTGCTGCTGTTCTTCGTATTTCCGTTTGGTCTCCTCCAGCTGCTTTGTAAGCTCCGCCAGTCTTTGCTGCTGATTCTCCAGCTTCGCAAGACTTTCTGCTGAACGTATCTGAAGGGCTTGCTGCTCTTTTCGTTTGGTCTCTTTCGTCTGCTGCCAAGCCTGATGGGCTTCTGTCAGCTCGCTGATTTCCTGCTGTATATCCTGAAGCTGCCCATCCAAATCGGCAAGCTCGGCCTCGAGCTGCTCAATGCGTTTCTCGACCTCTTCCCGTTCTGCATCATACTGGGCATTATCCTGATCATACATTACAAGATTATCATTGGCATGCATGAACCGGATATTCGTTTCGGTGTATGCAGCTTGAAGCTCCTGCTCTGCTTCCTGCAGCTGCTTCAAGTCCTGACGTGTTTCTTCTGCCGAAGCCTCCAACTGCTGAAGTTCTTCTTTCAGCTGGGCTACTTTCCGTTCGAAGACTTCCGTCCTTGCTTGGAAATCGGACAGTTTTTCCGTAACTTCCTGCATTTCCTTCTCCCTGGTGAACAATGATTGCGTGTTGCGCTTCTGCGCTCCCCCAGTCATCGATCCACCCGGATTCACCACATCTCCAGTCAGCGTAACGACACGATACCTCCTGCCCAAGGCAGCGGCAATCGCATTGGCATGCTGAAGATCTTCTGCGATGACAACATTGCCCAAAAGGAAGTCCACTGCCGGCTTATACACTGCATCGACCCGGATAAGATCTGCCGCAATGCCGACAAACCCTTCCCGATTAGCAGCATTCGCCACTACATTCGCCGGAATCTGCTTCGGCTGAATCGAAGATAGCGGTAAAAATGTCGCCCGGCCATTGGACGTCTGCTTCAGCCAGTTGATTGCCTGACGCGCACTGGCTTCGTTATCGACCACGATATGCTGCGCTTGTCCGCCAAGTGCTGTTTCCATCGCAGTCACATATGCCGAAGGCACATCGATCAATTCGATGACAGCTCCTTCGATGCCCGCGAGCTTTTCTTCCTGGCGTGCCTTGAGCACTGCTTTCACTCCTTGGAAGAAGCCCTGGAACTCTTCCTTCATTTCCTGCAGCATCTCCTGCTTCGAACGGAGCTTCTCGATATGCTGGTATCCAGTATAGAGCCTGCTCTGTGCATCCTGATACTGCTCACGCTTTTTGGCAGCTTCCAAGCGGAGTGAATCCGCCTTTTCCTCAGCCTGCTCCCTATTGGCAGCAGCCTCTGCCAAGCTTGCAGCCAGCTCATCCCGCTTCGCACTGATCTCGTCACGATTCTGAACGACATCCTTGTATTTCGTACGCTGACGATCCTTTTTCGCATCGATCCCTGTAAGCTGCTGCCGGAGTGAATTCGTTTCATTCCGCTTGGCGGCTTGCTCATTCAGCAAATCGATATAATCACTTTTCTTTTCCTCGATCTGTTCACTCAGATCCTCCTGCGTACGGGACAGCTGCTTGTCCAAGGTCCTGAGATCCGACTTGATCGCCTTGTTTTCCGTTTCCAACGCTGCCAGTGCAGCTTGTTCCTGCTCCAGCTGTTTCAATTGCTGTTCGAGCGTATGTCCCAGCTGCTCCGTGTCTCTCTCCAGCTTCTCCTTGTTCTCCGCCAGGTGCTTGGATCGTTCGTTCAGCAGCTGTTTCTTTCCTTCGAGATTCTCCAATTCCTGTGTGACGATGAGCAAGGAAGCCTGCAATTCATCTATGGAAGCATCCAGTGCCTGCAGCTCCGTTTTCTCAGACTCCAGCAGCTGCTCTTTCTCATTGATTGATTGCTTCTGACTTTCCAGCTCCTGCTTATTCTTCCCGAGCTCCTGGAGGACAGCTTGCCATTCCTTATGTAATTGCTCGATTTCGGCAACAAGCAATCCAATTTCGACATCCTTCAGCTGTGCTTTTTTCTCCAGAAAATCTTTTGCGATGGCAGCCTGTTCCCGCAATGGTTCAAGCTGACCTTCAATTTCATACGTAATATCTTCCACCCGGTTCAGGTTTTCCTGTGTTTCGGCTAGTTTATATTCTGCTTTCTTTTTGCGCTGCTTATATTTCAAAACGCCGGCAGCTTCTTCAAAGATCGATCGCCGCTCCTCCGGCTTGGAGTTCAGGATTTCCTCCACCTTCCCCTGACTTATGATGGAAAAGGCTTCCCTGCCCAGTCCGGAACCCATGAACAAATCAATGATATCCTTCAGGCGGCAGCTTTGGTTGTTGATCAAAAATTGGCTTTCCCCAGAACGGAATACCCGTCTGGTCACACTCACTTCCTGATACTCCAGCGGTAACGTCTGGTCAGCATTGTCCAACACGAGTGTCACTTCCGCTACATTCAGTGCTTTTCTCGTATCACTGCCTTGGAAGATGATATCTTCCATCTTGGATCCGCGCAGGCTTTTTGCCGACTGCTCGCCTAATACCCAGCGGATGGCATCGGTAATATTGCTTTTACCGCTCCCGTTCGGACCTACCACTGCTGTTACCCCTGGCACGAAATCCAGGGTCACTTTTTCGGCAAATGATTTGAATCCGACGGTTTCTAATCGTTTCAGGAACATACTCATTCTCCTATATGAAAGCTTTTCGCTTATTTCTGCATTGTGATTGATTTTTTCTTTCGTTTTTAACTTGTTTATTTTATCATAAACTAAAGGTACATAATAGGTATCAATTACGTCAAAGGAGGCTCACCCATGAAGCTCGAACAAGCATCAGAGGAGAACCTGGCCACGCTCATCAACGGCATTGCCGACCGGCTTGTCGTCGTCAACCGCTCCATCATGCAGCCGGAGGATTACCAGCTTGCCAATTACCATGAAATCAAGGAATTATATGATCATATCGAATCAAAAGGACAGCTCACCGTCTCGGAGACAGAGGCATTCATCCAGGAGCTGGCGAATTACCGTAAATAAAAAACGGCGGAGAGCAGCTTTGTTCTCCGCCGTTTTTCTATCCTTGCAGGGCTTCCAATGCAATCCTGGCAGCCTGCTGTTCTGCTTCTTTCTTCGTGCGGCCGACACCTGTACCAGCCAGATCCCCTTGGATCCTCAGCTCCGCCACAAACTCCCGATTGTGGGCAGGGCCCCTTTCATCGATGATCGAATACGTGATCACTTTGTCCTTGTCCTGCTGGATGACCTCCTGCAGCTTGCTCTTGTAATCCATCGCATGTGAAAAAGCACCTTGGCTGATTTTCGGAAAGACGATCTTTTCGAAGAATCCAAGCACCACCTCGAAATCCTGGTCGAGATATAACGCACCGACAAACGCCTCAAAAACATCGGCCAGCAACGCAGGACGAGTTCTGCCGCCGGTGCGCTCTTCCCCTTTGCCGAGAAGCACATAAGCACCAAGATCCATTTCTTTGGCGAACAGGACAAGGGATTCCTCCCTGACGATAGCAGCGCGGAGCTTCGTCATATTCCCTTCCGGCATATCCGGATAATGCTTGTACAAGAATTGGGACACACCAAGCTCCAGTACCGCATCGCCCAGGAATTCCAAGCGCTCGTTATCCGTCTTTTTCAGGTGGCGATGTTCATTCACATAAGATGAATGGGTCAAGGCATTCTGCAACAAAGCTTCATCATGGAAATGTATCCCGAGCTTCTCCTGCAGTGTAGATAAGTTCATTCTGCTGTCCCCACTTTCCAATTGGTGTGATGATGCGGAGAAAGTCCCGCCTGGATTCAAGCGGGACTTTCCTATGCATCATATTTAAATCTTACTGTTTGCTGTTTATGTAGTTTACAGCGTCGCCAACAGTAGCGATTTTTTCCGCATCTTCATCAGAAATTTCCATGTCGAATTGATCTTCCAATTCCATAACCAATTCCACCACATCAAGGGAATCTGCTTCTAGATCTTCTTTGAAAGAAGCCTCTAGTGTTACTTTGGATTCGTCTACATCAAGACGATCAACTACGATTTGTTTTACTTGCTCGAGTACATCTGCCATAGGAAATTCACCTCCCTTCAGTATTATAGGACATTTTGTCCCGGAACACTATAGTTTTTTCAATCAGTTACATTACCATACCGCCATCGATATGCAGCGTCTGGCCCGTCATGTAATTACTGTCCTCGGATGCAAGGAAGCGCACGACACGTGCGACATCTTCCGGTTTGCCCGGCTTGCCAAGCGGAATCATGCTTTGCATAGCCTGTTTTTGCTCATCCGTCAGCTCATCCGTCATATCTGTCGTGATGAATCCGGGAGCGACAGCATTCACAAGGATATTCCTTGCGGCTAATTCCTTGGCAGCTGTTTTGGTGAAGCCGATGACACCAGCTTTGGCTGCAACATAATTCGCCTGTCCAGGATTGCCGCTCACACCAACGATGCTGGCTACATTGATGATGCGTCCGGATTTTTGTTTCATCATCTGACGTGTGACTGCTTTGGTACAGAGGAACACGCCCTTGAGATTTGTCTGGATGACCGCATCGAATTCGGATTCTTTCATGCGCATCAGCAGGTTATCACGTGTGATGCCGGCGTTATTCACTAGTATGTCCAAGCTGCCGAAAGCTTCGATGGTCTGCTTGACCATTTCTTTAACGCTTTCTTCTTCTGCTACATTCGCCTGGATCACAATCGATTCCTGCCCGAGAGCGCGGACTTCCTCGGCAACCGCTTCTGCCTTTTCTTTGCTTCCCGAGTAGTTCACCGCTACGTTCACGCCATTACGTGCTAGTTCCAAGGCGATTTCCCTGCCGATTCCCCGGGATGCACCTGTAACAAGTGCCGTTTTGCCTGTAAGCATCATTCTTCCTCCTTGTACCACGCCAAGAATGCTTGCAATGATTCAGGATCTTGCACATTGAAAGTAGTCGTACGGCGGCTGATTTTTTTCACTAATCCGCTGAGCACTTTGCCATTCCCCACTTCCACGATGGCATCCAGCTCATCATTTTGAAGCATGTTGACAATTGTCTCTTCAAAGCGGACCGGAGAGTATAACTGCTGCACGAGCAGCTGTTCGATTTCTTTTTGATCCAATACTTTTTCTGCTGTCACGTTCGCATAAACCGGAATCGATGCATCTGCTTTTTCCACATCTGCCAATACAGATGCGAATTCCTCTGCAGCTTGTTTCATCAATCTGGAATGGAATGGACCGCTCACATTCAGCGGAAGCACACGTTTTGCCCCTGCTTCTTTCAAAAGCGGTTCGGCAAGCTCGATTCCTTTTTTCGTACCGGAAATGACAACCTGGCCAGGACAGTTGATATTGGCAGCATCGACGATTTCGCCATGCTCCTTGTCAACCGTCTCAAGAGCAGCCCTGATATCTTCCAAACTTAATCCCAGCACTGCAGCCATGGAGCCTTGTCCTGCAGGATATGCTTTTTCCATCAGCTGTCCGCGTTTGTTGACGAGCACAGCCGCATCCTCGGCGCGAAATACGCCCGCTGCAACAAGTGCACTGTATTCACCCAAGCTATGTCCAGCCGCAACGACAGGTCGAACGCCCTCGTTTTGCAGTACTTGATAGATGGCAGCGCTTGTCAGGAGCAATGCCGGCTGGGCATTTTCCGTCTTTGTCAGCTCTTCGGCCGGTCCGTCGAACATCAGCGGTGTAATCGGCTGGGGCAATAGTTCATCCGCAGCCTGGAATAGACTTTTCACTTCTTCATATGCATGATACATTTCCTGTCCCATACCCACTGCTTGTGAGCCTTGGCCGGGAAATACAAAAGCTACTCGTTTCACTTATGCTTCCTCCTCATCTTTCTTGATGCCTTGTATGGTCTCTTCAATGATTTTTGTAACATTCTTTTCAGCCATTTGCTTTGTTTGCTGGATGGCAACCTGGATGGCACGCGCATTGGAGGAGCCGTGCGCTTTTACAACAGGTGCAGCTAGCCCGAACAAAGCCGCCCCGCCATATTCGGAATACTCCGTGCTGGCTTTGAGTTCCTTCAGCTCGGGTTTCATCATTCCGGCAGCAAGTTTTGTCTTCATATTCTTCAGGAAGGCCTTCTTGATCATCGAGAAGAACATCATTGCTGTACCTTCCGTCGTTTTCAGGGCGATATTGCCGCTGAAACCATCTGTAACCACCACATCATAATCTCCGGAAAGGAAGTCCCGTCCTTCGACATTGCCGACGAAATTGATCGGTGCTTTGCTGAGAAGCTCGAATGCCTTTTTCGTCAGGTCATTGCCCTTGCCGTCCTCCGTACCGACATTGAGCAATCCCACCCGCGGATTTTCTATTCCCCGGACCTTCTCTGCATAGATGGAGCCCATTACGCCGTATTGTAATAGATGATTCGCTTTTGCGTCAATATTGGCACCGACGTCGAGTAAAACAAAGCCTTTACCATCCACTGTCGGTAGTGTCGGTGACAACGCTGGACGTTCAATGCCTTTGATACGGCCTACGATCATCAGCCCCGCCGTCATCAGCGCACCTGTATTCCCTGCCGAAATGCAAGCATCCGCACGTCCTTCTTTCACTTCCTGTGCGGTCAATACAAGTGATGACTGCTTTTTGCGGCGGATGGCCCGTACAGGCTCGTCATCAGCTGTTATGAACTCCTCGGTATGTATGATCCGGATATTCGCCGGACGGACCTCGCCGAGATGCGGTTCGATCTTATTTTGATCCCCAACAAGTGTCAGCTCCAAAGAAGCATCTTTTGTTGCAGCAAGCACGGCACCTTTGACTATTTCTTCCGGTGCGTGGTCGCCCCCCATTGCATCGATTGCGATTCGCATAACTTATTTCCCTTCTTTGACGCTTGAGCGGAACATCTCAAACGTACCTTTGAATACTTGTTCTTGATCCACAGCACTATCCACCTGGATGACCGTCCGCTTCCTGTCCTGCCGGATCACCTTTGCTTTTGCCACTACCCTCTCATGGAGTTTCACTTGTCTGGTGAAGGTGATCTCGGAATGGAAAGTGAGTGCTAACGGATCATCGATCAGCGCGACAGCCAGGGAATTGGCCTGCGCAAACAGATGATGCCCCCTGGCAATCTGGTTCCGCGTGAAAACATGCTCTGGTTTGATATCCAATATGCTGATTGCCCGTTCATCCAGTTCCAAATCTATGATTTCCCCGATTACTTCATCGATATTGATGGATTTCACGGTTTCATTCCATTGGGAATTGGCAACGTGCTTGATTCGCTCCCTTAATTCCGGAATCGTCAGTTCCATCCTGTCCAGCCGGATCGTCTGGATGCTGACGCCGAATTTCTTAGCCAATTCCTCGTCTGTGATGAACGGTGTTTTTTCAATCGTTTCCCGGAGTAAGTCCTGTCTTTCTTTTTTGCTTCTTCTCATATCTCCACCGCCAAAATTAAGACTAGGTACTAAAAGTAATATATAATAGCAGCCCAGAATTTGCAACCGCCGTTTTAGTCCAATACGTTCCCATTCAGGGAAAACTCTGCGTCCAGGGCTTGTAATAGATTGCGATAAGACGGATCATTTTCCAGTCTGTTCTCCGCAATGATCTCTTCTGCATCTTTGCGTGCCGTTTCCAATGCACGATAGTCATGAACCATATCGCCTACTTTGAATTCCGGTATACCGCTCTGTTTTTTACCGAAGAAATCGCCAGGTCCTCGAAGCTGCAGATCTTGTTCGGAAAGCTCGAACCCATTATTTGTTTCTGTCATGATGCGCATCCGCTCTTTGCCGATTTCCCCTTTCGGTTCGGCTATCAGGATGCAATAGCTTTGGGCATCTCCCCGGCCCACACGACCGCGAAGCTGATGCAGCTGGGATAAGCCGAAGCGCTCCGCATCATAGATGATCATCAAGGTGGCATTTGGCACGTTGACCCCTACTTCGACTACCGTGGTCGAAACCAGCACTTGCGTCTCATTGGCCGCGAATTCCTTCATCACTTCTTCTTTTTCATCGGCCGGCAGACGCCCGTGCATGAGTCCGACACGGATATCAGGCTCAAACACCGCCGAGAGCATCTGATGCAAATCGACTGCATTCTGGATGTCCAGCTTGTCCGATTCTTCGATGAGCGGGCTGATCACATATGCCTGATGACCTGCTGCAACCTCCTTCCTGATGAAATCCAGCACCCTGTCAATCGTATTTTCCTTCACCCAATAGGTTTCTATTTCTTTACGGCCGGCCGGCATTTCATCGATGGCCGAAACGTCCATGTCGCCGAAAGCAGTGATTGCAAGGGTTCGCGGTATCGGAGTGGCTGTCATGAACAGCACATCAGGATGCAGACCTTTATCACGAAGCGTCCGTCTCTGGGCAACCCCGAAACGATGCTGCTCATCTACGATAGCGAGAGCAAGGTCACGGAAATGGACTTCCTCCTGGATCAGTGCATGAGTCCCCACCAAAATATCCACTTCCCCATTGGCAATTTGTTCAAGGACAGCTTTGCGGCGTTTCCCTTTGACGCTCCCGGTCAAAAGTGCCACTGTAGCAAAACCATCGAGCATGCCTGCAAGGGATTCGGCATGCTGTTCAGCCAGGATTTCAGTCGGCACCATGATCGCCCCCTGTTTCCCCGCTGTCACTGCCGCATACAGCGCAACCGCTGCAACCGCTGTTTTACCCGAGCCAACGTCCCCTTGCAGCAGACGATTCATTCGATATGGTGATTTCAGATCACGCATGATTTCCTTCAATACACGCTGCTGCGCGTTGGTCAGCGTAAAAGGCAATGTGGCAACGAATGCTTGCACCCTCTCATTGTCAAAGTCCAAGCTTCCCCCGGCAGAAGCTTCCCGTTTCCGTTTTCGGATGAATTGCATCTTCAGCTGGAAAAGAAGGAATTCTTCATATGTGAAGCGCCTCCTCGCATGGGCCAATGCCCTTCTGTCAGGTGGGAAATGCATATGCTGCAGCGCTGTTTTGCGATCAGGCATTTTGTATGCTGTCAAATAGGATGAAGGAAGGATTTCTTCGATTTCTTCGTCATATTGTTCCAGTGCCTGTTTCACACTTTTTTGCAGCTGTCTAACCGTCACCGACCCCTTCACTCCATAAACAGGCTGGACAGGCGTCAGTTCATCCGCTCCGCCGACCTTGAAGTTGCTGACCGTGATCTGCAGGCGGTGCTGATCCCATTTTCCCGTCATCGTCACTTTCCGGCCCGGCAGCAGCTGTTTCTGGGCAAATGCACGATTGAACATGATCGCCTTCACCGCAACATTTTCAACCAAAAGCGTCACAGTCAATTTGTTTTTCTTCCGTCCATAGTATTGCACATGGGCCGGGGAGGCGATTTCACCTTCAATCGTCACTTTATCGTCATGAATCAGTTCTGCGAGCGGCTGTACATCGAAAATGTCATAGCGATATGGCAGATGAAAAAGGAGATCTTCGACTGTGAAGATCCCCATATTCGCCAATCCTTCCGCAAGCTTCGCACCGATCCCCTTGACCTGATCAACCGGTTGCTTCAACACATTCCTCACTCTTTCCCTTTCTTAATTCCATTGATCATAGCCGCCAGTCTCCGTCCAGTCGGCGTGTCTGCCAGACCGCCTTCTGCTGTTTCGCGAAGCGCCGATGGCATAGACTGACCGATCCGATACATGGCTCCGATCACCTCATCACATGGAATCCTGCTCGTGATGCCTGCCAGAGCCATGTCAGCTGATACGATGGCATTGGAAGCGCCAGCTGCATTCCGTTTCACACATGGAACTTCCACCAAGCCAGCCACCGGATCACAAACAAGCCCCAGCATGTTCTTCAGCGTTATCGCGAATGCCTCCGCGCTTTGCTCCGGTGTGCCTCCTGCCATTTCCACAACGGCTGCGCTGGCCATGGCAGCAGCAGACCCAACCTCAGCCTGACAGCCTCCTGCAGCACCGCTGATGGAGGCATTGTTCGCCACAACGAATCCGAATGCCCCGGCGGTAAACAGAAAACGAACCATTTGTTCGCGTGTGGGATTCAATCTTTCCTTCACTGCGAACAATGCTCCAGGCACGCATCCGGCGCTGCCTGCAGTCGGTGTTGCACAGATCATCCCCATTGCTGCATTCACTTCATTCGTCGCGACAGCTTTACTCACCGCATCCAATAACAGATGACCGGAAAGCGTATTGCCTTTTGCCATGTATTGCTGCAGCAAAACGGCATCATTCCCAGTCAATCCAGAATGGGAGGTCACTCCCTTCAGTCCTCGCTCCACCGCTTCTTCCATTATCTTCAGATTGCGTTCCATCTGTCCCATGACGTCCTCGCGGGAACGCTGATGGATATCCATCTCCTGCCGTATCATGACCTCCGATATCGATATGCTGTCCGCATTTGCTTGTTCAAGCAATTCCGCTACATTGCGAAACATATGTCACTCCTCCTGTTCAATTGATCAATCGCGATACACGATTGATATGAGACGCTTTCTCCAGAATGTGCATGACATCATCCTCCACATTCTGATCCGTCTCGATCACCATAAGCGCATCCTTCCCGACATCCTTCCGGGAAACCTCCATATGCGCAATATTGATTTCGTGCTGTGCCAATATTTGTGTCACAGAAGCTATTGCACCAAAGCGATCATTGTGCATGATCAAAATAGCCGGTTTATTTCCTGACATACGCAGTTCAAATCCGTTAAGCTCCGTGATTTCCACTTTTCCGCCGCCGATGGAAACACCGACCAGCTCCATGCTGCCATCGTCTGTACCCAGCTTCACCCTTGCCGTGTTTGGATGTTCAGTGGCAGCTGTATCTTCAATGAATTCTATTTTCATATTTCGTTTGTCAGCTGTTTCCAGTGCGAACCTGATCCGGTCATCATCGGTGTCATAACCAAGCAAACCGCCGACAATCGCCAAATCAGTACCATGCCCGCGATACGTCTTTGCAAATGAACCGTATAAATGAATCGTCGCCCAAGTCGGCTCTTTCCCGTAAATCAATCTTGCGGCACGCCCGATACGGGCAGCGCCGGCAGTATGGGAACTGGATGGACCGACCATGACCGGTCCGATGATATCGAATACGGATTGATATTTCATAGGCTCACTCCTCCTGTGTCTATTTTATCATGCATCACACATATGTTCCTACTGCAACCAATGAAAAAAGCTCCTGTCAAGGAGCTTTCCCCACTCTTATTCAACTGCGACCAAGTACGTGTATACAGGCTGATTGCCTTCATGGATTTCCAGCTCCGCCTCCGGGAATTCCTCTTCGACGAAATCCTCCAGGCGGTCATCCGTTCCGGCCGCATCTTCCCCGCGGATAACCGTAATCAATTCATCTTCGTCAGTGACCATCTGCCCAAGCAAGAGCTCAAGGGCTTCGTCCGCAGAAGAAGCAGCGGAAATGATCTTACCTTCCAAAATAGCAATGAATTGTCCTTCCTTGATTGCGACACCTTCGATTGTCGTATCACGAACAGCATGTGTCACTTGTCCGGATTTCACTTGCGAAATTGCTTCTATCATAGCTTCGGCATTGTTGTCTGCCTCTTGGGAAGCATCAAAGGCAAGCAAAGAACGCATACCTTGAGGAATCGTCTTCGTCGGGACAACAAATGCTTGCACTTCCGCCATTTTAGCTGCCTGCTCCGCTGCCATTATGATGTTCTTGTTATTGGGCAATATATAGACAGAATCAGCATTCGCTGCTTTGATGGCATCGGCAATATCCTGTGTGCTCGGGTTCATCGTCTGTCCGCCTGAAATGACGATATTCGCCCCAAGGCTTTCAAACAACGCCTTCACGCCATCCCCCATCGCAACGGTGACAATGCCATGGCGGTTGCGTTCCTGCTTTTCTTTTTTACCGACGATCGCTGCATGCTGTTCCCGCATATTCTCGATCTTCATATTGATCAAGCTGCCGAACTTCTGGCTGTATGTCATGACTTCCCCTGGATATTCCGTATGGATATGCACCTTCACGACATCCTCATCAGCCACGACCAGCAAGGAATCACCTCTACCGTTCAATTCCTCCCGGTAAGCCTGTTCATCGAATGGATTCTCCTTCAGCTTGTCCGCTTCGAATTTGACCATGAATTCCGTGCAATAGCCATATGTGATATCGGCTGTATCCAAAAAGTCCTGCGCTTGCTTGTGATGCTCTGCACTCACAAGATTCTCCATCTTGCCATGCTGCACCTCAGCCGGAAGTTCTTCACCCGTCAAAGCAGCAAGGAAACCTTCATAAACCGTGACCAGTCCTTGACCCCCGCTATCCACAACACCGACTTCCTTGAGAACAGGAAGCAAATCGGGTGTACGGCTCAGGCTTTGCTTTGCAGCTTCCACCACAAATCTGAACAGCTCGACCGGATCGGCTTCCGCCCTTGATTTTTCAACAGCTGCCGCCGCTGCATCCTTCGCTACTGTCAGGATCGTCCCTTCGACAGGTTTCATGACTGCTTTATATGCAGTTTTAACACCAGCATCCAATGCATGGGCAAACTTGCCTGCAGTCAGGTCCTTATTTCCTTCCAGCGCTTTTGCAAAACCTCGGAAAAGCTGTGAGAGAATGACACCCGAATTCCCCCTTGCTCCCATCAGCAACCCTTTGGCAAAGGCCGAAGCGATCACACCGACTTCCTCACTGTCCGTTTCCTGGACAGCCTTCGCCCCCGATGTAATCGTCAAGTTCATGTTTGTACCTGTATCGCCATCCGGTACGGGAAATACATTCAATGCATCAATCGTCTTGGCGTTATCAGCCAGATGCTGTGCACCGGTCAGCAGCATTCCCGCAAATGTCTTCCCATCCACATTTCCAACACTCAAACTGTTTCCTCCTTAAATCTGCCGGCTATTCTAGTCTGCAGAAACACTGACGCCTTGAATATAAATGTTCACAGAGCTCGTCAGCACGCCCAATGCCCGATCCAATGTATATTTCACTTGGGATTGCACATTATGTGCGACCTCGGATATTTTGGTTCCATAACTTACAATGATGTGCAAGTCGATCTGGACTTTGTTGTCCGCCTGGGTCACGACTATTCCTTTTGAATAGTTCTCCCTGCGGAGTATTTCTGCTATGCCGTCACGTAATTGATGTCTGGAAGCCATACCGACGATGCCATAGCATTTTACCGCGGCACTTCCAGCCAATGTTGCGATTACATCCGTTGCAATCGTGATTCTTCCATCCTCTGTAGTCAGATGAAGGCTCATGCGGCTCCTCCTAACGCTTCTCAAATATATTCCTACTATACTATATGGAAGCTTCATTTGAAAGCGGATTAAAAATAGCCCTTTCTACAATGCCAGCTAAACATCATACTGTCAAGTAAATTTTCTTGATATATTTTTGTTAGATTATTGCATTACATGCCGAGTTGTGATAAATTTGTTTAGTGTTACAAACTACTCGTCATATTAGGAGGGATAACATGGGACGCAAATGTGTAATCACAGGACGCACTACTCGTTCTGGTAATGCTCGTTCTCATGCCATGAACGCTAATAAACGTACTTGGAAAGCAAACGTTCAAAAAGTTCGCATCCTTGTTGATGGTAAACCCAAAAAAGTTTACGTATCAGCTCGTGCGCTTAAAAAAGGTAACATCGAACGCGTATAAATAGCATTTCTAAAATACTTTTATGGTAGCATTCGCATGCGACAAAAAAAGCACCCTTTTTCGAAAGGAGTGCTTTTTTTCGTGCTAATCTTTTTTAAACGTTCCGATAATGACGCGGACAAAGCCACCGATGAACCTCGGGAGTTTAAAGGTATAGAATTTCATAAGTTCCCCTTCCTCCTTTTTCCTGAGCAGCCTAACGCTGTAGCTTTTAAACATCCTTGCTCTTTATCATTATTACTATGCCTGAGGTGAATGAATAAGTACCAGTTTGTGCAACAAGCTCATTGGAGATGGACAGTGTCCCGCCCCAATGGATCGAAGCATCTGTTAAAGGATATTTAAAGCCGGTCAAGGTTAGACCATCAACTTGCTCGGAGAAGGAAAGAAATGATACATAACGGTATGCATCATCTTGTTTTGTTTGGTATGTACCTGGCCGATGCATGCGGATCATGTTCTGCCTGTCGATGATGACAGCCTCATCGAATGCATCAAGCAGCCTGTACAGCATCTGGATGTTGATGAGCTCATGATCAAGCCTTCCGCCAGTCACTCCATAGACCGTCACTTCACTTGCACCGAGTTCTTGCGCGTGACGGATTGCCAGTTCGAAATCCGTTTCATCTTTTTCCGGAGGATACACAAGGACTTGATCGGCATATTGCCGGATCATCGCCAGGTCCTCCTCCGACACCGAATCGAAATCCCCTACAGCCAGTTTCATCCGGATGCCGGCAGATGCCAGCGCTTTTGCACCAGCATCCGCCCCTATCCAGATATGATGCTGTTCAGCGTGTAAATCCGGCAGGCTGCCCGCTCCGCCGACCAGCCCGATACTCCGCTTTGCTCCCATCTGTCATTCAGCCGCTTCCCGGATTGCTGCAATTGCCGCAGCCCGGTCTTCCTTGCCATAAACCGCACTGCCGGCAACAAGTACATCCGCACCAGCATCCGTACATAGTTTAGCCGTTTCAGTGTTCACACCGCCATCGATTTCGATTTCGAAATCGAGTTCAAGTGCAGCACGAAGCCTTGCTAATTCTTCCACCTTCTTCAATACGGAAGGGATGAAGCTTTGGCCGCCAAAACCTGGATTGACCGTCATCAAAAGCACCATATCTACCTCAGGCAACATTTCTTCTATCAAACCGACAGGCGTTGCCGGGTTCAACACGACCCCCGCCTTGACTCCCTGTTCCTTGATCATCATGATCGTCCGGTGCAGGTGGATGCAAGCTTCCTGATGGACAGTGATGATATCGGCACCGGCCTTGGCGAAAACTTCGATATATTGCTCGGGCTTCTCTATCATCAGATGAACATCCAGCGGAAGATCAGTCACAGGACGAATCGCCTCCACGATAAGCGGCCCGATCGTAATATTCGGAACAAAATGGCCGTCCATCACATCGACATGGATGTAATCGGCTCCGCCTTTTTCCACGTCACGGATTTCCATAGCCAAATTGGCAAAGTCAGCTGAAAGAATGGATGGTGCGATTTTTGTCATCATTAATACCTCGGCTTTCTCGATTTGATTTCCTCAAGGAACTGCAGGTAATGCATATAGCGGTACTCTGGAATCTCCCCTGCGCCGACCGCTTGCTTCACTGCGCATTTAGGTTCCTTGTGATGCATACAGCCCCTGAATTTACAGCTATCTTCCCGCTCCCTGAATTCCGGGAAGCATGACGGCAGTTCTTCGGCTTCCAATTCAGTGAACTCCAGTGAACTGAATCCTGGTGTATCTGCGACAAGGCCGCCTCCAATCGGTATAAGCTCCACATGCCTTGTCGTATGGCGGCCGCGTCCAAGACTTTCGGATATTTCTTTTGTTTCCAGCTCCAGCCGCGGATCGATCGCGTTGAGCATCGATGATTTACCGACCCCAGACTGTCCCGCAATCACCGAGATTTTGTCTTTCATATGCAGCTTCACTCGATCCAAGTTTGTCTCTTCCTTGGAGGACAGCATCTCGACCGGGTATCCGATCTGTTGATAATCGTCCTTGAACGCTTCTATCTCGGCCATCCCATCGGCAGACAGCATGTCCATTTTCGTAATGAAAATGACTGGCTCGATATGCTTCGATTCCACTAAAACAAGGAATCGATCGAGTAATGCCGTACTGAAATCCGGCTGTGCCGCCGATGTTACGATGATGGCCTGATCGATATTTGCGATCGGCGGCCTGACGAGCTCGTTTTTCCGCGGAAGGACGTCCAGCACATAGCCCTCCTGCTTTGTTTCCGCTTCGAATTCCACTTCATCACCGACAAGCGGCGTTATTTTTTGTTTGCGAAATACACCTCTGCCACGACATTGATAGGTCTCTCCCTCATCCGTGAGAACATAATAAAACCCGCTCAATGCTTTCATAATCTTACCTGATGGCATTTATTCACCTTCCCTGTCTTCATACGGAACCGTTTTTTCCAAGAATACTTCATCATCCCGCAGTACGCGGTATTCGGCTTCACCGCCTGCCGGTATGCTCAGTGTCAGTGTAATCTCCTCATCCTCCGTGATCGCCCGTTCATCATAAAGCTCCGTGACATCATGATCGGCATCGCCGACATAAATCTGAACAATCTGAGGGACCGAATCCTCCTGTCCCTCATCCGTCTGTTCCTCATCCCCCATCCCTGCATCTTCAGGCTGATAAGGGACAGTGAATGTCACTGTGTGCGTGGCAGGAGGCAGATTCTCCGGACCGGTCGAGACATACAGATCGACACTGCCATTTTCTTCAATCGATTGCCCCGCTCCCGGATCGTGACGGATCACGACACCTTCATCGACTTCGTCCGATGGCTGTTCGATGAAATTGCCATCAAGATCATTCTTATCCAGATAGGATTGGGCCTCTTCCTCCGTCATCCCGGTCAGATCCGTCAATGTCACTGCCTCTGGTCCCTTGCTCACTTCAAAAATGACCGTCGTGTCCTCCGGAACCACTTTGGATCCTGCCTGAGGCTGGATCTGGGAGATGATTGTCCCTACCGGTTCATCCGAGAACTCTTCATATGAGCGTACATTTTTATAGCCCTTATCATTCAACAGTTTTTCCACCTGGGAGAATGATTTGCCCTCGTAATCATCGAACTCTTCTTTTTCCTTGCCGATGCTTGTGTAGACCGTGACACTGGTTCCTTCCTTGATTTTACTGCCGGCTGAAGGATCTGTTTTGACGACATTTCCTTCTTCCACTGTATCCGATGCCGTTGCTTCACGTTTCACATGCAGATCCCGTTCGGACAGCTTATCAACCGCATCCGCATAAGAATCCCCAGTCACATCGATCATCGTGACTTCCTTCGGGGCCGTCGCCAGTACCAAGCCTACACCGGTACCAGCAAGCACTAAAATAATGACAGCTATCCACAAAAGGACCTTCCAGCGCTTTTTCTTCTTTTTCGGCTTCTCCGCTTGCCCCGGCGGATTCGTATGACCGTTATGTACGATCGTGTCGGCCAATGACGCCTTGTTAAGGTCCTTCTCCGAAATGATCGGAATGGCTTTGGTCGTTTCCCCATCGTCCTTAGGCGGCGTGAACCGCGGTTCATCCGCTCTTGCCGGATCAAGGCATGTTTCCAGATCGGCTTCCATATCATAGGTGCTCGTATAACGATAAAAAGGATCTTTCGTGGTGGCCTTCAGCACGATATTCTCCACGCTTTGGGGAATATCCCCCGTCCAGCGTCTGACGGATGGCGTTTCCGTCTGCAAATGCTTCAAAGCAATGCTCACCGCTGATTCCCCGGAAAAAGGCAGACGGCCGGTAAGCAGCTCAAACATGACGATACCAAGGGAATACACATCCGACTTCTTTGTTGCGATGCCTCCCCTTGCCTGTTCAGGGGAAAGATAGTGGACAGAACCCAGCATGGCATTCGTCTGAGTCAAAGACGTCGCACTCAAGGCTGTGGCAATTCCAAAGTCAGTCACCTTCACCTTGCCATAATCATCGATCAGGATATTCTGCGGCTTGATATCGCGATGGACGATTCCATTGGCGTGGGCATGGGAAATAGCAGAGGTGACCTGTTTCATGATATCTACAGTGTCAGGCACCACGACGGAACCATGGGTGTGTATGTATTGCTTCAATGTCATTCCGCTGACGTATTCCATGACCATGTAGTAAATGCCATCTTCATCGCCGACGTCATATATCGTGACGATATTCGGATGTGAAAGACTGGTAGCCGCATGGGCTTCCCGGTGGAATCTGGCGATGAATTCATCATCGTTGGCATATTCCAATTTCAGGACTTTGACGGCAACTTCACGATCGAGAATGATATCCTGGGCCAAATAGACATTTGCCATACCGCCTCCGCCGATCAGACGGTGTATTTCGTACCGTTCATTCAGCGTACGTCCTTCGAGCATGCTAAGCACCCTCCCGGACAGGTGTATCAGCCAAATCGGCTATGATCAATGAAATATTATCTTCCCCGCCTCGCTC
The DNA here is from genome assembly GCF_002271665.1 of Terribacillus sp. 7520-G. Classification (NCBI taxonomy): domain Bacteria; kingdom Bacillati; phylum Bacillota; class Bacilli; order Caryophanales; family Bacillaceae; genus Terribacillus; species Terribacillus sp. 7520-G. The sequence goes on along the minus strand of NZ_NQFP01000007.1, from coordinate 182,812 downwards.
GTTGGCAATCGTCACGAGCCGCGAAGCAATATTTTCGATCTCTTCCCCGGATGTGAGATATTGCAGAAGCTCCTGCTTATCCAGTTTATTTGATAGTCCATCCGAGCATAACAGCAGGCGGTCGCCAGCTTCCCAGGTGATGGACACCAGATCCATCTCCACTTCCTGATCGGTTCCCAGCGCGCGCAGCAGAACATTCTTGCGTGGATGGTGCTCGGCATCCTGTTCCGTGATCTGGCCTGATCGTACCAATTCATTTACAAGGGAATGGTCTTCCGTCACTTGCTTGAAGCCCTCTTCATTCAGCAGATAGCAGCGGCTGTCCCCGATATGGGCAATCGTCACAAAATCATCCGTACAAACGGCTGCAACAATCGTCGTTCCCATCCCCGACAATTCCTCGCTCTGACGCGACTCTTCATAAACACGAAGATTGACATCCTTGATTGCCTGCTTGATTGCCTCTTCGGCCTGCTTAGGGGAATCGAAGCTCTCTGCTGATTCCCACCAGCTGCGCAAATTGGAAATCGCCAGCTGACTGGCGACATCACCTGCTTTATGTCCGCCCATTCCATCGGCAATCACAGCTAGATGCTGTTTATGGGAATTAGAGAACACTCCGCCTGCATCCTCATTATGACTTCTGATCTGGCCACGGTCGGTAATGAAAAAACCTCTCACGCTTTTCACCTCATCTATATGCAGTCTGTTTGCTGCTCCAAGTTTATCCTACCACATTTCTTACCCTTTTCTAACAAGCCGGACAAGGAAAAAGCCATCCGTATTGAAATCCTGCGGGAAAATCTGCAAACCCGCCTCTGTCAAACCTGGCGCACCCTGAATGGCCTGCGGCAAATCATCACGGAAATCCGGGTCGACTTCGAATTCGGGGTGCTCCATCAGGAAAGCGCGGACAACTTGTTCATTCTCTGCTTGATCTACAGTACAAGTACTGTAGACAAGCTTCCCGCCTATTTTCAAAAGCGGTGCTACCTCTTCCAGTAAGTCAGCCTGAATGGAAGTAAGCGACAATACGTCTTGTTCGGACTTGTGATACTTGATATCTGGTTTTCCCCTGAGCACACCCAGTCCGGAACACGGGGCATCAAGCAAAATGCGGTCGAAACTTTCTTGTTCATGTTTTTCCTGCAGGTTGCGGGCATCTGCCTGGTTGGCCTCGATGATCGTTAGCTTGAGCTTCTCTGCTTTCTGCTGGACCTGTTTCGCTTTCTTGGCATGCAGGTCATATGCAAAAAGCCTGCCTTGATCCTCCATCGTTTCCGCAATATGGGTCGTCTTGCCGCCTGGCGCACTGCACGCATCCAGCACTGTCATACCGGCTGCCGCATCCACCATCCGACCGGCAAGCATACTCGTTTGATCCTGCACGGTAACTTGATTGGAGAGGAATAGGTCGCTTTTCAGGATATTGCCTTTCTCAATGATGATTCCTTGCGCATCGATGACAGAAGGACGGACAGTGAATCCTTGGGATTCCAGTTCCTCCATCGCCTCCTCACGCGAAGTAAGCAGCGGCTGCACCCGGACGCTTATCGGTTTCTCCACCTGATTCACAGCACACATCTCACGCGCTGTTTTCTCTCCGTATTGTGCGATCCAGCGCTCCACCAACCAGCGAGGATGACTCGTCTCCAATGAAATGCGCTCTGCCGGGTCCTTGATCTCATCCAGATCCGGAAAACCTTTTCGCTGCACATTGCGCAGTACAGCATTCACGAGTGATGCAATCCCTTTATGGCCCCGCTGTTTGGCGATTTCGACAGATTCATGGATGACGGCATGATCAGGTACCCGATCGAGCGCGTACATCTGATAAAAAGCAGACAGCAGGAGCCATTTTGCCCATGTTTCCAATTTCTTTGACACAAACTGGCCAAGGAAATACTCCAATGTCAATTTATAAGACAACGTTCCATAAACGATTTCGGTCAGCAGGGCCGCATCCCTGCTGTCAAAATCTTTGTTTCGAATCGCCTGGTCAAGGAGCAGATGGCTGTAACCGCCTTGATCCCCGATCCTGGTCAGCAATGTGACAGCTGTGTCACGCAGTTCATACTTCTTCATGCTCGCCCAGCCTTTCCCCGACTTGCATATCCTTGCCGACACCCCGCAAATAATCACCTGCAGTCATTTGTTTCTTGCCTGCCGGCTGCACCTGGGTCAATTTTACAGCTGTATTGTCCCCGCAAATAACGACGATGCCATCTGACCCGATTGCAGCGATTTGCCCTGGTTCCCCGTCGTACTTCCGTTCCAGAAGCTCGCTCCACCATACTTTGAAGGGCTTCCCTTTATAAGTGGTGAAGGCGACCGGCCATGGATGCATGCCGCGGATATGGTTGAATACTTCCCAATTCGAACGGCTCCAATCAATCACTTCCTGCTCCCGTTTGATTGTCGGGGCAAAGGTCACCTTGTCCTCATCCTGCTTGATCGGGGTCACTTTTCGAGCAAAGATATCAGGAAGGATATCATGGACCATTTCCGCACCCAGGACCGCCAATTTATCATGCATCGTACCAACATGATCTTCCATTGTAATCGGGACGGAACGCTGCAGCAGCATATCGCCTGCATCCAGTTTTTCCACCATGTACATGATGGTGACGCCTGTTTCCGCTTTCCCTTGCTGGATGGCGTAATGGATCGGCGCCCCTCCGCGGAGTTCCGGCAGCAAGGAGGCATGCACATTGATACAGCCATACTCCGGAAAATCAAGCAGCTCCTTCGGCAATATCTGGCCGAACGCAGCCGTTACGATCAAGTCAGGCTCATAGGAAAAGATTTCTTCATAACTTTCCTTGATTTTTTCCGGCTGATAAACCGGGATCCCGTGTTTCAGAGCTTCCTCCTTCACAGGTGAGCTGGTGAGGATGCGTTTGCGTCCTTTCGGGCGATCAGGCTGGGTGACGACGAGCACCACCTCGCAATCTTCCTCTGTCAGCTGTTTCAGTACGGGCACCGCAAAGTCCGGTGTACCCATGAATACGATTCGTTTCATTCTAATAAGCTCCTTTCCTACATGAGCGAATACGGCTGTAAATCAACATGTATTTGCAAATCTTCTTTTTTCCGTGCGTCTTCGTAGTGATGGAGGATCCTCCTGATCACATCCCGAAGGTTCGGTTCGTTTTTGTATTTTACCATGCACTGGAAGCGATATCTATCCTTGATCCGCGCCAGCGGCGATGGAGTCGGCCCGAGTATCCGGACTTGGTCGGACAGATGCTTCCGCAGCAGCTGGACGATCGTCTGTGTCGTCTGCATCGCCTTCACTTGGTTCTGGTGGCTGATGGTCATCAGGGCCAGATAATAGTAAGGGGGATATTGGAAGGTCCGCCGTGTTTGCATTTCCGTTTGGAAAAACGGGCGGTAATCGCCTGCTGCAGCTAATTCGACACTATAATGTTCCGGAGAATAAGTCTGGATGATGACTTCACCGGGCAAACTATGCCGTCCTGCCCTCCCGCTCACCTGTGTCAGCAGCTGGAATGTCTTCTCCGCCGCCCGGAAGTCAGGCAGATGCAGCATCGAGTCCGCTGCCAGGACACCTACAAGGGTCACTTTTTCGAAATCCAGCCCCTTAGCGATCATCTGGGTGCCGAGCAGAATATCAGCCTCGCCTCTGCCAAAGGCCCCAAGCAGTTTTTCATGTGCACCTTTTCTTCTTGTCGTATCGACATCCATCCGAATGACACGTGCTTCCGGGAGCAGCTGCGTCAGCGCTTCTTCCACCTTTTGGGTACCCGTTCCGAAGTAGCGGATCGTATCACTCTCGCAAGCCGGACAAATCGAAGGAATCGGCTCTTCATAGCCGCAATAATGACATTTTAGCTGTTCACTGCTCCGATGGTAAGTCAATGTGATATCACAGTGCGGGCACTCCACCGTATGTCCGCAGTCGCGGCACATGACAAATGTGCTGTAGCCGCGGCGATTCAGGAACAGTACGGTTTGTTCCTTCCTGACGAGCCGCTCCTTCATCTGTTCCAGCAAATCCCGGGAAAAGATCGATCGGTTGCCTGCATGCAGTTCATCACGCATATCGATGATCTGATAATCCGGCATCGCCGCCTGGTTCACACGTTCCGGCAGCTCCAGCATATGGTAGACTCCTTTTTCAGCTCGGGCAAACGATTCCAGGGACGGAGTCGCACTGCCAAGAACAATGGGAGCATGATGATATTTCCCGCGAAAAACAGCAATGTCCCTGGCGTGGTATTTCGGATGATCTTCCTGCTTGTAGCTTGTTTCATGCTCTTCATCAATGATGATGATACCTACATTCTCGAAGGGAGCGAAGATGGCAGATCTTGCGCCTACAGCCACTTTCACCTGCTTGCGCTGAATTTTCCGCCACTCATCATATTTCTCACCAGCGGATAATGCACTATGGAGAACGGCAACATCAGAACCGAATCTTCCTTTGAATCGATTCACTGTCTGGGGGGTAAGTGCAATTTCGGGAACGAGCACAATGGCTTCCTGACCTTTTTCCAGTACCTGCTGTATGGCCTGCAAATATACTTCCGTTTTCCCGCTCCCCGTCACGCCATGCAGCAGGAATACCTCATGTGATTCTGTCTGGATGCTTTCCAGGATCGGTTCGAGTGCTTTTGCCTGTGAATCGGAAAGCTGCAGCGGCTTTGTGCGTTCAATCTGCCTATCCTCGTATGGATCGCGGAGCACTTCCTTGTCATATGTCCGGAGCAAGCCCGCTTCCAGCAATGGCTTGAGGGTAGAAGCTGTCGTCTCATACATGTCGAGCAATTGCTTCTGCGCGATCGGTGCTGGCTCTTCGATGAAATGCTCAAGCAGCGCTCTTTGTTTCATGGCACGGGCATTCACGGACTCCAATGCCTCCTGAAGTTCTTCTGCACTCTTCTTGGCATCCACCATCCGGATTGTTTTCTTCGTTTCCTTGGAGTTGACTTGATAGTGCAGCTCGATCTGCCCGGCCTTGATTGCTTGCTGGAGCGTGGCCAAGGATACGCCGCTATGCTCGAACTGTTCGAAATCAGCAGTGTCTCCCTCCAGGAACAGCGGCTGCAGTGGTTCTGGCACCTCCCCTGTCCGAATGAGCAGTTTCCGATATTTCGCCTTCATTGCTTGGGGCAGCATCGCCTGGAGGGCAGTGATGTGGAAGCTCAAAGTCTGCTCTCCCATCCATACTCCCAAATCGAGCAATTCAGGTGTCAGTGCCGGAAGCAAATCCATCATTTCCTGTATTTCCTTGAGCCTGTCCACTTCGGCAGAACTGCCGATCTCCAGGACAAAACCCATGATGCGGCGATTTCCGAAAGGTACGACGACACGCATGCCCGGCTGCAGGACGCCGATCATATTCTCGGGAATCAGATAATCATACACGCGGTCGGTCTGACTGGCCGGGACGTCGACAACAACCTTCGCGATGTTCATTTTCTGTCAGCCTCCATATCTTCCAGGATTTCATCCAAAATCCGGTGAGCGATCTGTTTCTTCGTTTCAGAAGGGAGATGCTTTTCCTTGCCTACTTTATTCAAGTAAATCACTTCATTGGTGTCGGACTGGAAACCGCTGTCCGCTTTCCCGACTGTATTAACGCAAATGGCATCCAGCCGCTTGCGCTCTAGCTTGCCTTTGCCGTATGCCACGGCGTTATCTGTCTCTGCCGCAAAGCCGACAAGGAATTGATGCTGCTTCCGCTGTCCAAGCGTTTGAAGGATATCGGTCGTTCGTTCCATTTCAATGGACAAATTGCCATCCTTTTTCTTCATTTTGGAATCAAATGTCCGCGCCGGCCGGTAATCGGCGACTGCGGCAGCTTTAATGACAATGTCCTGCTCTTCATAAACTGCCAGCACTTGCTCGAGCATCTCCTGGGCGCTCGTGATATCCAGCCGCTTGACTCCCTGCGGTGCAGCCAGCTGGGTCGGTCCGCTCACAAGGGTGACGTCTGCCCCGCGCTTTGCGCAAGCTTCGGCAAGGGCATAGCCCATTTTGCCCGAGGAATGATTCGTAAAGAAACGAACCGGATCGACCGATTCCTGCGTCGGCCCGGCAGTGATCAACACGCGTTTACCTTCCAAATCACGTTTGGACTCCGTTTGTTCTTCAAGGATCCGGATAATGGACTCCGGCTCCTCCAATCTGCCTTTGCCGACATAGCCGCATGCCAGATAACCTGCTTCCGGTTCGATGAAGCGATAGCCCCAATCATCCAGCTGCTGCACATTACGGATTACGGCAGGATGCGCGTACATATGGACATTCATGGCAGGCGCTATATAGACAGGGGCCTCGGTCGCAAGCAATGTCGTCGTCAGCATATCATCCGCGATACCATTGGCAAGCTTCCCGATCAGGTTGGCTGTTGCCGGAGCCAATAGGAATATATCTGCCTTATCAGCCAAATCGATATGGGCGATTTTTTCCGGATGCTTTTCATCAAAAGTATCCATATATACCGGGTTACGGGATAAGGCTTGGAACGTAAGCGGCGTTACGAATTCGGCGGCATGCTTTGTCATGATGACATGCACATCCGCTCCCTTTTGCGTCAGTTTGCTAGTCAGTGCACAGGCCTTATATGCAGCGATCCCTCCGGACACACCCAGACAAATCGTTTTTCCTGCTAAATTCATTTCGCTTCCCCCTTCTGATGGACAATAAGAAAGAAACCCCCGCTTGGTGTTCACCATCGCGAGGGCATCTCAATCGGATGCACCTGGCATCCTCACCGTTTATTCTTCTGTATATTCCAATTGGTCAGCTTGAATTTCTTCCAGGGCAATACCAACATATTTATGCGATTTCGGGTTTGCAATCTTCGTTGTTTTCGTCTCCTGCAGCTGACGTGCACGCTGCGATGACAAAGTAACCAAAGTGTATTTAGAATTGATTTTTTCCTGTAGTTTATCGATAGACGGTTCTAGCATCATATCAATTTACCTCCAATGCTTTCTTGTATTCTTTTGCGACACGCTCGCGTTTGCAATGTTCGCTCTGGACGATGGACTGGATTTTCGACACGGCATTGTCCAGCTGATCATTGACGACGACATAATCATATGCATCCATCATCTCGATTTCATCCCGGGCTGCATTCAAACGATTCTTCACAAGATCCGGTGTTTCCGTACCTCGGCCGACGATGCGGTTTTTCAATTCCTCGAGACTCGGCGGAATGAGGAAAATGAAAACGCCCTGAGGGAAGTTCTCTTTCACCTGAAGCGCACCCTGGACCTCGATTTCAAGGAAGACATCATGGCCTGCCTCCAATGTCTCTTCTACATAATCACGCGGAGTGCCATAATAGTTATCCACATACTTCGCGTATTCCAGGAGCTTATTCTGTTCGATCAGCCCCTCGAATTCTTCCTTCGATTTATAGAAATAGTCCACCCCATCTTGTTCGCCCGGCCGCATGTTCCTGGTTGTCATGCTGATTGAGTAGCGAAGATGTGTGTCCTGTTCGAATAAAGCCTTCCTTACTGTCCCTTTTCCGACACCGGAAGGTCCGGACAGGATGAAAAGGATTCCTTTCTGTTCAATCATGTGCTTCCTCCTAGCTATTCCTCAGATAGTTCATCGTCACGCAGGACACGCTGTCCGACCGTTTCAGGCTGTACTGCCGAAAGGATGACGTGATCACTATCAGTGATGATGACAGCTCTTGTTCGCCGACCATATGTAGCATCCACCAGCTTATTCGCATCACGGGCGACCGTGATGATGCGCTTGATGGGAGCCGATTCAGGAGAAACTATCGAGATAATCCTGGTTGCAGAAACGACATTTCCGAACCCGATATTGATCAATTTCAGACTCATCATGCTTCTCCCTTCCTGCTGTACTGCTCTTTTGACTGGCGCTGCAAAATAATTATAATGATCTCTCCATCAAACAGAGGGATGATTATAATTATTTTACCTTTATCATTAAATAAAACATACTCATTCTACTTAATGAGACTATCCTATATATTATAAGTATACTCATGCATAAACTCAATACTATTCTATATTTTGCACTTGCTCTTTTATTTTCTCCAGCTCCGATTTCAGGCTGACAACGATTATACTGATGGAAGAGGCAGTCGACTTGGAACCGATCGTATTCACTTCCCGCTGCATTTCCTGCAGGATGAAATCACATGTCCTGCCGACCGCCCCCTCCTTCTCCAGGTTTGCAGCAAGCTGATCCAGGTGACTCTCCAGGCGAATGAGCTCCTCTGTTATATCGCCTTTTTCAGCAAGCAGTGCGATCTCCTGATGCAGGCGGCTTGTTTCCGGTAGTGCGCCGTCAACATAGCTTGCAATCCGGTCCTGGATGCGCTGCCTATATGCATCCATCACTTGGGGACGCAGCTCTGTCAGCTGTTTCAGCATCGCTTGAATGGCAGACATCCTGTTTCGGATATCACTTGCCAAAGCAGTTCCCTCTGTCGTACGCATCGATAGGAAAGCTTCCAGTGCTTCATCCAGCGCCTGGCCGACCAAATCAGGCAGTTCTGTCAGTTCGGGCTGCGCTTCTTCCACAAGGATATCCTCCGATTGCAAAAGCAGTGTGTCGAGGCTGATTTCGCCACGCAAATCAAAAGCGGATCTTATAGCCTTCAGCTTAACCATATAAGCCTCCGCCAATTCCCAGTCAATGGATATTTCACGTTTTTTCAATGCCCCGCCTTCCACATCCACTGACAGCTCCAGCTTCCCCCTGCTGACGTTTTCCTGCAGCCGCTCCTTCACAGCTGTCTCTAAAAAAGCAGCCGCTTTCGGCAGCTTGCATTTGATATCCAGATATCTGGAGTTGACACTCTTCAACTCGGCTGTAACCGTCAGGCTGCTTCCGGACGCTGTACCTCTTCCATATCCTGTCATACTTTTAGTCAAGCTGATCCCTCCGGCTTTTTGGTAGTCACAGTGTATCAAAATCCAGCCTGTTTGTCCTGCTTCAGCAACGAACCAAACAAAAAAGCATGCTGTCCGGATCAACAGCATGCCCGATGGACTTATCTTTTAATAAAACCAAATAAAACAGTCGGCACTGCACTAAGGGACAAAATCAGCATCCAGTCACGCATGAGCAGATCTGTCGTATGGAAAATCGGCTGCAGCGGACTGACGTAGATGACGGCGAGCAAGAGAATGATGGAGGAAAGAACGGCTCCGATAAGCCAGACATTCCCCAAAGGATTACGAGCGAATACCGATTTTTCACTCCGGCAGTCAAAAACATGGATCAGCTGTGCCATTACCAATGTAGCGAACGCTGCTGTCTGTGCATAAATGAGTCTTTCCGGATCTCCTTGATACATCAGCATGAAAGCAATGATGGTAACCGATCCGATCAAAATACCGCGAGTGACGATTTTCGTCCCCAGCCCTCTGGCAAACACCCCTTCATTCGGATGGCGCGGCTTTTGTTTCATCACTTCATCCTCCGCTTTGTCCATACCAAGGGCAATAGCCGGCAGACCATCCGTCACCAAGTTCACCCATAAGATCTGGATAGGGACAAGCGGCATCGGCAATGCCAGAATCATGGCAAACAGCATGACCAGGATCTCACCTACATTGGAGGCCAGCAGGTAACGTACAAACTTCCTTATATTGGAGTAGATTGTGCGTCCTTCCTTGATAGCTGCTTTGATCGTGGCAAAGTTATCATCCATCAATACCAGCGCGCTTGCCTCCTTGGATACATCCGTACCCGTCACACCCATGCTGATGCCGATATCACTGGCTTTGATTGCCGGCGCATCATTGACACCGTCCCCAGTCATGGCAACGATATGGCCCACCTTTTGCAAAGCTTGGACAATCCTTAGCTTATGCTCCGGCGTAACCCGGGCGAACACATACATTTTATCCACATCTGCCTGCAGCTCTTCGTCTGACATATGATCCAGGTCCTTCCCCTCCACCACCTTTCCGCCAGGCGGCAGGATGTGCAGCATATTGGCAATCGCCGTTGCCGTTTTGACATGATCCCCTGTGATCATGATCGTTTTGATGCCGGCTTTGCGGCAATCGATGATGGCATCCCTTGCTTCCTTGCGCGGCGGATCGATCAAACCGTTCATCCCGATGAAGATCATTTCTTTTTCCAGCTCTTCTTCTTTCGGTTCGTAGCCTGCCGGGAAATGGCGGACACAGATAGCAATCGTCCGAAGCGCTTTGGCTGCCATTTGATCGACAGCTTGATATAATTCCTTCTTATCTTTGTCGGCAAGTAGCTTTTTCTCCGTTCTGTGATATGCGGCTTTTTCGATTAAAATATCCGGCGCTCCCTTGGTGATTGCAACCAGGTTGCCTTCTGGATTCCTTACCAAGACGGTCATCCGTTTGCGTTTGGAATCAAAAGGTATTTCATGCACGATTTTATAACCGGAAAGCTTGTCTTCCTCGATTCCTGCTTTCTTGCCAGCGACAACCAATGCACCTTCAGTCGGATCACCATCGATCATCCAGCGTTTCTTTTTCCGGAATACCTTGGCATGGCTTGATAATACGCCATATCGAAGGAATTGATACAAAGTTTCCTCCTTTGAATCTTTTCCATCCCGGTAAAAACCGCCAGATGGATCATAGCCATCCCCAGTGACCGTGTACGTATTTCCATCCAGGTAAATCTCCTTGACCGTCATTTGGTTTTCGGTGAGTGTCCCGGTTTTATCTGAACAGATCACCGTAGCGGAGCCGAGGGTTTCCACTGCGGATAATCGTCTGACGATTGCCTTCTGCTTGATCATTCGCTGTACGCCGAGCGAGAGGGCGACGGTCACGATTGCCGGAAGACCTTCCGGAATGACAGCAACCGCAAGGGATACGCCGGCAAGCAGCATCTCGTATACAGGATTGCCGCGGTAGACGCCTGCCAAGACGGTCAAAGCTGTCAGGAGCAAGGCGATGACGATCAAGACCTTCCCCAGCTTTTCCAGCCTTCTTTCCAGCGGCGTCTGCTTACGTTTCGTGTCTACAAGCATTTCAGCTATTTGACCGACAGCCGTATCGGAGCCTGTCCCAATGACAATGCCGGTACCGCTTCCCCTTGTGACAAGCGTGCTCATGAAGGCGATATTCAGCTGATCCTGAGGCCCCAGCTGGTCAGAGTCGAGTTTCTCCGTCACCTTGGCTACCGGCAGCGATTCCCCGGTAAGGGCTGATTCCTCCGTTTCCAAGCTTGTCACGGAAACCAAGCGCAGGTCAGCAGGCACACGGTCGCCCGCCGACAGCGATACAATATCACCGACCACCAGTTCAGCGGACGAAATTTTTTCCCATTGTCCATCACGCAGCACCCTGGCCATCGGTGCATTCAATTCCTTCAGCTTGCTGAGTGACTTCTCGGCATTCCTTTCCTGGAAAAAACCGATCAGCGCGTTCAGCACGACGATCAGCAGGATGGCGATACTATCGATATACTCGCCCAGCATACCTGAAATGACTGTCGCAACAAGCAGCACCAGAACCATGAAGTCCTTGAATTGTCCAAAGAACAGCGCAAGCTGCGAAATGCCTTTCTCTTCTTTCCATTCATTCCTTCCGTCCCGCTTCAGCCGCTGCTGTACTTCTTTTGTGCTAAGTCCTTTGTGAGGATCGGAATTTGTTTGTTCAGCTGTTTCATCTGCTGAAATCTGATACCATCGCACATTGCATACCTCCACCCTTATTTCTAAAGTAAATGTATGCGTGCTTGTCCGATAAAATGCTATACTAGCAGAGAATGAGGTGAAACATTATGGCATTTGACGGAATCGTAACCAGGGCAATGGCCAAGGAGCTCCACGACACATTGGCAACTGGCCGTTTATCAAAAATATACCAGCCGACCGATACAGAAATCGTGCTCACCTTCCGCAGTCAAGGGAAGAATCACGCACTGGTCCTATCGGCGCATCCGAGCTATGCACGTGTGCATATCACGGACGATACTTACCAAAATCCGCAGAACCCGCCAATGTTCTGCATGCTTCTAAGAAAGCATCTGGCAGGCGGATTCCTGGAAAAAGTGGAGCAATATGAGAACGAACGGATCCTCCAGCTGAGCTTTGTCAGCAAGGACGAGCTTGGAGACACGACATCCAAGCGGATCATCATGGAAGTGATGGGAAAGCATAGCAACATCATGCTGGTCGATAACGAAACGGACATGATCATCGACAGCATCAAACATATATCCTCCAGTGTGAACCGGCACCGCACCATCCTGCCGGGGCAGACATACAAACTGCCGCCGAGTCAGGAAAAGCTGAATCCATTTAAGCTGGAAGCCGCCGAGTTTGCTCGGAAGCTGGACTTCAATGCAGGGAAAATGAACAAACAGATTTTGAACCTGCTGCAAGGCGTATCTCCTGTTTTGGCCAATGAACTCGCAGAACGGGCCTATATGGGCGATACAGAAAAATATGCGGAAGTTTTCGCCGGATTCTTCGAAAAGCTTAAGCAGGATGATTATGAGCCTACTTATTTCAAAGGCAAAAAAGAAGACTTTTATGTCATGGATCTCACTTCCATCGAAGGCAGCCGGGAACATTATGATTCGATGAGCGAGCTTATCGACAGCTTCTACTCCGGAAAAGCAGAACGCGACCGGGTCAAACAGCAGGCAGGCGACTTGATCCGCTTCCTGAAAAATGAACGGGAAAAGAACATCCGCAAGCTCAGCATCCACGAGAATACGCTGAAAAAAGCCGAAGAAGCGGACATCTATCAGCGTAAGGGAGAATTGCTCACAGCCCATATGCATCAAATCAAGCAAGGTGATACCGAAGCTGTCGTCACGGATTATTATGATCCGGAACAAAAGCAGCTCACCATTGCACTAAACCCGCATAAAACACCGAGCGAAAACGCCCAAAGCTATTTCAAACAGTATAACAAGCTGAAGAAATCGCGTACGATGGTCGAATTGGAGCTGGAAAAAACGAATGCGGAAATCGACTATCTGGATCAGCTGATCCAGCAGGTCGAAGGCGCCCGGGAGCAGGATGTCGAGGAGATCCGGGAGGAGTTGCGGGAGCAAGGTTATCTGAAAGCAAAAACGCAGCAGAAGAAAAACAAGAAATCAAACCTTCCAGAACCGGAAACATACACTGCAACCGACGGTACGACCATACTTGTGGGACACAATAACAAGCAGAATGAATATTTGACGATGAAGCTTGCAAACAAGCAAGATACTTGGCTTCATACGAAGGATATCCCAGGTTCCCATGTGGTGATCCGCTCTGCAGAACCGTCCGAGGAAACGTTGGAAGAAGCAGCTAAACTGGCTGCGTGGTTCAGTAAATCCAGACTTTCCTCCTCTGTGCCTGTCGACTACACAAAGATTCGGCATGTGAAGAAACCGAATGGCGCCAAGCCTGGTTTCGTGACATATGACCAGCAGAAGACATTATACGTCACGCCGGAGGAGAATCTCGTAAAACGATTGGCAAATAAATAAGGAAGTGCGCTCTGACAGCGCACTTCCTTATTTTATTATCTTGTAATAAAAGTTGCCGGCCAGATATGTACCGTATGCATCCTGTGCAAAATCCGGCACTTCCCCAAACAATACATACCCCTCCGACTTATAAAGCTTATTGGCAGGTCCCTCTTTTTCCGTATCAAGCAAGAGCAAGGTCTTGCCATCTTGCTTCGCCACTTGCTCCGCATGCTGCAAAAGATTCCTGGCAACGCCTTTCCTTCTCGCTTTCGGACTTGTCATCAATTTGGCAATTTCCGCCCGATGCTGCCCGTTTTCCTTATCGCTGTAATGGAGTTGGACAGTCCCGGCGATTCGGCCGTCAAGCAAAGCGATGAACAGACGGACATGTTCCGATAGCACTGACTTCCAATAGTTCAAAGCAGTCTCTTTGCTCATCGGATGCAAGTAATTCATCGATGCACCGTCAGCGACAACAGTTTGGAACAGACTTGCCAGTTCTTCTTTACATGGTTCGATCTGTGTGATTTCTTGGAATTCCATAAGTCCTGCCTCCTATTCGGATAAAATTCGCTTCAATGCCTCTGGCGCAATTCCAGCGAAATACCGAGCTGCCGGAAGCAAAGCAGCTTCTTGTAATGTATATCGTGCATGATGGAGGCCATATTCCTGTTCCACGCCTATCCGCACAAATGCTCCTTTGATTTTTTCCTGGTAAAAAGAAAAGTCTTCTCCTCCTGCAGAAGGCTCTAACACAGTCACTTTATAGCCATTTGACTTTGCTTTCTCCATCAGGAATTCCGTCCATGCCGGATCGTTATCGACCGATGGCGGGCCTGCTTGATAATCCAGTTCTGCTTCAGCACCATGAGAAGCCGCCTCATATCTGACGAGCAGATCCATCTGCTTTCGAATCTCAGAGCGGACATCTTTATTGAATGTCCGTACTGTTCCTTCAAGAAAGGCTGTTTCCGGAATGACATTCCAGGTGGAGCCGCTATGGAACTGCGTTACACTTATCACGCCGCTTTCGGTAGCGGGTATTTGTCTGCTGACCAGAGTCTGGAGACGATGGATGATATCCATCCCCACAATAATCGGATCCGTGCCAAGATGAGGTCTGGCAGCATGGGCTCCTTTTCCAGTGATGGTGATTCGGAACCGATCGACAGCGGCTGACAGAATACCTGGTTTTGTGCCAAGCTCTCCCAATGCCAAGTGAGGATCATTATGTAAGCCGAATATAGCTTGTACATCATCCAGCACACCAGTTTGTAAAACTGCTTGAGCACCGGTGGCGGTTTCTTCGGCTGGCTGAAAAATAATTTTCACCGTACCTTCCAGCTCCTCCTGCTGTTCCTTCAGCAATAAAGCTGCTCCCTGCATGACAGCTGTATGAAAATCATGACCGCAAGCATGCATGACACCTGGATGGACCGAACGAAAAGTCTCCTCTGCTTCTTCCTGAATCGGCAATGCATCGATGTCTGCTCGCAGTGCGATCACCGGACCAGGTTTACCAGCAATCTGTGCTACCACACCTGTTTCAAGTGAAGTATCGAGAATATCAATCCCTGCTTCCTCCAGCCATCTGCGTATACGCTCCGTCGTTTTGTATTCCTCGTGTGACAACTCAGGAAATCGATGCAGCGTACGCCTTGCTTCAATCAGTTTTTGTTCTAATGAGTTCTGAAATGCTGTCATCTTGCTCACATCCTTTTCTACCAGACTACCATAACCAATAAAAAAAGGATGCATATCTGCACCCTTTATAATGTATTACGCCAGTCCAGCAGTTCCTCTTTCTCCCGAGAAGTTATCGTCCCTTTTTCGACCAGTATATCCGCAAGCGCATCAAAATCAGTCAGCGTCTCAAATGGCACGCCAGCCGCTGAAAAATTATCATCCGCTTTCTTCAAATTATAACTGAAGATTGCCAGTACCTTCGTGACAATAGCTCCGGCTTCCTTTAGTGCATCGACAGTGTTGATGACTGAGCCACCAGTTGAAATCAAATCCTCGATGACGACGACATGTTTGCCTGCAACGTCAGCTCCTTCAATTTGATTGCCTTTTCCATGGCCTTTTTTGCTGGATCTAACGTAGACCATCGGCAGATTTGCTTTATCGGCAAGCCATGCCGCATGCGGAATCCCGCCTGTCGCACATCCGGCGATCATTTCGGTTTCCGGCAATTCGGCAAGCTTCTTCTGGAATTGTTTTGCTATGGCTGTGCGCACTTCCGGATGCCCCAATGTCAGCCGGTTATCACAGTAAATCGGCGAGTGGATGCCAGATGCCCAGACAAAGGATTTAGTGGGATCAATCTGGATCGCATCGATAGCCAGCAATGCTTCGGCAATATTAGTTGTAGTTGTCATAGTTTTTCCACTCCTCGATCACTCGTTCGTATGCTTGTTTCGGATCGGCAGCTGCCGTTACGCTTCTGCCGATCACCAAATAGTCCGCTTGCATTTTCCTGGCGTCCGCAGGTGTTGCAATGCGATGCTGATCGTTTTTGGCAGAGCCGGCAAGCCGTATCCCTGGTGTGACAGTGAGAAAGTCCGCTCCGCAAGCCGCTTTGATGCTGGCTGCCTCATGCGGGGAGCAAACCACGCCATCAGCACCTGCTTTTTGGGATAGCTCTGCCAGATGGAGCGCATATGCAGCCAGTTCCATCGGCTGCTTTAAATCGCTCTGTACCGTATGTTCATCCATGGACGTCAGCATCGTGACAGCTATTAATTTAGGTATCTTGCTGCTGGCTCCTTGCGACAGGCCTTCCTTTGCCGCTTCGATCATTTTAAGTCCGCCCAAGGCATGGACGTTGACGATATCCGCGCCCAGTACTGCTAGATTGCACATGGCGCTTTTTACTGTATTCGGGATATCATGCAGCTTCAGATCAAGGAAAATCGGATGATCATTCTCTTTCAGCTGGTGAATGATGGATACCCCTTCTCGATAGAAAAGCTCCATGCCTACTTTCACCGGTACCCCGGCAAGCTCATGCCGGGCAAGGAATTGCAGCGCTTCTTCCCCGGTCGGGAAATCAAGCGCGAGATAGATTGGTGCCTGCATGTTCATGCCCCTTTCCGATGGCGTCTTCGACACTGGCAAAGCCATATTTTTGCAATACATCCGGCAAGTTCTGGATGATTTCAGGGCAGATGAATGGATGCTGGAAATTGGCTGTACCGACTGCCACTGCCGATGCTCCGGCGAGAAGGAATTCCAGTACATCCTCGGCCGTCGTGACACCGCCCATGCCGATGATCGGCAGATTGGTCATCTGGCGTATTTGGTATACCATACGGATGGCAACCGGTTTTACCGCCGGACCGGACAAGCCTCCGATTTTGTTGGCAAGCAGCGGCTTCCTTCCAGCCAGGTTGATTTGCATGCCTGTCAATGTATTGATCAGTGACAAGCCATCGGCTCCGCCTTCTTCGACGGCACGTGCAATGACTGTTATGTCGGTGACATTCGGTGAAAGTTTGACGTAAAGTGGTACGTCACTCACTTCCTTCACCGCTGCCGTGACCGTTTTGGCTAGTTCGGGATCTGTCCCGAACTGGACGCCTCCTTCTTTCACATTCGGACAGGAGATGTTCAGCTCCAGCGCTTTGATCACTGGATGCTTGCTGATTTTCTGTGCCACTTCTGCATACTCTTCTACGGTGCTGCCGGCTACATTGGCAATGATCGGCGTGTCATATCCGGATAAGAACGGCAGCTCTTTTTCCAGGATCTGATCCACTCCGGGATTCTGCAAACCGATTGCATTCAGCATGCCGGCATTTGTCTCGGCGACACGCGGCGTCGGATTACCGTACCGGGCCGTACCGGTTGCCGCTT
Source organism: Terribacillus sp. 7520-G (assembly GCF_002271665.1). Lineage (NCBI taxonomy): Bacteria > Bacillati > Bacillota > Bacilli > Caryophanales > Bacillaceae > Terribacillus > Terribacillus sp. 7520-G. The sequence goes on along the minus strand of NZ_NQFP01000007.1, from coordinate 165,517 downwards.
TGATAGTGATTGCTCCCAGTAGATTCAAATCATACAGCTCGGCATATTCCTTGCCGAAGCCGAAACAGCCTGAGGCTGGCAGGATGGGATTCTTCATTTCCAGACCTGGAAGATCGACAGCTAGATTCATGAGAGCACAACCTCCTTGGCCCGAAAGACAGGTCCGTCTTTGCATATCTTTTTATAGCCGCTCGGACTATCCGGTGCCGGGACGACACATGCAAAGCAGGCGCCGATGCCGCAGCCCATCCGCTGTTCGATGGAAATGAATCCTTCCCGTTCCTGAAGTTGCATCGAAACAGCTTTCAGCATGCCGGTGGGGCCGCAGGTAAAGTACTGATCGAAATCGATGGACCCCCTTGCCAGGATATCCGTGACAAAGCCTTTCTCTCCCGCACTGCCATCGTCTGTCGCCAGATGGTAGCTTCCGAGATTCCGGAAAGCTTCTTCATAGAATACTTGCTCTTTATTTTGGAACCCTGCCACCATCGTGACCTCCACACCTTTTTCCTTCAGGCATTGCGCCAGGTAGTACAGCGGAGGGACACCGATACCGCCTCCTACCAAGAGTGCCTTTTCCAGCTGCAGGCCATCGATCGGATAGCCTTGCCCGCAAGGACCCAGCGCATCAAGATATTCGCCGGGCTCTGCTTTGGCAAGTGTATTGGTTCCAGTACCGAGCAGCTTGAAAATGATCGTGATCGTGGAGTCCTGCTTGTTCACACCCGCAATACTGATCGGACGCCGAAGCATATGATTGTTCCCATCTCCGACAAGCAAATGAAGGAATTGACCGGGCAGGATATCCTCCTGCGCCATCTTCCCATGGAAGGTCATTTCCACAGTATCCTTCGCAATCGTTTTTTTGCTGATAATCTGGAGCTGTTCGTTGATCAAGAGAGGATACCTCCTGCAACAACAGGTTTTGCAGTGAATGTCATCGATTCGATGATCGTTGCAATCGCTTTGGCTGTATCCAGGCTCGTCAGGCAGGCAATGCCATGCTCGACCGCTTCACGGCGGATAAGGAAACCATCTGATCTAGGCTGTTTGCCTGAAGTGAGTGTGTTTACGACAAATTGCACCTCGCCATGTTCGATGATGCTGATGACATTCTGCTCGGAAGCGCCTACCTTACCTACTGTCGTGACTGGAAGACCTGCTTCTTCGACTGCTGCGCTCGTTCCTTCGGTAGCGTACAGCTGGAATCCGAGCGCATAAAACAGTTTGGCGATTTCCATCGCTTCTTCCTTATCTTTATCCGCTACCGTAAGCAGGATGGCGCCTTCCTGCGGTACGGACAGTCCGGATGCAAGCAGTCCTTTGTACAGTGCTTTTTCCAGCGTACGGTCATGTCCGATGGCTTCACCCGTTGATTTCATTTCCGGTCCGAGCAGGGTATCGACACTGCGCAGCTTCTCGAAGCTGAATACAGGTACTTTCACATACACATCCTCTGGTTCTGGCATGAGTCCGGAACCATATCCCATATCAGCTAGCTTTTGACCCAGGATTGCTCGTGTTGCAATATTGGCCATCGTTACGTGCGTGATTTTCGATAGGAAAGGAATCGTGCGGCTGGCGCGCGGATTCACTTCCAGGACATAGGCTTTGTTTCGGTGGATGACGAACTGGATATTGATCAAGCCTTTTACTTTCAGTGCCTTGGCGATTTGCATTGTTGCATCGATGCATTGCTGGCGGCATTCTTCCGATATCGTCTGTGTCGGATAGACGGCGATCGAGTCACCAGAATGGACGCCTGCACGTTCGATATGCTCCATGATGCCAGGTATGATCGTTGTTTCTCCGTCACTGATGGCATCCACCTCCACTTCGATCCCAGTCAAGTATTGGTCGATCAGCACCGGATGGTCATGCCGGACATGCACACGTTTTTCCATGTAATGCTGCAATTCGTCTGCATTATAGACGATCTCCATATTGCTTCCGCCGATGACATATGATGGTCGGACAAGTACTGGATACCCGATTCTTTCCGCTGCAGCTGCGGCATCCTCCAATTTGGTGATGGATGCTCCTTCTGGTTTTGCAATCTTCAATTCCTCGAGCAGCTTTTCAAATTTATCCCGATCCTCTGCGGCATCGATTGCCTCTAATGACGTTCCGAGGATGTTCACCCCGCGGCGCTGCAATCCTTCGGCAAGATTGATTGCTGTCTGTCCGCCGAATTGCACGATCACACCAAGCGGATTTTCCAGATTCACGACGTGCATGACATCCTCCAGTGTAAGCGGCTCGAAATAAAGCTTATCGGATACGCTGAAATCCGTTGAAACCGTTTCTGGGTTGCTGTTGATGATGATTGCTTCATATCCCGCTTCCCGGATGGCCAGGACGCTGTGGACTGTTGCATAGTCGAATTCAATACCTTGCCCGATACGGATTGGGCCCGATCCCAGCACGATGACTTTCTCTTTATCAGAAGCGACCGATTCATTTTCTTCCTCGTAAGTGCTGTAGAAATAAGGTGTCTGTGATTCGAACTCGGCAGCGCAGGTGTCGACCATCTTGTACACAGGCTGAAGACCATTTTCAATCCGGAATTCATATACTTTGTCCTCTGCCGTATTCCACCAATGCGCGATTTCCCGGTCGGAGAAGCCTTTCTGCTTTGCTTCTTTCAATAAATCAATCTCCCATGGCCGTTCCGCCAGGGCCGTTTCCAGACTGATCAGCGCTTCGATTTTCCAAAGGAAGAACCGATCGATTCTCGTCAGTTCATGCAGCTGCTCCACGGCATACCCGCGGCGGAAGGCTTCTGCAAGAACGAACAAGCGCTCATCATCCGCTTTGACAAGCCGGTGCTCCATCTCTTCATCGCTCATGCCATCCAAGCTGATGGACGCAAGACCATTCGCTTTGTTATCCAGGGAGCGTACTCCTTTCAGCAAAGCTTCTTCCACATTCCGACCGATCGCCATGACTTCCCCGGTTGCTTTCATCTGGGTACCTAATTTACGGTTGCCGCTGACGAATTTATCGAATGGGAAGCGCGGCAGCTTTGCGACCACATAATCCAATGCCGGTTCAAAGTATGCATACGTCGTACCGGTCACCGGGTTTTTGATTTCATCCAACGTCAATCCGACAGCAATTTTGGCAGCCATCTTGGCAATCGGGTAACCTGTCGCCTTGGAAGCAAGCGCACTGGAACGGCTGACACGAGGATTCACCTCGATGATGTAATAGTTGAAGCTGTGCGGATCCAAAGCAAGCTGTACATTACACCCTCCTTCGATTTGCAGCGCTTTGATGATTTTTATGGATGCATTGCGCAGCAGCTGGTATTCCCGGTCACTCAGTGTCTGGGAAGGCGCGACAACGATGCTGTCACCGGTATGGATACCGACAGGATCGATATTCTCCATATTGCAAACGACGATTGCCTGGTCGTTTTTATCACGCATCACTTCATATTCGATTTCCTTGAAGCCGGCAATATTACGCTCGATCAGGCATTGTGTCACTGGTGAGAGCGCCAGCCCGTTCTTCGTGATTTGTTTCAATTCTTCCAGGTCATAGCACATGCCGCCGCCTGTGCCGCCTAGTGTATAGGCAGGGCGGACAATGAGCGGAAACCCGATTTCTTCGGAAAATGCAACAGCTTCCTCCACCGTCGTAACGATTTGGCTTTCCGGTACTGGTTCGCCGAGCTGATGCATCAAGTCGCGGAATTGCTCCCGGTCCTCCGCCTGCTGGATTGCCTCAAGGGAGGTACCCAGGAGTTCGACACCATATTCCTTCAGGATGCCTGAGTTATCCAGTGCAACTGCCAAGTTCAATCCAGTTTGACCGCCAAGGGTCGGCAGCAAGGCATCAGGCTGTTCCTTACGGATGATCTTGCTCAGGAATTCCACCGTGAGCGGCTCCATGTAAACCGTATCCGCAACAGTATGGTCGGTCATGATCGTGGCTGGATTGGAGTTGGCCAGGATGACCGTATAGCCTTCTTCACGCAATGCTTGGCATGCTTGTGTGCCGGAATAATCAAATTCTGCTGCCTGCCCGATTACAATCGGACCGGAACCGATGACGAGGATTTTTTGGATATCTGTACGTTTAGGCATAAGTGGCTTCCCCCTTGGCTGTCTGCTTGCTTTGTGCTGTCATTTTCAGAAAATCATCGAATAGATGGCGGGTATCCTCCGGACCTGGTGCAGCTTCCGGATGGTATTGGACACACATCACCGGGTGAAGCCGATGCTTCAGCCCTTCTACAGTGCCATCATTCAAGGCCTCTTGCGTCAGGATGAGATCCGTCGCAGCCAGTGATTCCTTGGTTACTGTAAACCCGTGATTTTGTGAGGTGAGGTAGGTTTTCCCTGTTTCCAGGTCTTTGACAGGGTGATTGGAGCCCCGATGTCCGAATTTCAGTTTTTCTGTATTGGCACCGGATGCCAATGCGATCAACTGGTGGCCAAGGCAGATACCGAAAATGGGCACTTGCCCGATCAGCTCACGAATTGCCTGGATGGCCGGCTCCACATCTTTCGGATCTCCAGGCCCATTCGTCAGCATGATGCCATCAGGGTTTAAATGAAGGATTTGTTCGGCAGTGTAATGCCAAGGTACGACAGTGATATGGCAGTCGCGGGCAGCCAGTTCCCGAAGGATGCCATGCTTCATGCCAAAGTCCATGACCACGATACGTTTGCCGCGGCCGGGCACTACATATGGTTTAGCTGTACTCATACGTTGTACTTGATCGTTTGGAAGTGTGATCGATTCCCAAGAAGCGTGATTTTCTAGTGAATCTACTGCTTCTGTCAATCTAGCTTTCATCGCACCTTGCTTGCGGATGATTTTTGTCAGTTTACGAGTATCGATACCTGCAATACCAGGAATCTGATGGAACTGCAGGAAACCGTCAATTGTATGCTGTTTACGGAAATTGGAGGGTGCGATACTGGCTTCTTTTACGACTAGCGCTTGAATGGATGGCTGAATGCTTTCGAAATCATCGCTGTTGATGCCATAGTTACCGATCAATGGATATGTCAGCGTCACTATCTGACCGCAGTAGGAAGGATCGGAAAGAATCTCTTGATAGCCTGTCATGCCTGTGTTGAAGACGATTTCCCCAGTCGTTGCGACATCGCTGCCGAACGCCGTTCCAGAAAATACAGTACCGTCCTCCAGGATTAATTGTCGTTTCTTCATTTTACCGCTTCCTTTCTGTAGACGATTTCCCCGTTGTAAATGGTCATCACCGGCTCCCCTTTATAACGCCAGCCGATGAATGGTGTATTCGTTCCTTTGGATTGGAATTGAGCCGGATCCACTTCTCCCTCAGCCTCTAGATCTAGTACTGTCAAATCTGCCGAAGCTCCCTCTTGGAAACGGCCGAATGGCAGTCCGAATGCTTCGGAAGGCTTGATGGTCAGCCAATCTATCAGCTGATGGAGCGTAAAGATGCCAGTCTCGACAAAATGTGTATGGAGCAAGCTGAAAGCCGTTTCCGATCCAACAATGCCAAATGATGCGTCCAGCATGCTAACGTTCTTCTCTTCTGCTGTGTGCGGGGCGTGATCGGTCGCAATCATATCGATCGTTCCATCAAGCAGTCCTTCGATCAAAGCCTGACGATCAGCCTCCGACCGGAGCGGCGGATTCATTTTGAAGTTCCCATCATCCGTTTTGATATCTTCATCAGTCAGCAGCAAGTGATGCGGCGTCACCTCGGCAGTCACGCGGATGCCGGCACGTTTAGCATCCCGGATCACCCGGACCGATTCCTTTGTGCTCACATGACAGATATGATAGTGACAGCCAGCTGCTTCCGCCAGGAGGACATCGCGGGCGATATGTACGGACTCGGACACGCTGTTGATACCTGGCAGGCCAAGTCGCGCGCTTGCTGTACCTTCATGCATGACCCCGCCTGGTACCAGGCTGTCGTCTTCACAATGGGCTACGACCGGTATTCCCAATTCAGCTGCCCGTTTCATCGTTTCGAGCATCATCCCGGCTGACTGGATACCTAGACCATCATCTGTGAAAGCAAATGCTTCCCGCATGTTTTCCATGTCGACGATTTCACGTCCCAGCTGCTGCTTCGTGATTGCCGCATACTGCAGCACGCGGATCACGCCGCTTTCTTCATTTCTTTCCATGATGCTGGCAAGCATCTCTGGACAATCTGGTGCAGGTCGGAGATTAGGCATCGCAGCGACAGTCGTGAAGCCGCCTCTGGCTGCCGCCTTTGTGCCTGTTGCAATCGTTTCTTTCTTTTCTGCCCCTGGTTCACGCAAATGCACGTGCACATCCACAAAACCTGCTGTCACAAGCTGACCTTCCAAATCTTCCACATGATCTTGTTCTGTTATCTCTATTTGACTGGCGATTTCTTTGATGATGCCATCCTCGATTTTCACCATTACATCTTCCAGTTTCCGATCAGCTGTTAACTGCTTCGCGTTTGTCAAGATTGTAGCCATGCTTGATTCCCCATCCTTCCAATAATGTTAAGATCACTGCCATCCTGGCTGCTACGCCATTTTCCATCTGACGGAAAATCCTCGAGCGTGGTGCTTCAACCAAGCCATCGTCGATTTCGATGCCGCGGTTGACTGGTGCAGGGTGCATGATGATGGCATGACGCTGCATCCTTTTTTCTCTTTCGACAGTCAATCCGTACTTCTCCAGATACCCCGTTTCTTTCCGCTTTGTTTCATGACGTTCAAACTGGATCCGGAGCAGCATCATGACATCACATTGTTCCACTGCTTCATCCATGTCCAGGACCGGTATCCCGATGGTATCGTCCATCCATTCAGGTTTGCCCGCCGCATAGACTTGCGCCCCCAATTTGCGCAAGGCCATGGCATTGCTTCTGGCAACACGGCTGTGACGGATGTCCCCGGCAATCACGACTTTCAATCCCTCAAAGCGTCCATATTCCTGGTAAATCGTCATCAGATCGAGCAAGCATTGTGTCGGGTGCTCCCCTTTTCCGTCACCGGCATTGATCACCGGGATATCCAGCCTATCCGCAAGCATTGCGGCTGTGTGCTCTTCTGGATGACGGATGACAAGGACCGAAGCGCCGATCGATTGAAGGGTCTTCGCAGTGTCATAGACGGTCTCGCCTTTGGTCATGCTGGATGCCTCTGCGGCGAAGTCCAGCACTTCAAGCCCGAGTTTCCGTTCTGCTACGGTAAAGCTCATCTTCGTCCGTGTGCTCGGCTCGAAGAAAAGATTGGCTGCAAACAGCTGCTCCCTGTATCCAGATACCCCCTGTGCCTGTATGTCTGTAGCGAGCTGTACGAGCTGCAGCAGTTCCCCTGCGGTAAGATGCTTCATCGATACAAAATGCTTCATGTCCTTCTCCTCCTTAGTTGGATGCTTGTTTCTGATCTTCGACTGTGAACAGACTGCCATTTCCCAGGCCGGATTCCTTGCCCGGCAAAACAAGGTTCAAAATGACGCCGACTAGCGCTGCCAGGGCCATGCTGTTGATCTCGAGGTCAAGCTCGGCGATTTGGAAACGCAGGAACGCTCCTCCGATTCCGATGACCAAGATGATCGAACTGATGATCAAATTACGTTTATCACCTAAATCGAGCTGGCTGTCGATCATCGTCCGGAGTCCGCTGGCAGCGATGATCCCGAACAGCATGATGCTCACACCGCCCATGACTGCAGATGGTACCGAACTGATCAGCGCAGTGATAAGACCAGTGAATCCAAACAAGATGGCAAGTATCGCCGTACCTCCGATGACGAAGACACTGAATACTCTCGTTATTGCCAGGACACCGATGTTTTCCCCGTAAGTTGTGTTCGGCGGTCCGCCAAGCAAGGAAGCGATCATAGTCGCCACCCCATCACCTGCAAGTGAAGCGTGCAGTCCTGGCTTGACGAGCATATTCCGATCGACGATCTTGGACAAAGCCAGCTGGTGGCCGATGTGCTCGGATACCGTCACGACAGCGATTGGCACCATGGTGAAGAAGAGCTGCCAGCTGAATACATCTGCGACATTATAATCGACGAACGGAATGGTGAAATCCGGCACCGTGAAAATCCCGCTGAAGAAAGCGCCGATGGAATCAGCGGCTGCAATTTGGTTCCAAGCATCCTGTACGCCGCTCGTATCGACGATTCCCTGCGTGAGGGCGTAGATATATCCCCCGATGATCCCGATCAGGACCGGAATAAGTCCGAGGAAGCCCTTCAGGAAAATGGAAGCTGCCACTGTGATTGCCAGTGTGACGAGTGCCACGATGAAATATTTCGTGCTGTATTCTCCTGTATCAGGAGCATTCATTGCCATGTCCACTGCAGTCGGTGCCAAGGCCAGACCGATGACGATGATGACTGGTCCGACGACAATCGGCGGGAGGAGTTTCATGATTCCTTTCATTCCGCCCAATCGAATTGCGATTGCCACGATTCCGTATGCAAGACCTGCCAGAAAGCTGCCGATCATGGCCCCACCGACACCGGCGGTTTCAATCGACTGCGTAATCGGGTAAATGAAAGCAAAACTCGAGCCTAAATAAGCTGGCACCGTCCCCCTTGTGATCAAAATGAATGCGAGTGTACCGACGCCGCTTGAAACCAGTGCCACCGCCGGATCAAGTCCGGTCAGCGCCGGTACAAGGATGGTTGCACCAAACATGGCAAATAAATGCTGTAAGCTGAAGATGACCCATTGGTTCCATTTTGGTACGTCGCGTATGTTAAGTGCTGGTTTCATTTTTACTCTCCTCTTTCCCTATAAAAAAAGCCCCTTTGCGATTTAGGTCGCAAAGGGGCACACGTCTGCCACTTCCCGTGACGACGTTGTTGCTTGCGACCTTGTAAGCCTCTCTGGACTTCCGTTAAAGGTCCTTATTCATTTTCATAGATATCCACGCTCTCGTGATCATCCGTCTCCTGTAATTCGACGACGATGACTTCCGATTGCGATGTCGGAATGTTTTTCCCGATATAATCGGCCCGGATAGGCAGTTCCCGATGGCCTCGGTCGATCAGTACAGCTAATTGGATCTGCGCCGGACGTCCCGCGTCCATGATCGCATCCATCGCCGCTCTCACTGTTCGTCCCGTATATAACACGTCATCGATCAAGATGACAGTCTTATTCGTCAAATCCGTTGCGAGCTTCACTGGCTGCACCATCGGCTCTTGATCCTTGGATGCATGTGCCAAATCATCCCGGTATAGTGTGATATCCACCTCTTCAAGCGGTACCGTCACTTGGTCGATTCCTTCGATTTTCTGCTGCAGACGCTGCGCGATGGGAACCCCTCTGGTCTGGATCCCGACAAGCACCAGATCCTCCGGACCTTTATTACGTTCCAGGATTTCATGTGCAATCCGAGTCAGTGCACGCCCGATAGCAGCCTGATCCAGCAGGGCAGCCTTCTTGTTCATTTTTTCCCCACCTTTCCTTGACACGATGAAAAAGCCCCTTACCGCCATGAGACGATAAGGGGCAAGGATACACACACGTATCCCGTTTCATATCCGTTTCCTTATCAGCCTCTCTGGACTGTCTTAAAGGTTCTTATTCAGCTTCATTCAGTATCGCATGCCAGTGTATATCTGTCAAGCGTGGAATTTCAGCTTGTCCAATTCCTCTTGGAACACTTCCGGAACAGGGGCCTCGAAATGCAGCCATTCCCCTGTTATCGGATGATGGAAACCAAGAACCGCAGCATGCAGCGCTTGTCCATCGATATCCAATGTCCTGCGCGGTCCATATTTTGGATCTCCGGCAAGCGGATAGCCGATATATTGCATATGCACACGGATTTGATGCGTCCTGCCTGTCTCCAGCTTACATTCAATGTATGTAAACTCCTCAAAACGCTCCAGCACTTCAAAATGCGTCACGGCAGGCTTTCCATTTTCGACTACCGCCATCTTCTGACGATCATTCGGATCACGTCCAATCGGAGCCTCCACTGTACCGAATTCATGGTCGATGACACCATGGACGATTGCCCGGTATTTCCGTTCGATGTCATGATCCTTCAGCATATCCGCCAATTTTTGATGTGCTTTATCATGCTTGGCTACAACAAGCAGACCGCTGGTATCTTTATCGATACGATGCACGATGCCTGGACGCATCATTCCATTGATACCAGATAGATCCTTCAGATGGTAAAGCAGGGCGTGAACCATCGTACCGGACTGATGGCCATTCGATGGATGTACGACCATGCCGCGCGGCTTGTTCACAACTGCGATATCTGCATCTTCGTAAATGATTTCAAGAGGAATGTCCTCTGCTTCGATTGTCATCTCTTCAGGTTCAGGGATCGACCAAGCGATTACATCTCCCTCTTGGACAGTATATTTATTTTTCACCTTGGCGCCGTTCACCGTGACCAGATCATCCTTGATCCAGCTCTGGGCCTGACTCCTGGAGACATCCTCCTGGATATCGGACAACAGCTTATCGATGCGCAAGCCTGCTTCCTCGGCTGCGACTGTATGTTCCAACTGACTCATGCTTCTTTTCGTCCTTTCTTCTTTCGCTCATCCAGCAGCATCGCAAGGACGATGAGGATGACACCTACAACCAGACAGGAATCCGCCACGTTGAAGATTGGATAATGATAGTCACCGAATCGTGTATCGACGAAATCGACGACTTCTTTACGGAACAGCCTATCGATGAAGTTACCGACCGCTCCGCCCAGAACAAGCGACAGACCTGTACCCATCAATTTGCTTTCTTTGCTATATTTCACAATATAATAGCTGACTATGACAATGACTATCGCTGTCACAAGATAAAAGAACCAGAAATGCCCTTCTAAAATGCCCCATGCCGCCCCTCGATTGCGGTGTGACGATAAATACAGGAAGTTATCGATGATCGGGATCGACTCTCCCTCTGTCATATTCTTTACTACTGCCAATTTTGCAAGCTGATCGATTATGATCAGGATAATCGCGATGACAAAATACATGGACCCATTTCCTCCGTTCCATACAATCTATCTTGCATTTTACCATAGATACGGTGAAAAAGATTGCAGAGATAAAAAGAAAGCTCCGCCCAAAAGCGAAGCTTTCCATCCATTACGCGTGATAATGTGCTTCCACGATCTTTGCACAGCGTGAGCATAGATCCGGATGCTTCTCATCCTGTCCGACAGTCTCAGAAGCAACCCAGCAGCGTTCGCATCTGTCTGCAGGATGTTTCTCCACTCGGACGGCCACATGCTCATAATCTGCGGCTTCTGGATCTGCGTCCACCACATTGGCTTCGGATACGATAAGCAGCTGATGCAGATTGTCGATACCTTGAAGCAGCTGTTTTGTTTCATCATCTTTCGCAACGATTGTCAGTTTGGATTCAAGCGATTTACCGATCACTTTTTCACTGCGTGCGATTTCCAATGCTTTCAAGACGTCATCCCGGACTTTCATGAAATGATCCCATTTTGCAAGCAAGGCATCATGATCGGCAATTGCTGCTGCTTCAGGGAAGTCTGTCAGCTGGACGCTTTCTGCTTTTTCACCTGGGATATAGCTCCATGCTTCCTCTGTTGTATGAGCAAGGATCGGTGCAAGCATTTGTACAAGCGCTTTGACTATTTCATAATAAGCAGTTTGGATGCTGCGGCGGGCTGGGTTATCAGCAGCTTCGATATAAAGGATATCTTTACCGAAATCCAGATAGAATGCACTTAACTCCACGGAACAGAAGCTCAAGACAGCAGAGTACACGTCGGCAAATTCAAATTTATCGTAGCTTTCGCGTACATGCTTGATCAAGTCGGATAGCTTCGCAAGCATGTAACGATCGACTTCGGTCATGTCAGCATGCGCCACACTATCCTTGGCAGGATCGAAATCATGCAAGTTGGCAAGCAGGAAGCGGAATGTGTTCCGGATCTTACGGTAGCCCTCTGATGTCTGCTTGATGATTTCATCGGAAATCCGGACATCGGATTGATAATCGACCGACGCCACCCATAGGCGAAGGATATCAGCACCATACTGCTTCATGATTTTCGACGGCACGACGATGTTGCCGAGTGATTTACTCATCTTCTTGCCTTTTCCGTCCAAAGCGAACCCATGGCTGAGGACAGCTTTATACGGAGCTTTGCCAGTTACGGCCACAGCAGTTGTCAAAGAAGAGTTGAACCAGCCGCGGTATTGGTCGGAACCTTCCAAATAAAGATCAGCCGGACGCTGCAATTCAGGGCGGTTTTCCAATACACCTTGGTGCGAGGATCCGGAATCGAACCATACGTCCATGATGTCTGTTTCTTTCGTGAAGATGCCGTTCGGGCTGTGCTCGGAAGTGAATCCTTCCGGAAGCAAATCTTTCGCTTCCCTTTCGAACCAGACATTGGAGCCATGTTCAAGGAATAGGTCGGACACATGCTGGATCGTTTCTTCCGTGATGATCGGTTCACCGTCTTCACCGTAGAATACCGGAATCGGGACACCCCACGCACGCTGACGTGAAATACACCAGTCTTCGCGGTCACGGAACATGTTATAAAGACGTGTTTCGCCCCATTTCGGGAACCATTCCACCTCTTTGATCTGCTCGATGATCTGATCACGGAATGCTTTGATGGAAGCAAACCATTGTGCTGTCGCACGATAGATGACCGGTTTCTTCGTCCGCCAGTCATGCGGATAAGAATGCGTGAAGAAGTCGAGTTTCAATAATGCGCCTTTTTCTTCAAGCAGTTCCGTGATGTTCTTGTTTGCCTTATCATAGAATACCCCTTCGAAACCAGGAGCTTCTTTGGTAAATACGCCTTTGTCATCCAATGGGCTGATGATGGGCAGTTTATATGGCTGACTGGCGAAGAAATCCTCTTCCCCATGTCCTGGTGCTGTGTGCACACAGCCAGTACCGCTGTCTGTCGTAACATGTTCACCAAGGATGATCAATGAATCACGGTCATAGAAAGGATGCTGTGTCGTCACGTATTCCGCTTCTTTTCCTTTGAACGTTTTCAATACTTGCGGATCATTCCATTCAAGCGTTTCCGCTACACTATTGAGCAGATCTTCCGCAACGACATATTTCTCCGCACCGACTTGCGCTACCACGTATGTCACTTCCGGATGAAGGGAGATCGCAACGTTTGCAGGCAATGTCCAAGGAGTCGTCGTCCAGATGATGAACTTCTCATCACCCTCGAAAAGATTTTTACCGTCTTTGACTTGGAAGGCAACATAAATCGATGCAGAACGTTTATCCTGATACTCGATTTCAGCTTCAGCCAAAGCCGATTCAGAGGATGGGGACCAGTAAACCGGCTTCATGCCTTTATAGATGTAACCTTTTTTAGCCATCTCCCCGAATACCTTGATTTGTGCTGCTTCATAGTCTTTCGTCAATGTGATGTATGGATTGTCCCAATCACCGCGGACACCAAGCTGCTTGAACTGGCTGCGCTGGTTATCGATTTGCTGCAAGGCATATTCCGCACAGAGACGGCGGAATTCCGCAACCGTCATTTTTTTGCGGTCGACTTTTTTCTTGGTCAGCGCCTGCTCGATCGGCAGGCCATGTGTATCCCAGCCTGGAACATATGGTGCATGGAAGCCAGACATGGATTTATAGCGGACGATGAAGTCTTTCAATACTTTATTCAACGCATGCCCCATGTGCAAGTCGCCATTGGCATATGGAGGTCCGTCATGCAATACGAAGAGCGGACGCCCTTCTGTTCTGTCCTGCACTTTTTGGTAGATATTTTTTTCTTCCCAATCCTGCTGCATTTTCGGTTCTTTGTTCGGCAGATTGCCGCGCATCGGGAATGCCGTTTCCGGCATCAGCAGTGTGTCTTTGTAATCCAATGTTCTTCCTCCTTGTCATGACCGAGCTTGGGGTAAAAAAAGAGCCCCTCAGCATCCCAAAAGGGACGAGAGAGACTCGCGGTACCACCCTTATAGACGGATTTCATCCGTCCACTCGAAATTCGTAACGTGAATGAGACGTCCATTTCTACTGCTTGCGGTTCGAATGGAAACTAACGGGTGATGTTCGGAAGAAATACCCTGCCAGGCTCTCACCTTCCCCGGCTCGCTTTGAAGCGTATGGACTTCCTACTGTCCCGATCACAGTCTTTTTATCTTGGTCATGTTGTTTGCTAATAATAGTAAAATTATATGTAAGTTTGTGAAAAACGTCAAGCGGGCTTTATTCCGCCGGCTCTTCCTCAGGCTCATACGCAACCTCTGTGGCGAATAAACCATCCCAATCATCCGTTTCAATCATCTCAAGCTGTGCTTCCACAAGCATCTTCAAGCGTGTCCGGAATACTTTCGCCTGCTTTTTGAGTTCCTCGACTTCCAAGGCAATCTGACGTGATTTCGTGAGGGACTCGTTGATGATCCGGTCTGCATTCTTCTCCGCTTCCTTGATGATCAGCTTGGACTCTTTCATTGCATTGCCCTTCACTTCTTCTGCCGTTTCCTGCGCTACAAGGATCGACTTATTCAAAGTCGTTTCAATGTTATTGAAATGACCAAGGCGTTCCTCCAGCTGCTGGACCCGTTCTTCCAAGTCCTTTTTCTCCCGGATGATGATCTCGTAATCCTTGATCACCCTGTCGAGGAAGTCGTTTACATCATCTTCATCATAACCGCGGAATCCGCGGGCGAACTCTTTATTGTGGATATCCAAAGGTGTTAATGGCACGACGGCCACCTCCTGTTAAAAGATCTAATAATTGCTGTTATTCGACAAAGATAGCATAAAACAGCCATTTCGGCTACTTTAATTTTTCCAATGTGATACGCAGCTTGTCCTTCTTGGTCGTACCCTTCACTTGTGCAAGCTTGCCCCGCCCTTTGCCGCGCAGGGAAATGAGATCCCCTTCAGCCAGCTGATAGCTGACATCTTCGACAATCCTGAAGTTGACTTTGACGAGGCCTTTTTGAATCCGCTCCGCCGCCTGCTGCCTTGACAAACGGAAAAGCTCCTTCATCACAGCATCCAGCCTGAGGGAGGATACAGTGGCTTCCACACGCAGCCACTCCAGCTTTTCCGGCCTGAAATTCGCCGGATCGACTGTCTCCCATGATACCTTCGCTCGTTTGACTTCCACTAAATTCGCACGTATGTAGACGGCGATGTCCGAAGTGGTGAAAAGCTGGATGACACCATCACTCACACTGATATCGCCCAGCTTCTTGCGATCGATGCCCAGGGAAAGAAATGAACCCATCACATCACGATGTTCAAGCGTGACAAATTTGGCGGGATAGGCGGCTTCGAGCAGCTCGATGCTGAAATCCTCCGGTGTTATCGTGTCATAGATCGGGGCGATGATGCCCCGCTTTCTTTCTGCGTCCTCGGATCCGCCCGAAAAAGCCCACTGCAGTTCTGGCTGGCCGCTTAGCAGCTGCCGGAAAATAAGCTGTTCCCGTGGATCCAGGAAATCGGTCACCCGAGGCTGGTACTGACGTTCCACTTGTTCCATCCAGGAAAGGATCTGGTCGATGAAAGGACGCTCCTCTTCCCGGTAATGCTGATAGATACTCACGTAGTCATATACTCCTTAATCAATAGAAAATCATCGCGTAAATGGTATATAACCCACTCCGTGCCAAATTGAGGACGATGATCGCAACGATCGGCGACAGATCGATCATCCCCAGCGGCGGAATGAACCTGCGGAATACATCCAAATACGGCTCACAAATTCGTCCCAGGATCTCCCCGAACGCTGACTGCCTGGCTCCAGGGAACCACGACATCAGGATATAGACGATCAATGCCAGGGAATAAACCTGGAATGCTGCACTAATTATGTTCCAAAGCATCTGCTTTTACCACCTCTTATTATAGTCATCCTGTTCCTCTACCATATCGGATATACTGCCGGTAAGCTCGATATTGTCCGGAGCGCATAGGAACGTCTGACTGCCCAGCTTTTGAATATCACCATTGAGAGCGTAAACCGTTCCGCTGAGAAAATCAACGATTCGCTTCGCCTGATGGTGGTCGACACGCTGCAAATTGAGCACGACTGCCCTTCTGTTCACCACATGATCAGCAATTTCCTGCGCTTCATTATAAGTCCTTGGCTCACAGAGGACGACTTTGGAGGAGGATTGTACACTTTTCAGGCTCACAACATTCTGAGCCTGGCTCTGATTCCGCCCGCCTTGTCGGTAAGGCTCGATTTCTTCTTGTTCTTCAGCCTGTTCCTCGACGTATTCATACTCCTCGTCATCCACAGTAAAGAAATTCTTCATCTTATTCTTGAAACTCATATTATTCACCTCGCTTATTGATATGGACCTACAAGGGCAGAGCCGACCCGGACATGTGTCGCTCCTTCTTCTATTGCAATTTTGAAATCATTACTCATTCCCATGGATAACATGGTGCACGGTGCATGGGCCATATTTTCAGCTGCCGCTTCATCACGCAGCTTCCTCAATCCGCTGAAAACACCGCGGAGCGCATCTTCATCCTGTGTATTGGGTGCCATTGTCATCAACCCGACAACCTCGATCGCAGGATATGCCGCAAGCTTCCGGATGAAAGCAAGTGTTTCATCTGGTGACACGCCGGATTTGGTTTCTTCTCCGCTTACGTTGACCTGCACAAAGCACTTGATTTTCCTGGCAGCCCGTTTCTGTATTTCCTTTGCCAATGAAAGCCTGTCGAGTGCATGCAGATAATCCACTTGATTGATGACATCTTTCACTTTCCTGGATTGCAGATTGCCGATGAAATGCCAATTGGCTTTTTCCCCGATTGCGGCCTGCTTCTCCAGGAAGCCCTCGATCCGGTTCTCACCCAAATCGACAATCCCAGCATCGACAGCTTCTTTTGTTCGTTCAATTGTAACATATTTCGTGACTGCAAGGAGTGTAATATCCTCGGATTTCCGGCCGGATTGGGCCGCTGCCGAGCTGATCTCCTCCCTGATCCGTTCCAGATTCTGTTTTACTGTATTCATACTTGCTCCTCTTTCATTCCGATAAAACCGAGCATTCTGCCGGTTTTCCCCTGATCCTCCCGGTGTGAATAAAATTCCGGGGAATCATATGTACAATAGGCTGCTGTCAGTATGTTACCGCTCATGATTCCTGCCCGCAGCAGATAAAGTCGGTTGAGCGCCTGCAAATCAAGCTGGAATCGGCCATGAGCATGGGAATCAAGCACCTCATCCCGGAATTGTACCGGAATCTGCTGAACGATACGACCGTCCACTTCATACCTGTTTTTGGAAATGCACGGTCCAATCATTACCTGCAGATTATCCTTGTCTGCTCCACGGGCACAAAGCGCCTCGACCATTTTCCCTGCCATATCGGCGACGGTTCCGCGCCAGCCAGCATGCGCCATCCCGATCCATCCATTGGCTGCATCACAGAAGTAAAGCGGCACGCAGTCGGCAAAGAATGCAGAAAGCAGTATTCCTTTTTCCTTGGTGATCAGGCCATCGACTGCCGGCAGGCTGTCTGCCAAATCCCTGCTGCCGCGGCCAGCTTCCTGTTTTGTGACGACTGCTATTTCCGTTCCATGGACCTGTTCCCCCAGGACCCATTTATCCAATGGAAAATGAATGGCGTCTGCAAGCAGCTCACGATTCCGGATGACATCCTTTGGATCATCCCCGACATGCAGCCCCATATTCAGACTATCAAAAGGTGCTTTGCTCACACCATGGTATTTTGTCGTAATCCCGCTGACGATGCTGTCAGGAGCTGACCATCCGCCAAGCTCCATATACAGCCCCTTCAGACTGGAAGCTGTTTCCTTCATATGGTACCCACTCCTCTGATTGCTTTTATAGTACCATATTTCCGTCTGTTTCTGTACAAGATTACTTGCCAGCTTCTTCGATGATCGATACTTGCTCTGGACTCTTGATCAAAATGATATCCGTCCCGATTGTGATGATCTGATTCCACGGGACAACCAATTCTTCTTCCTTGCCGAACAGCCCCATCATTTTACCGCGGAGTGTCACGACGATCGCTGAAATATGCCCGTTTTGTGCATTGATTTCCAAGTCGGATACATTCCCTACCCTTTTCCCGTTTTCCATCAAAATTATATCCTTCATCTGCAATTCGGTAAGCGTCATGATTACTTTGCTCCTTTGCTGCTTTTTTCTAGTCTATGCGGCCAAGCTGGTCATTTAGCATCCAAACATAAAAAAAGACACCGGACAGAGGTGTCTTTCATTCGAACATTTGTTTATTCATCTCTTCGATTGCGGCTTTTTCCAGGCGTGATACTTGTGCTTGGGATATTCCGATTTCATCTGCCACTTCCATTTGCGTCTTTCCTTGGAAGAAGCGCTTGTTAAGTATCATTTTCTCCCGCTCGTTCAAGCGATGCATACCTTCTTTTATCGATAGGTTATCCAGCCAGGCCGCATCATTCTCCGATTCGCTGCGCAGCTGGTCCAAAACGAAGATAGGGTCGCCTCCATCATTGTAAATCGGCTCGAATAAAGAGACCGGATCCTGGATGGCATCCATGGCAAAGGTGATGTCTGAGGGCTGTACGCCCAGCTCTGCTGCAATTTCTGCCGTTGTCGGATCCTTCGATGTCTGAGCAATCAGCTTCTCCCTCACTTGCAAAGCTTTGTATGCTGTATCGCGTAAGGAACGCGATACGCGGATCGGATTATTGTCCCTGAGGTAGCGGCGGATTTCCCCGATGATCATCGGCACTGCGTATGTAGAGAAACGCACATTATGCTTCAAATCGAAATTATCTATGGATTTCATTAGTCCGATACAGCCTACTTGAAAAAGATCGTCGACATATTCCCCTCGGTTATTGAAACGCTGGATGACACTGAGAACGAGACGGAGATTCCCATTGACGAGTTCTTCCCGGGCTGACATGTCGTCCTCCTGCTGCATGCGGATGAATAGCTTTTTCATTTCTTCATTTTTGAGCACTGGCAGTTTCGAAGTATCTACTCCACATATTTCAACTTTCTGTCTCGACATATTCCTTGACCTCCCGATTGAAGATGCGATGCAAGCACAGTATCTCCCCTCGGGAATTTTTTTATGCAAAGACAAAAAGTGCCTGACATTGTCCAGGCAGGGACAAATACAGGCACCAGTAAGGGTTAAAGCATTTTATTAAATTCTTTTTGCAGTCTGCGGATGATTTTCTTTTCCAGCCTGGAAATATACGATTGGGAAATGCCGAGCATATCGGCCACATCCTTTTGGGTCTTCTCTTCCTGGCCGACTAGCCCGAAACGCAGCTCCATGATTTGCTTTTCCCTGTCATTCAGCTGTTCCAGTGCTTTTTTCAATAAGTTTTTATCCACATTTTTTTCGATATCCTTGGTGATGATATCATCATCTGTCCCCAGAACATCCGACAATAATAATTCATTGCCATCCCAATCGATATTGAGCGGTTCATCGAAGGAGATTTCCGATTTCAATTTGCTGTTCCTGCGCAGGTACATGAGAATTTCATTCTCGATACAGCGGGACGCGTATGTCGCAAGTTTGATTTTTTTCTCTGGGTTGAAGGTATTCACCGCTTTGATCAAACCGATTGTTCCGATACTGATCAAATCCTCGATGTTGATCCCGGTATTTTCGAACTTCCTTGCTATATACACTACCAAACGCAGATTCCGTTCGATAAGCATCGCCCTGGCAGATTTATCTCCTGTCGGCAAAAGCTGAAGCAATTTGAATTCTTCTTCCTTCGACAGTGGGGGAGGCAATGCCTCGCTGCCGCCGATGTAATAGATTTCCTTCCGCTTGATCCCCAGCTTTACAAGAATCTTATACCACCATAATTTCAGCTTCCATGCTCTTTTCCCCATGTTTATCTCCCTTCTTCTTAGCCCGCTTGCGTGCTGGCATCATGTACAAGTGACGGATGGAGCAGACAGTGATACCGATGATCGGTTGTCAGATTGCCGAATTGAATGCCGATCCAGACCCGATCTGTTTCGATTATCGTTTGATCCAACTCAATCAGAATGCTGTCCGGCTTTAAGACAAGCATAAGTGCTCCTTCCCCATTGACACCCTGATACGGAACGACAGAAAATTCATATGCCCAGTTCTTCGGCAGCAAATCCAAGTCCAGCTGCTTGTTCGCCTCCTCCAGCAGCCGCCATTCTTCTTCATCGAACCAATTTTGCAAAAAGAGGCGATCGCAGATTATGACTGGCCGCTTCGTCAGCGGATCCGATAAGTGATTCCCGCTATCGATGAAGCCCTCTGTCTTATGTGGAATGCCATTGATGCTCACTTGGACGGCATGCAGCTGATCATAACGGAATTGTTCAAAACGCTGCTTGTCCATCCTGCTCTTGGTAAAATACAATGCGATCGGAAACATGATGGCTACGAACAGCCAGCTGACGTGATCACCATATCCTGTGCTTACCGTCAAAAAGGAGGCAGGGGTAAATGCAGCTTGGGTCTGCAGCATATAATGGATGGCGAACAGGCTGCCTCCCGCTGCAAAGGTGATGAAATAAAAAAGCAGCAGCAGTTTTAAGAAACGGGTGACAGAACGGAATCCAAAAGCAGCCCAAATGATCACCATGGAAAAAAGCAGCTTTCCTGCCGGGTGGACCAGATAGCTTTCTGGAAAATAGACAGTTACTGGAACGATGAGCGAGGCAATGAAGGCGCCAGTGAATATACGGAGCTTGTGTACTTGAAGCCTTGCAATAGCCTGTGTGGATAATAGCAGCAGCCAGTCCAAAAACAGATTGAGTGTCCAGACCGCATCCAGATAGATTGTCACGTCAGCTCTTCCTTTCTCCTTTGATAGATGAAGCTAGTATAACGGAGAGCCGATTCAAATACTGTCAGTTTATGCATGATATGCCGCACTATTTTTATGTATTTTCCGTCTAATTTGTCTAACATTTTTCTGCATAAAAAAAAGGATAGCATCATAGGATGCTATCCTTTTAGAATCATCTTCTGCGGTTGCGGTTGCGAAGGAATGTCGGGATATCCAATGTATCCTCTTCCTGCTTGCGCGGCTGCGGAGACGGTGCTTCGCGGCGCGGCTCTTCCCGTTCTCTCCTTCTTTCCGTCGGAGCGGGCTGCTGCTGCGTGCTTTGTGTCTCTTTTTGCACCGGGCGGGCTTTCGGACGGGGTGCGTTCATCGCTTGCTGGATCTGCGCCTCATCGAAACCTGTCGCAATGACCGTCACGACGATCTCGTCTTTCAGATCTTCATTGATGACGGAACCGAAGATCACGTTCACTTCCTGATCGGCTGCGCTTGTTACGATATCGGCAGCTTCCTGTACTTCATACAGGCTCAAGTTCGCTCCGCCGGAGATATTCATCAGGACACCATGCGCCCCATCGATCGACGTTTCAAGCAATGGAGAGCTGATGGCTTTCTTTGCAGCTTCCGTCGCCCGATTCTCACCCGTGGCGATACCAATGCCCATGAGCGCCGATCCTTTGTCAGCCATGATTGTCTTCACGTCAGCGAAGTCGACGTTGATCAGACCAGGAACCGCAATCAATTCGGAAATACCTTGTACACCTTGACGGAGGACATTGTCCGCTTCGCGGAATGCTTCAAGCATCGGTGTATTTTTATCGACGATTTCAAGCAAACGGTCATTCGGGATGACGATCAGTGTATCAACACTGCCTTTCAGGGCATCTGTACCTGCCAGAGCCTGCGTCTGACGCTTCCGTCCCTCGAATGAGAATGGACGGGTCACGATTCCGACTGTCAATGCACCGAGCTCCTTGGCCACTTGTGCGATGACCGGGGCAGCACCGGTACCAGTACCGCCTCCCATACCAGCTGTAACAAATACCATGTCAGCGCCTTGCAATGCTTCCTGGATTTGCTCTTTGCTTTCCTCAGCAGCTTTACGGCCCACTTCCGGATTGGCTCCTGCACCAAGACCGCGTGTCAATTTTGCGCCAATTTGCATCTTGACATCTGCTTTTGATAGATTCAATGCTTGCGAATCAGTGTTCACCGCAATGAATTCGACGCCTTGGACGCCATGTTCGATCATCCGGTTGACGGCGTTGCTTCCGCCGCCGCCGACGCCGATGACTTTTATCGTAGCTAATGTTTCCATATTTGTGTCAAACTCTAACATCTTAACGTCCTCCTATTTACAAACCGTCTCCCTTTCCCGAGTTGACGTGTCTGTCTTAATCGAAAAAGTACTTGAACAGGTTGGCGATACCTGATTCTTTCTTTTTTTCGCCTTTTTTCTTTTCTGATTTAGCAGGTTTAGCCGGTCTTCTTTCCGGTTCCTCGAAGTCTCCTTCTGTCACGGCAGAGAAGATTTCCTTACCTTGTATTCTCGCATTCCGATAGGCAAATTGCAAGATTCCAACGGCACTTGTGAACTGCGGTTCCCTCACTCCCAGATAATCCGGGATCGCAAGCCTCACATTCGCTTGAAAACAATCCTGCGCAAGCTCCAGCATGCCAGGCATCATGGATGTTCCTCCAGTGAGGACATATCCGCCCGGCAATTCGGGGAAGCCCATCCGCTTGATTTCACTGTCTGCATATGCATAGATTTCCTCTACACGGGCTTCTGCAATATCAGCGACATCAAGCTGGGAAAAAGTCTGTTTCTTATTGCTGCCAATGATGGAAGCTTCGAATGTCTCTTCCTCCCTGGCGTCATCATAGAAGGCATGTCCATATCCAATTTTGATTTCTTCCGCTTCTTCTGATGAAGTCTTCAAACCGATCGAGATATCCTTGCTGATATTTTCACCGCCAAGCGGAACGACACTTGTCGCCATCAGCTGGCCATTGCCGAACACAGACACGGTCGTATTCCCCCCGCCGATGTCGATCAAGCCCACTCCAAGGTTCTTTTCATCCTCCGAAAGGGCTACAGCCCCTGCAGCCAAAGGCTGCAGACATATATCCATCACTTCTAAGTTGGCTCTCTCGACGCATTTCAATAGATTATGTAAGACTGTGCGGGAACAAGTAATGATGGTCCCTTCCATTTCCAGCCGCACACCGATCATACCGCGCGGGTCATTGATGCCGTCCAAGCCATCCACGATGAACTGCTTCGGAATGACATCGACGATTTCCCTCTCCGGCGGAATGGATACGACCTGAGCCGCATCAATTACACGCGCGACATCCTCATCGTCTATTTCCCTTGTTTCACTGGAAACAGCAACCACACCGTGACAGGATTGCAGCTGGATTTGATTCCCATTCACCCCGACGACTACACGCTCGATTTGCATGCCTACCATCCGCTCGGCCTGCTCCACTGCATTCCGGATTGATTGGACGGTCTGATCGATATCAACGATGGCGCCTTTTTTCAAACCTTTTGATTTTGCCGTACCGACACCGATTATATTAAGGGAATCAGGAAAGACTTCCCCGATAATCACTTTAATTTTTGATGTTCCTACATCTAAGCTGACTAAAATTTCACTGTTGTTCACGTAAGGCACCTCCTAATCCTAGAGACATGTCGCCCAGCATTGATTTTTTTCACGTTTTCATTGAAATGTAACTATTTGTATGCAGACACTAGACACGCATCATTATAACAAATATCACGGTGAAAATTGCCGAAAAAGCGACATTCTAACAGAAATTAGCCAAATATACACTTATTTGATTCGACTATACCGCATATAGCTTGTTTATTCTACATAAATTGACAAAATGCTATGATTTTCTGCTTATTGTCCCTCTTCTGTCTCTTTATCTTTGTCTTTGTCTTTTTTCCCGGAAGGCTCGAAATAAGTGCCCACTCCCATATGGAGCACTCCATCCACCTCTGGGTCAAGCTGTGCTGCGATGCTTGGATAAGCCTCCATGTTGGTGGCAAATGTACGAATCGTGCCTTGGACTTCCCTTCCGTCATTCATGAATAGCTGGATGACATATGGATTGTCCTCGGTAGGCTTGTAGTAAATCTCAGAAATGAGCCTGGTGATCGAATCTGGCAGCTGATCAAGCTCCTCTGCCATCTCATCCAGATATTCATCATCCGAAAAACCATAAAGAATCGGGGCATCGGATTTTGGCTGGTCCCACTTTTTCTCCGAAATGCTTCCATTCGTGAGCAGTGCGCGATAGCTGCCGTCCAGCTGGAGATAGCCCACTCTCCCAAGCTCCGTCACATTAATCGTGACAGTTGCGGGAAAGCCTCGGCTGATCGACACTTTCTCGACTTCCTCATTCTTCTGTATCCGCTTGATCACCTTATCCTTATCGATCCGCCACATATTATCCGACGTCGTCAACCCGCTGCTTTGAATGATAGTATCATCCGGAAGGAAATCATTCCCTTCCACTTCCAAACGATGGATATTGCTGAGTGGTGATTGCAAGTAGACAATGATGGAGATAAGTACGAAGAAGATAGACAAGTAGAATATCAGCCTTCTATTCGCCTTCTTTTTCCTCGCTTGCTTTAATTTTGGAATGCGGTCCTCAATGGAAACAATTTTCTTTTTTTCGCTCATTTCCTCTTCTTCCTATGCTGTACAGTCAAAAACTGCTTGTATTGTAATTATAAAATTATAACACATTCGTATAATGGAAGGAGTCTGTAACCAACAAATTATCTGGAATTCAGTGTCTGAGAAGGTCTCTTTACCTAATTATATAAGAAGTCGCCAATCTCCTTCTTCAATAGCCAAGAAATAAAACTTCCATCCATCTTCTATCGTTTGATTCTATTTCCATTATTTTTCCTCTGCTGCCTTCTCCCCTATTCTATCATGACATTCGTTTCCGCGTGCCCTCTTTTGTCGGTCTGGCTTCGCTTTTTCAAGGTGGTAAAAATACCCAGATTCCATCTGATGCCCTTCCTTTCCCGAATCGCTGTTGCTATGTAAAGGTTAATGGGTCCTTGCAGCAATGCATGGACCCATATGCAGAAAAAGAAACCTCTCCTCAGGAGGTTTCTTCCCACAAATCATCCGATGATCCTACGATCTGCTTTGCCAGAATATCACGGGCCAAATTGTTGGAAGGACCCATAACAATACCCGCTCTGGCATCACGGTAAAACCTTTCCAGCTTACCAATTTTATAGCCATAGCCGCCGGTTATGTCCATGGCAGCCTGCGCAATCACATTCACTGTTTCCGAAGCATGGATCTTAAAGGATAGCAAATCTTGCCGGGTGGATGGGCACAGCTCTTTCGATCCGCTGGTCAGCTGCTGATCGATGTCCGTGCGGAGTTTATGCAACCACGCAGCAAGCCCTTTATATTGAATGGCAGCTTTGGCGAGCAGACCACGGATAACCTGGTAGTCGGCCAGACTTTTGTCCACATCACGATGGTGATTCCGTTTGGCATATGCTGTGACCTCTTCGACTATTCCGCCAGCCAATCCTGTCCAGACAGAGCCGAGGCCGAGCAAATAAGCGACACTCCCTTCTACAATGGACCTGCCAGCTCCCTCGCCCCCGAGCAAATTTTCCTCAGGCACTTGCACGCTGTCCAATGTCAGCGAGGAACTATGGTTTCCTCTCACTCCGAGGGCATCCCAGCTCCCGAAGCTGAGACCAGGATTAGTTCCTTCAATGATGAAATAACTCAAATCATCGGCAGCGCAAGCACCAGGGGACCCGGTTTGAACAATATAGAAATCAGCAAAGCCGCTGCTTGTCGTAAAGGATTTTTCCAAATGGAGCTCATAACCGCCCGGTGTCCGCTTTGCTTGGCTTGTGTTTATCCAGTACCTGCCTCCTGAAGACCTTTCGCTTGTTGAAGTGGTGCCAAACCAGCCATCTTGTACAGGTTTCAGCCACTTCTCGTGCTGCTCCTCCGTGCCGAAACGGTAAATGGCATCGGCCGCCTCTACGTGCATGGTGTAGACAAGACCCGTGGATGGGCAATGAGCGGCAATTTTCTCGGCCACAATCGAAAATGCTTCATAGCCTGCACCAAGCCCGCCCAGATCCTCCGGAAGCAAAATTCCATTCAGCCCTTTTGCTGCAAGCGCCTGTATATTCCCCTTCGGAAAAATTTTCTCCCTGTCCATCCGGTCCGCCGAAGGGGCGATGGTTTGTTCCACTACTTCATCAATGAGAGACTGAATGACCTTTAGTTTTGTTTCATATATTTTTTCCATGACGTTACACCATTTGCTTTCCTTGTTCCTGAACTGCTCTCCCGGCCAGACGTGCCGGATGATGTCCCGGCAGTCTGCTGCTTCCGCTTAAATTCTCACGCAGCGTAGTACCTTCATAGTTCTTTCTGATTCTTCCCCGCTCCTGGAGGATCGGCACTACATGATCAGCTAAATCTTTAAATGTTCCGGGTGTCACTGCATAGGCTATATTGAAACCATCCACGCCGGTCTGTTCCACCCAATCCTCCATCGCATCTGCAACTTGTTCAGGTGTTCCGGCCACCACCGGCCCCATCCCCCCGACACCAACGAATTCGGCCACTTCCCGTACAGTCCATTTTTTATCCGGTTCTATTTTCGTGAATATCTCCACTGCCGAGTGGATCGCTTCATTCTCGACAAAACGAAGCTCTTCGTCCGGGTCATATTCGGAAAAATCGATGCCGGTCCAGCCCCCGAGCAATACCAGACCTCCTTCATAGCTTGCATGCCTCCGATAATCGGCCAGTTTCTCCCGGGCTGCTTCCTCTGTCTCCCCTACAATCGGAGTGAAGAGACTCATCACTTTAATTTCCTCCCGATCACGGCCTTGACGTTCCGTCTCCTCGCGAAGTTTATCTACATAGCTCTTTGTCACGGTGACAGTAGGCGTACTGATAAAGACACACTCCGCATGCTTGGCGGCAAATACCCGTCCCTTTGACGATGATCCTGCCTGGAAAAGCACAGGTGTCCGCTGCGGGGAAGGCTCGGAAAGATGCGCCCCAGGAACTGTGAAATACGTGCCTTTATGGTGGATATCGTGTACCTTTTCGGGATCGGTGTATACTTTGCGTTCCGTATCGCGGACGACCGCTCCGTCTTCCCAGCTGCCTTCCCAAAGTTTATAGCACACTTCCACGTATTCCTCAGCAATGTCATAGCGCTCATCATGTTTGATTTGAGTATGCAGACCTAGATTTTTGGCTGCACTCTCCAGATAGGAGGTGACAATATTCCAGCCCACTCTCCCCTTGGTCAAATGATCCAAGGTGGATACCCGGCGTGCAAAGCTGTACGGATGCTCATATGTGACCGAGGCTGTGATGCCAAAGCCTAAATGCTTTGTGACTTGAGCCATCGCCGGAACCACGAGCAGCGGGTCATTGACAGGCACTTGCGCAGCCTGGCGCACTGCCCCATCACGCGAATCCTGGTAGACATCGTATGTCCCCAATACATCCGCCAAAAATAATGCATCGAACTGACCGCGCTCCAATATCTGCGCAAGTTCCGTCCAATAATCCAAATCCTTGTAGCGATGCGCCTGATCCTCAGGGTGTGTCCAGAGCCCGGGTGATTGGTGTCCGACGCAATTCATATCAAATGCATTCAAATAGATCCGTTTATTTGTCATTTGGTGATCCTCCTTTGATTATCTGACAGCAAGCTCATCCATCGCATGTATTTGAGCTTTCGCAGCTGGGGCCAAAAATGGCGTCAATAGAAAACTAAGTGCATAAAGAATGGCAAATCCCCATACAACGCCGATGATGCCCAGGTAATTGTTCAGTATCCCGACAAGCACGGGCCCCAGGAACTGACTGGCTCCTGCGCCCAAATTGAGTACGGATATCGCCGCACCGCGATTGGCAGGAGCAAGTGTCGGCAGGATGGCAGACAGTGGGACAAAGGCTGCAATCGCCGCACCGAATAGGATGGCGTTCAATAAAAGCAGCGGGATGTTTGCTCCGAAGGCCGCCGGAATGTAGTAGTAAAGCAGCGAGCAGACAGCAGCTCCGACACAGCCGAACCAGCGGACCACCTTCACCCAGCCGATCCGGTCGCCAAGCATGCCGAACAGAACCCCTGCTGCCATATTGCTGACAGACTGTACAGCCCACAGCTGCAGCCATTGACTCGTTGATATATCCAAGAAACTGGTGAAGAATCCAGGCATGACAACGACAAATCCGTACCATCCAGCTGTATTGATTGTCCGGAGCAGACCGCCGGCAGCAACCCGCGGGCTTTCCCATAGGATCGTGATCCCCTTCAGCGCTTCGGCCCATTTATTTTCTTTAAGCTGATCCTGGATCCTAAACCCTTCCCGATCTTTATCATCCACCAAGGCAATTCCCAGAATCCCCCCCAGGATGATCCAGATAAGCGAGCTCCACAGCGTGGCCATTTCCCCGATGAAAGGAAGGAGGACACTTGGATAATAGGAGCCAAGAAACCCTATTCCGCCCGCGAACATAAAGAAAAACCAGCCCATTGCCGTTGCCAGCTTTTGCTTCTCGGTACGGTAGGCAATCCACACGATGAAAGCAAAGGCAAACAGCGGATAGCCGAAACCGCGGAGGCCGTACATGAGCACCATCATCGAAAAGCTTTCTAAATAAAGACCGAGATACAGAAAACCGATTTCGAAAACCACCCATGTGAACAGCCCGATCAGCATCGTCTTGCGCGGTCCGATGACCTCCCCAAGCACACCGGCAAGCCAGGAAGCGAAAGTAAGCACAATCCCATAAGCGCTGAACATGATCGCTGACTGATTGGCAGTGAAGCCGATATCGACCACATACTTAGACAAAAATGCTTGCTCGATACCATCACCGGTCATGAATAATAAAATGGCAAGCAAACCGCCAATGACTTGAACAGGCATCCCAAACAGTGTTCTCTTAGCTAATGGTGCGCTCATCATTCTCCTCCCTCACTTTACAGCCGCAGCAGCATGAGTGCGGCGGATCGCCTCAGCCAGCTGATTCGTCTGTGTTCTGAGCCTTTCACCGGTTTCTTCATCTGCAATCGGATTCTCCGGGTTCTCCTTGTTGATGTGATGATCGCATAGATACACACCCTGCAATGCTTCACCCTTAAGATTGGCGATAAGCGGCTTTAATGCATAATCTATCGCGAGCAGATGTGCCGGGCTGCCGCCTGTCATGATCGGAAGCACTGGCTTATTCCTGAATGCGTCCTGCGGGAATAAATCAAGTAGAGCCTTCAATATGCCTGTATAGGCTGCTTTGTAAACAGGGGAGGCAATAATCAATCCTTTCGCGTTTCTGACTGCCTGGCTTGCCGCCGAGATTGCCGGACTGTCGAATTTCGCATACAGAAGATCCTCCGGCTCAAAATCGGTAACACAAATCTCGCTTACGGAATAACCTTGCTCTTTTGCCTGCTTGCCGGCATACTTTGCTGCCAGCTGCGACCGCGAATGTTTGGATGGACTTCCTGAGAGAATAATAATGTCAGTCAATTTGTCATTTCTCCTTTTTCCGTGGTAGAGTGACTAAACGAAAAAAAGCTCCCTTTTCCGAAGAAAAGAGAGCGTGATATAATCGCCCGCACTCTTATCTTCCAAGAATTTAATCTTGCTGGATTTAGCACCTTTCTGACATCGTCAGAGGTTGCTGAAGCTTCATCGGGCCAGTCCCTCGGCTTCTCTTGATAAGAACTGTATGAAATTGTCTTCAATGATACGTGCACCGCTCAAAAAAGTCAATGCTAATTGTGCGAAAATTTCCAATATAGTACTTTTGTCATTTCGTTTGTTCTGTTCATATCCCTTCCATCCTGATCCGTGTTGCCCATACTGACTTTTAGAGTCTGCTATACCTGCTGACATTCAATAGAATGCCGACGGAACTCAAGGTAAGTGTCAGCGACGATCCCCCATAGCTCAAAAACGGAAGCGTAATGCCAGTAACCGGTATCAAACCAATGACCACACTGATATTGATCATGCATTGAATGGCTATCATCCCGGTGATGCCCAATGCCAGCAAGCTGCTGAAACCATCCGGGGCCCGGAGTGCAACTTGGATGCCGCGCCATAAAAACAGCAGGAAAAGCAGCATGACGCCAGCACCGCCTATGAAGCCTAGCTCCTCTGCTAAAATAGCAAAGATGAAATCCGTTTGCGGCTCCGGCAGATAGAAAAATTTCTGCAGGCTATTCCCTAGCCCAAGCCCCATCAAGCCTCCTGGACCGATTGCATATAGGGACTGGATGATCTGAAATCCTTCACCCAAAGGATCTTGCCATGGATCGAGGAATGCGGTGATGCGCTGGATGCGATACGGCGCTGACAAAATCAGCGCAGCAAATGCAGCCAAGCCCAATATGCCCAGTCCGACAAAGTGAGTGATCCTCGCTCCGCTGACCAGAATCATCACCATGCATGTAAGCACAAGGACAACGCCAGTTCCAAGATCCGGCTGGAGCATGATCATTCCGAATGCCGTAAAGACGAGCAGGAGTGATGGCAGGAACCCTTCCTTCAGGGAAGTTATATATTTCTGTTTAGCCGACAGATAGACGGCCAAATAGATGATCAAACCCAGCTTGGTGAATTCCGAAGGCTGGATGCTGAAGGCCCCTACACCGATCCAGCTCCGCGCACCGCCCCGAACCATTCCGATACCGGGAATGAGGACGGCGATAAGTAAAATGAAGCAAATCAGCAGGAGTATCTTGGCATATTTCCGCCAATTTTCATAATGCACCCTGGATATGATGAGCATCGCTCCCAGCCCCACCCCGGCAAACAGCAGCTGCCGTTTCGCAAAAAAGAAGCCATCGTCGAATTTATACTCCGCCCATATCGCAGAAGCACTGTATACCATGATGATGCCGATTGTCAGCAAGCCCCCTATGGATGAGAGCAATAGCCAGTCCGTCTTCGGAAGATTAGATTTACGCAAAGAAAAACCCCATTTCCTTGGATTGGAATTGGGGGTCCGCATGCAGCGAAGCGGCTGAGCAGGACAAGCCCCTACTCTAATGTATGCACCGCTTCAACAAACATGTCTCCTCTTTCTTCGAATGTCCGGTACTGATCCCAGCTTGCACAAGCCGGCGACAGCAGGATGACATCGCCGCTTTCCGAAATGCGATAGGCGATGGAAGCTGCCTCTTTGACATCCTTGGCGTGTTCGATAAGTTCGATGCCAGCCATATAGGCAGTCTCCCGCAGTTTTTCAGCCGTTTCACCGAACACGATCAACGCCTTGACATGTTCCATGAAAGGAACGAGTGTTTCAAATGTATTACCGCGATCCAAGCCGCCTGCAAGCAGGATGGTAGGCTGGTCGAAAGAAGATAATGCCTTGGATGTTGCCAGGATATTGGTGGCCTTGGAATCATTATAGAATGCCCGGCCATTGATATGTTTGATATACTGCAGACGATGTTCGACGCCTGAGAATGTCTTCAATACTTGCTGGATGCCTTCATTGGTCGCCCCTGCCAGCTTGGCAGCGGCAACAGCAGCGAGGATGTTTTCCAGCTGATGGCCGCCGACAAGGAGAATGTCCTTGATTGCTGCCACTGGCTCTTCCTTGAAGTATACATGCGTATCATCATACCACGCACCGTCTTCCAGCTTTCGTGCACCGGAAAAAGGAACCAGCGTCGCTTTTGCCTCTTTGACGATTTCACGCAGACGTTCATCCTCCGCGTTATAAACAAGATAATCGCTCTTATCCTGATTGCGGAAGATGTTCGCTTTTGCCTGCACATAGTTCTCGAGGGAATGGTGATAATCCAAATGTGCCTCAAAGATGTTCAGCATCACGCTGATATGGGGACGGAACTGATCGATGCCTTGAAGCTGGAACGATGAAAGCTCCAAAACAAGCCGGTCGTCCTCAGTTGTCCTATTGGCCACTTCAGAAGCAGCTGTTCCTATATTACCGGCGACGTAGGTGCTTACCTGACTTTCCTTGAGCATCTCATAAGCAAGCGTTGTCGTAGTCGTTTTCCCATTGGAACCGGTAATGCCGATCAATGTGCCCTTATGGAGCAGCCCGGCCAGCTCCACTTCCGTCAGCACAGGAATATTCCTCTCCATGGCTGTCTGTACGATCACATTTTCATAGCGGATGCCTGGATTTTTGATTAAAACATCAATACCATCCAGAAGCTCCACTTCCTGCGGACCAAGCTTCACTTGGGCACCTTTTTGTTCCAGTATTCGGACCAGCTCTTCCTGGTTGGATGCATTCAAATCACTTACACGGACATCGCGCCCATGGGCAAGCAATGTAGTGGCAGCTGCAAAGCCGCTTTTGGCCAATCCAAGTACAAGGACGTGCTGATATGGGAAGTTTGTTTCGAAATCACGCATCATAATCCCACCTTCATGTAAACACCGATGACAGCAAATAATAGTCCGACAGCCCAGAATGTCGTGACGACA
The DNA here is from genome assembly GCF_002271665.1 of Terribacillus sp. 7520-G. Lineage (NCBI taxonomy): Bacteria > Bacillati > Bacillota > Bacilli > Caryophanales > Bacillaceae > Terribacillus > Terribacillus sp. 7520-G. The sequence goes on along the minus strand of NZ_NQFP01000007.1, from coordinate 133,256 downwards.
CGCCATTCAGACCATCCGGACAACTCATAATGGTGGTGAAGCGGACTCATCTTGAATACCCGTTTCCCAGTCGTCTTGAATGAAATGACCTGGATCATGACGGAAAGTGTCTCGATAACGAAAACACCGCCGATGACAATCAGCAAAATTTCCATTTTAGTAAGGATGGCTACCGCTGCAATCGCTCCGCCGAGACCCAAGGATCCTGTATCCCCCATGAATACCTTCGCCGGGTGTGCGTTGAATACAAGGAATCCGAGCAATGCACCGACTACAGCCAACGCAAATATTGTGATCTGTGTCTGCTGGACGTCGTAGTATGCCACGACAGCAAAAGCCCCAAAGGCGATTGCTGCAGTACCTGCAAGCAAGCCATCCAGACCATCTGTCAGATTGACGGCATTGGAAGCGCCGACCAGCATGACAAGGATCAAGAAGAAATAGCCCCAGCCAAGGTCCCACTGAATCGATGTCCCCGGAATTTGTATGTACGTACCGAAATCATTGTATCGAAGCAGTGCATAAAAAATAATCGCAATGATGATCTGACCGATCATCTTTTGTTTGGATGTCAATCCAAGGTTCCGTTTCATAGCTACTTTGATGAAATCATCCAGGAAACCGAGTAAGCCATATCCGATCAAAACGAATAGAAGCAGCCACGTTTCCAGGCTCATTTGAATATTTCCAACTGCATGCATGATCCAGGTGGATACGACAATGCTGATCATGATCATCACGCCGCCCATCGTCGGTGTACCCGACTTCTTCATATGGGATTGTGGTCCTTCCTCACGAATACTCTGACCGAATTTCAACCTGCGTAGAAATGGTATGATTATTGGAGAAATAAGGACGGTGACGATGAATGCTACCGCAATTGCCACAAGTAATAGTGCCACGTTCATTGATGTTTTCCTCCTTTAAAAAAGCACCCGTCCAGTTAAATGCCGGCGCCAGTGGCGCCATTATTCTGATTACCAGCTATTAATTCTCTTCCATAACAGCGATTGTGTCAAGTATGGATTCCATCTTCATGCCTCTTGATGCTTTCAGCAGCACAATCGTATCTTCCTGCAGCAGCGGCACCAATGCCTCTGCCAAGGATTGCTTATCATGGAAGTGGACTGCAGTGATTTGTTCACCTTTCAATGCATCCGCTATCTCAGCTGCGTCCTCACCGACGGTAAATACATGGGAAGTATCCGTCGTTATCGCATTGGCAATTTCCCGATGATAGCGTTTTGATTCTGCCCCTATTTCATAAATATCCCCAAGTACAAGGATACGTTTTGCATACGGCATCTCCTGCACTGTCCGTATTGCTGCCTTCATCGAAGTCGGGGAAGCGTTATAAGCATCATTGATGATCTTGCTTCCATTCAGTCCAGCAAGCAGTTCCATTCGCATTCCCGTCATGGATGGGGCATTCAATGCGTGCTGAATAAGATCCCGGCTCAGTCCCAGCTGTCTGCCCAGCACAATCGCATAGCCTGCATTCCGTACATTATGCGTCCCAAGCAAGGAAAATGTATATTTTTCACCGTTCACTGAAAAAACAGTCGCTGCATCACGTGTCTGTTCGATGTGCAGATGCTGCTTATTATGCTCTTCGAAACCACAAGTGACTGTCGTCTTTTTACCATGATGATAGGATAAAAGAGGCTCGTCACCATCGATGATCAACATGCCATCCTCAGCCAGGCCGGCAGTTATCTCGCTCTTTGCCTTGGCAATGCCTTCCCTGGAACCAAGGAATTCAATATGTGATTCACCGATATTCGTTATGATTGCGTAATCCGGCTGCGCAATGCGGGATAATAATTCAATTTCACCGAAATTGCTCATCCCCATTTCCAATACCAGCACCTCACAGGAAGGCTGCATGGATAAAATTGTGAGCGGCAAACCGATATGATTATTCAAATTCCCCTTGGTCGCGAGAACTTCGTATTTTTCTTTCAAGACACTCGTCACCAAATCTTTGGTAGTCGTTTTACCATTGGAACCAGTGATGCCGACAACGATGGGGTCGACTGCTTCCCGATGCGCTTTTGCCAGTTCCTGAAGGGCTTCCAGCGTATCATCGACAAGAAACAGGACAATCGCAGCAGCTGCTTCCGGAACCGGGACTGATTTGTCCCAAAGGGAAGCGACTGCCCCTTGCGCTATTGCCTGTTCGATGAAAGCATGCGCATCGAATCTTTCTCCCCTGATCGGGACGAATAAACTGCCCGGCGCTTCCTTTCTGCTGTCGGTATTTACTTGTGCAATCTCAAAATCCTGCTGCTTCGTTGCATCTGGGAAAAGATCATATAAGAAATCACTTGTAAATAGCATGGTCATTCTCCTAATCCCGCTCTTTTGATAGCTTCCGCTGCGACAAGACGATCATCGAAATCAAGCACCTGATCGCCGACGATTTGATACGTTTCATGTCCTTTTCCTGCAATCAGCACGATATCATCCGCTTGTGCAAGCCCGACGGCACGTTGGATTGCTTCTTCGCGATCCGGGACAACGACGTATTTGTCGGATTCCAAACCTCGGATCATATCCTCAAGGATCGCTTGTGGATCCTCCGTGCGTGGGTTATCGGCAGTGAAAATGGCTGTATCCGAATATTGGACGGCTTTTCCTGCCATAAGCGGGCGCTTCGTCTTGTCACGGTCGCCGCCGCAGCCTACAACTGTTATTATCTTGCCCTTCACAAAGGATTTTATCGTCGTCAGGACATTCTCCAAGGAATCCGGTGTATGTGCATAGTCGACAATCACACCAAATGACTGTCCAGCCATGACAGGTTCGAATCTCCCCGCCACTCCGGTCGTCTCTTGCAATGCCTTGCAGATTGTGTCAAAAGGTACGCCGCTGCATATAGCTGCACCCACGGCAGCAAGCATGTTGTAGACATTGAACTTGCCCATCAGCTTACTGGTGATTTTTGCTTCGCCCTTTGGCGTCTGCAGCAGGAAGCTAGTGCCATTGGATGCAAGCTGGATATCCTTGGCCATGATATCTGCCGGTTTATCAATTCCATAAGTGCAGACCGGCTGAGCAGTCGATTTTATCAAAGCCTCTGCATAATGATCATCCGTATTGATGACTGCGTATTTCGGATGCCCGGGATCGAAGGTATTGCCCAGCTGGGAGAATAGGAGACTTTTCGCATGGAAATAATCCTCGAAGCTAGCGTGATAATCCAGATGATCCTGAGATAGATTCGTGAATACCGCCACATCGATATCGGTACCATGCACCCGCCCCCTGTCCAATGCGTGGGAGGAAACCTCGATGACAGCCGTATCGACTCCTTCATCGACCATCTTCCGGAATCCTTTCTGGAGGAAGACAGCGTCCGGTGTCGTATTTTTCACCGGATATGCCTCGTCCTTGATCTTCATCTGGATCGTCCCGATGACACCTGTTGCTTCTTGATTGGCACGGAATATGCTTTCCAGCAAATAGGTCATGCTCGTCTTGCCATTCGTACCAGTGATACCGATGACACGCATTTCCTTCGATGGATGATTGTAGAAAGCATTCGCTATTGGAGCCAGAGCACGCAGAGTGTCCTTCACAAGTATGACTGGAATGGATACATCAAGCGGGCGCTCGGCAAGTATTGCAGCCGCTCCTTGATCCTGCGCCTGTTTGGCAAATGTATGTCCGTCGACTACGGCACCATCTATACAAATGAATAGATTGCCAGATTTGACTTCCCGGGAATCGATCGTCACACCAGTGATGTCAATTCGTTCATGGTCCGCCTGCTGTTCGTAGAAAGGCAGTGCGGATAATAAAACTGCAAGTTTCAATATTGCCACGTCCTTCATTTTTCCTTACAAAATGCAAAGTATAGTTTTTTAATCGATTGAAGCCTAAAAACCTTTCCCCATTATACCAGAATTTATGTCTGCAGTAATGGTTCATCTGATTTATTCAGGCGGGTTTTCCGATAAATAAAGACGGACAGTGGAGCCTGATTCCAGCTTTGTCCCAGCTTTTGGTTCCTGATCGACGATATATTCGCCGCTTCCGCTCAATTCCAGATTAAGCGTCGTATAGTATTCTGTCAGCTCGCGCTTACTCATCCCAATGAAGTCCGGTGCTTCTGCCGGAGGTTCTTCAGGCCAGCTGTATGATTTCTCCAAGCCGTCCGTCTGCGGCTCCACTCCCATGGAGCGAAGACTGTCCTCCAGGATCGTACCCACGATCGGCGCAGCCACTTTACCACCGAATTGAATGGTGTTCTTCGGATTATCGATTGCGACATAGACGACTATTTCCGGATTATCGGCCGGAGCGAATCCGATAAAGGAAAGAATATAGTTATTCTCCATGTAGGTGCCGTTCGCTCCCACTTTTTGCGCTGTTCCCGTCTTCCCGCCAATCCGGAACCCTTCACGGTAAGCACCGCGCCCAGTCCCTTTCGCTACCACGTTTTCAAGTGCATAACGCACCTGTTCCGAGGTATCCTCGGAAACAACCCGCCGTTTCATCACGGACTCGGTGGCTGTCTCCGTCTTACCCGTGACCGGATCCTTCCAAGACTTGGCGATATGCGGCTGATAAAGGTATCCCCCATTGATGGCTGCCGATACACCCATCACCTGCTGGATCGGCGTCACGGATACTCCTTGTCCGAAAGCAGTGGTGGCTGTCTCTACCGGTCCTATCTGTTCGGGATCGAATAGGATGCCTTTGCCTTCCCCCTGCAGGTCGATACCGGTTTTCTCACCGAACCCAAAGTCCTTGATATAAGAGAACAGACGCTCCGTGCCAAGCTTCTGCCCCATGGATACAAATCCCGGGTTGCAGGAATTCTGCACGACCTCCAAATAGGTTTGATCACCGTGGCCGCCGCGCTTCCAGCAATGCAGTGTAGCACCGTCCACCTTGATGGCGCCGCTGTCATGAAAGTGATCATTCTCCAAATCGATCACCTTCTCCTCCAACGCCGCTGCGAGTGTGATGATTTTGAATGTACTACCAGGCTCATAGGAACTCCAGATCGGCAGATTCCTGTTATATGTGTCAGGGTCGGCTTCCTTATAATTCTCCGGGTCGAATGAAGGTCTGGACGACATAGCGAGCACCTCTCCTGTATCAGGATCCACCGCCAAGGCAATCGCACCATCCGGATTATATTTCGCTTCTGCATTATTCAGTTCCCGCTCCACTATGGTCTGGATGTCGGAATCGATTGTCAGCTGAAGGTCCTTGCCATCGGTCGGGGGCTGATAGACATCGGCCATATCCTCCAGTCGACGCCCTTTTGCATCCGAAAAGAACGACAGACTGCCGGCTTCCCCGCTCAGCTCCTCATCATAGTTAGCCTCCAGTCCCATCAGCCCCTGATTATCGATACCGCTGAAGCCAAGGACATGGGACAAATAATCCCCATTGGGGTAGTGCCGTTTTGAGTCTTTGGCAATATAAACGCCTTCCATGTCGAGGGCTTGAATCGCTTTTGCCTGTTCTTCTGAAATTTTCCTCCCTTCCGGATGAATCCTTTCAATCGAGGCCTTCTTCGTCACATGCTGCAAAGCCTTGTCCTTTTCCATCCCAAGAATCTCCGCAAGCTTCTCGGCCGTTTCATCCGGATCCTTGATTTGACGCGGCACGACCATGACGGTCGGCGCAGAAACATTTTCTGCCAGCACTTCCCCATTCCGATCGAGTATTTTTCCTCTTTCAGGTTCGAAGGTGATATTACGGCTCCAGGAATCCTCAGCCTTGTCCACTAGGTCCTTGCCAAGGACGAACTGAACATATGCTAATCGGATCCCGATGACAAGGAACACGATGAAAGCCAAAATAAAAACAGTGACCAACCGCTTGCGCATCGTAACATTGGATACTCTCTTCAAACAAATCTCTCCCTCGTATACAAAGGTAGGCTTGTATCCATGTTATGTACGTTTGCAAGCGGATAGACCACTGTTAGTTTTACGTCGAGAATTCGACAGCCAGATAATCGTTCTTATTCAGCTTCGTTCCCTTTTTGATACTTTGGGTTTTTGCATAACCGGTGTGGATCGTCTCCACATCCAGCTCCAACAGCTCGCCCAATTCCAGTACTTCACGCATCGACCAGCCTTTGATATCCGGCATTGTCGGTTCATCCGTGACGATGATGGCTCGTTCGCCTTCGATAACCTCATCGCCGCTTGAGACATTCGTTTTGGCAACTTTGTCTCCTTCACCGACGACAACCACTTCCATGCCAGTGTCCTCCAATGCTTTCTTCGTTGCCCGAGTGGACATACCAGCAATATCCGGGACGCGTTTTTCTGTCACTTCTTCCTGATTATCCGTTTTATCCGGGCTGATATCCATATAGTGCAGCGCATTTTCCATCACATTCTTGAATATGAAGGAAACAGGTTCACTGCCGGTTTCCGTATCGCTCAATTCAGGCTGCAGCACGGAAACATACATGATCAATTCCGGATCATCGGCAGGCGCCATGCCAAGGAAGGAGAATAAATAATTATTCTTACCCTTCATATACCCGCCGCCTTCTGGATTGGGGATTTGTGCGGTACCGGTTTTTCCGGCCACACTATAATCATCCAGTTTGTACGGTTTACCAGTACCATGCTCGGAGGTCACGACCGATTCAAGGATTTTCAATGTCTCGTCTGCCGTTTCTTTCGAAATTGGTTCCGCTTGAACCTTCGTCTTTTTCTGCTTGACTACTTTTTTTGTGTCCGGATTGACGATCTTATCGATGATATGCGGTGTCACCATCTTCCCGTCATTCGCAATGGCACTTGCGGCAGTGATCATTTGGATCGGAGTTGCCGTCGTCCCCTGCCCATATGCTGTGCTGATTCTTTCAGCTTCGTAATTATACAGGATCGTACCCGGTATCTCACCTGGCAAATCAATGCCCGACTTTTGATCAAAATGGAATCTTTTCAGGTATTCAAGGAACTTATCTTCTCCGATTTTATTCGCCACCAGATTAGCGACCGCAACGTTGGACGAACGCTGAATCCCTTCCAGATAGCTGATCGTACCCCAGGATTTATTATAATCCCCGATCGTCGTATCCTTATCGACCTTATATGTTCCGGATTTATATGTTTCATCCGGATTCCATTTCCCTTCTTCGATTGCAGAAGCGACCGTGAACATTTTCATGGTCGATCCTGGCTCCATCGGATTGGAAATGGCGTCATTATACCAGTTCTCCACATTTTCCGGATTATTTGGATCATAGCTTGGGCGGTTGCTCATCGCTACGATCTCACCGGTTTTTGGGTTCATGACGATAGCACTGATTTTCTTGGGATTCCACTTATCATCTACCTGAGTGAGTGTATCCTCCAGTAAAGTCTGGATTTTCTGATCGATGGTCAGATAGACATTATCTCCATCTTGGGCTGCCTTCACTTCTTCATCCGGGTTCAGCAGCTTGAATCCATAACCATCCCGTTCATAGGATATATTTCCGTTTTTGCCCGAAAGCTGATCATTCAGCTGCTGCTCAATTCCTGTCATCCCTGTGATGACTCCATCTTTTCGCTGGGCAAGGCCGATGACCTGGGAGGCAAACGTCCCGTTTGGATAAAAGCGCTCAGCTTCTTCCGTAAACTGGATGCCTGGTAAATCCAAAGCTTCGATCTCTTTTTTTTGATCTTGGGAAAGTCCGCTTCCTGCAGAACCGAATTCCACTTGCCATAGACCTTTATCGATACCCTTTTGCAGACGTTCCTTTAAATCTTCGGGATCAGCATCGATGATTTTCGCTAGTTCCTCTGCTGTCTTGTCAACATCTGTCACATGGATCGGATGCTCTTTATCCGCGGAATACTTTTCACTGACAATCGCATAAATAGAATAAGTTGGCTGATCATACGCCAACTCCATTCCATTGCGATCCAGTATTTTCCCTCTCGTCGCCTCCAGCGTATACGAGTCGGTCCGTTTATTTTCCGCAAATTCTTTTAAATTGACTCCGGCAACTTCCCCGGAGGCTTGTATGAACAAGAAACGTCCAGCTATGACAAGAAAGAGCACGGCAAAGAAGGATAACAGAATCATCGCCATTCTTTGTGACGTCTTGTTTCTTTTCATATTAACAGTACCTTTCTCATTCCGAGACTTTATTGGCCTCTTTTACTTTTGCACTTTGCACTTTAAGGCCTGCATCACGTGCGATATCGATGATGCGTTCAGGCTTGCTCAGTTCCTTTACTTCATAAGTCAGATCTTTGTTGGCAACCTGTTGATGGTTGATTTCGGTATCCAGTGCTTCCAAGTCGCGGTTCAGATTATATGTGGAAGCCGCGAAGGTTACGAAATAAGCTGCTGCAGCCAAGATGACCAAGCTGAAGAATGTATAAAGAATCTTCTCCCCTGGCGTAATCCATGTTTTCTTGTGGACCTTTACTTTTACCTGCCGTTTTGGCTGCTGCTGCGGTCTTTGCGCCGGACTGCCTTGCTGCCAGCTTCTTGCTCGTTCTGCGCTCAAGCTTATTCCTCCCCTGTTTTAGAATTCGAATTTGGAACTCCATGGTTTTATCTTCTCGGCTACACGGAGTTTGGCGGAACGGGATCTTCTGTTATCTTCCAGTTCCTCGACACTAGCAACTATCGGCTTTCTCGTGATAAGAGCAAATGGCGCCTTACTGTCTTCCGGTAAAATCGGGATATTCCGCGGTACCGGCAGGGGCGTGCTCCAAGTCTTGAACGCCTGCTTGCACATCCTGTCTTCCAGTGAGTGGAAGGTGATCACTGACACCCTTCCCCCAACTGCGACCAGCTCCGCTGTTTGCTGCAGCGCTTCCCGGAATGCTTGCAATTCATCATTCACTGCAATCCGGATCGCCTGAAAAATCCTTTTGGCGGGATGACCGCCTTTCCTTCTTGCTGGTGCAGGAATTGCTTCCTTGATCACTTCGACCAGCTCGAATGTCGTTTCAATCGGTTTCGTTTCTCGTCTATTCTCTATTTTTCTTGCAACCTGCTTGGAAAAATTCTCTTCGCCATATTGGAAGAATATCCGCACAAGCTGTTCGTAAGACCACGTATTGACCACCTCGTAGGCAGACAGCGCCTGATTCTGATTCATGCGCATATCAAGCGGCGCATCGTGCTGATAGCTGAATCCTCTTTCTGCCTGATCAAGCTGCGGGGAGGACACGCCGAGGTCGAATACAACCCCATCCACTTCCGTGACGCCCCTTGCCTCCAACTCGCTTTTTAGGTGACGGAAATTCGCCTGGATATATTCGATTCGATTGCCATACTCCGCCAATCTGGCCGATGTGGCCTCGATGGCTTGCTTGTCCTGGTCAAAAGCATACAGTTTTCCTTTTTCGGATAACTGCTTCAAGATCACTTCGGCGTGACCGCCTCCACCCAAGGTGCAATCCACATATGTACCTTCCGGCTTCACAGCGAGCCCTTCAACCGTCTCCCTGTTCAGCACACTATAATGTTCAAACAAGCTTTTACATCCTTTCGGCTGCCATCAAATATCGAAATCAAGCATATTTTCAGCGATTTCAGCAAAAGATTCCTCAGATTCATCAAAATAGGAATTCCATTCGCTCTCCGCCCAGAATTCGATCCGGCCGGACACGCCAATGATGGCGACGTCCTTCTCCAGCTTCGCGTATTTCCTAAGCGGTGCAGGGATATTGATTCTTCCCTGCTTATCAAGCTCGCATTCGACTGCTCCTGAAAAGAAGAAACGAGTGAATGCACGGGCATCCTTCTTGGTCAATGGCAGCTTTTTCAATTTTTCTTCCAGGAGTCTCCATTCCTCCATAGGGTATCCAAACAAGCATTGGTCCAATCCTCTTGTCAGTACGAACTTCTCGCCCAAGTCTTCTCGGAACTTGGCAGGCACGATAATACGTCCCTTCGTATCGACCGTATGCTGGAATTCCCCCATAAACATAGACTCCGCCCCCACTTTCCACTTTCATAGTACCACATCCCCCCACATTTCACCACCTCAATATTCACACTTTTTATTAGCATTTTCTCCCTTACCCAGCGTTATTTCGGACGTTTCTGCACAAAAAAACGTGCCTGGTCGTCGACCAGGCACGCATTCTGTTCCATTATAACTTTACGATATAGTGAGAGGTTGTGAAATCATAGTTTTTTTGCGATAATTCGCGCCAAATCCCCACTCCATGACTATTCCAGAACGAAAATACATTCCATGTCCGCTCTTGAAGCCCATTTTGCGGGTGGAGAGCGCATTGTATATGATCAAAATGGGATAATGCCACCCTATGCTGTTCTTTGATCCTGGATTCCATTCGCTTAACGAGAAAATCGATGTCCTCTTCCAGATGACGAAGATTCTTTTCCGCCAAGCTGCCAAGATCGTCGGCAATGGATGCAGCACTATGCCGCAGCGGTGCATGCAATTCAGCCATCGCCTGCTTCACTTGTTCGGATATGACTGCAATCGGCGGCTGCTGCTGTGCAGCAAGATAGTGGATTTTTTCAGCTTCGACACCTGCAGTGATGGCTTTTTCAAGACTTAATCGATAACGTCCGAGCAGCTTCTCCACCTTGCTGTCAAGCAGCGTGAAAGAAAGGCGCGGCATGACGGGCGGCATTTTGAAACCAACTGCCTCAAATCCCGGCTTCAAATTCGCCCAATATTGGATTTCCCCGGGACCGGCGATGAAAGCAAGTACCGGCAGCAAGTAATCCTGCATGAGCGGACGGGTGACGACATTATTACTGAGTCTTTCCGGGGAGGATTCTGCTATATGCAGCAGCTCTTCCTCGGTGAAGATTGCTTCATCACTTTTGCCTCGCCACTTGCCTTCGGCGTCACGGACGAGCAGCGTCCTTTCTCCTTCGATATAACAGAACAGGTTGCCATCTTCCATTTCTGCACCCAGGACGTCTGTATAACCCATTTGCTGAAGCCTCTGGGATGCACCATAGACACCATGGCTTATTTCGCGCTGCTTTTCGATCAGCTCACGGAAGAATGGGCGCTCTATATTGCGCAGTTCCGGATCACCCGAATCAAGCAGGACGAGTCCGCTATCTTTATATAGATAATGGATGAGCTTGGCGAAGAAATCGACGAATGTTTCAGACTGATGAAGGATATCACCGATGATCCGGTGCATATCCTTCGTATGAGCCGTTTCCGGCAAAGAAGCGATCACTTCCTCCAAGAAAGCATGCGTCAATCCATTGTCCAGCTTTATATCGGAAGCAGCTATTTTTCCCGTCAGGTGCTGTTTCCACTTTAGTTTCTTCATATCATTTCGGATCGGGAGGAATATGTGATTGATTTCCTCCACATCATGATCCTCACCCGCTATCCAGAAAACCGGTATGACAGGCGCGCCAAGTTTTTCACTTTGCTCCGATGCAAGCGCGATAATCGAAGTGATCTTATGCAATGTCAATAAAGGGCCTGTGAAAAGTCCAGCCTGCTGGCCGCCGACGACAGCGACAGCTTGGGGATCTGCCAATCTGTCGATATTTTGGAATGTTGCTTGATCGGCTCCCCACTCCTTATTTCGTCTATGGAGCAGTTCCGCCAATTCCTCCCTCGGATATTTTCTAGCTTCGAGCTCTTTCAGCCTGGACTCATAGCTATCCTGATGAAATGGGGTGAAATCGAAACTTTCCATTATCGAAGGAAGCTCTGCCCGATAATCAGCCACCAATTTGTTTGGACTTCCCAGTCCCATTGGTTGTATTACCATAATAAGTACTCCTTTTTATTTACATGTGAATATATGTATTATTGTCTGATGAAAGTGATGATGACACCTGCCACTAACAGCAGGATGTACAGCGGACCGAACAAAAGGAAGCAGATGCGCAAGAATACCCGCCACACATGCTTGAATACGATTTCGCCTCGGTATTTATGATGCATCAGCACGATCACGATGAACAATACCGCAAGGAATCCAATCATATATCCGATTACTGTATGCTGTAAAATTATTTGCAACATAATCATAACAGAAAAGATATAGAATACGGCAGTAGTTTGCACGCTATGAAGAAAAGCATTCCGCCTCTTCCGGATGATCCGTCCTGCAATCATATAATATATCCAGGTTGCAAGCGGCGGGACAGTGATTGCCGCCGCCAGGAGGTAAGCAATTAAGTGGGTCATAGATTAGTCCTCTCCTGCCGTTTTCGTAAGTCCATGTATACTATGATAAACAAAGTCCGTATAAGGGACATCATGTTTTGCATGTTTGCGGATATAGCCGGATATGGCTTCGATCTCGGTAAATGCGCCAGCTTGTATATCCTTATACATCGAGGAACGATTGGCTTTTGTAGCCTGTATGATCCGCCGCACATTTTCCCATTGCTCTTTCCTATCGAAACCGAGTGTTTCAGCGGCTTCCTTGCATAACATCCGCGCAATATGCTCAAATGGCTGCCGCTCCAACAGTTCACCATTTTCAATCCGATAAATGGCAGTCAGCGGATTGATCACGGCATTCGCAATCAGTTTTGTCCCCAGCATCTTATACCAATCACGCTCATATATAAAAGGGAAATCAGCTTCATGGAGCCGTCCTGCCAACTCAAAAGCGTGCCCGCCTGACAAATCAGCCAGCCGGATCACAGCTTCTCCTGTATGCTCCACCGTACGGGGATCCATTCTTAAGGCTCCATGTTCGACAGACCCAACGATAATCGGATAATCAACATCCACCTTGCGCAGCATATCTGTATGCCCCATCCCATTTTGGAGGAATACGACTGCCGATCGGGCATGCAGCTTTACCTTATCCCAAATCTCCGTCAAATCATATTGCTTCACACAGATAATCCATGCATCCGCTTCTGTTGATTCCTGTAAATCCTCAAAAGCTGATGCCGTAACTGCTATCACTTCTTCCCCGATACGCAGGCCTTCAGCTGCAATCCTCTTGGACTGGTGCCGTGTCCTTGTCAGAAGACGCACATCATGAAATCTGCCGAGTTTAGCGGCGAGAAGCAACCCGATCGCCCCTCCGCCGATCACATTGATTTTCATCCCCGTTCCCCCATTCGTCCTTTACCTAATTGTTTATTTTAGCAAAAGAACCGACATAATGGATACAAGAAATATAACGCTTGAATTTGTAAACGTTTTCATATATATTGGAAATATGGAGCACAGAGCAAAATTTTTTAATACGGAGAGGGGATTCTGTATGACATTTGCTAAAGTGGAAAAACTGCCGGTGAACTATAAAACTGCCGAGGATTTTGAACGCTTTGCGGCACAGGGGAATGCAGAGCTTTCCATGCTGGATGAATTCCGGCTGAGTCTGATCGAATGTGAAGATGACACGTTATTTTATGGTATCTACATGGACAATGAGCTAGCGGCCAGAATGGCTCTGACCTTCGTGGATGAACAGCGCGACAACACCTTTTATCCTCCAAAGGGCTACGTGGAAATAACCAAACTGGAGGTGCTTCCAGCTTATCAAGGCAATAAGCTTGGTTCCTCCCTGGTTGAATTCGTCCAGTCCTTCGCCAAGCCAGTCCGCACGAAAGCAAGGATCAACTCGGAAGCCTTTTGGACGAAACTTGATTTTAAGGATAGCCAAAAACAAGAAAATGGCTTGTCCGTCATGACATGGCAGCCGACAAAATGAAAAAGCCCGATCGGGCTTTTTTTATTTTGTCTCGGCTTCGTCAATCACCCAGCGGCAAAGCTTTTCCATTTCGATGCATGCATCCTGATATCGTTTGAGTTGATCCTTCAGCTTGGCATTCTCTGCTTGGAGCGTCCGCAGCTCTTCTTGCGGTTCCTTTTTCGGCACTTGAATGTTCTGCTTGACCTTCTCAAGCAAATCGATCGCTGCTTCCAAACTGATGGATTCCTTTTCCTCTTTCACCTGCGCAGCTTCTTTATTGGATGCAGGGAGCTGCTGTTTGCGCTGCTGCTTGGCAATTTCGATATCTGCTTGATAATACTGACGGAGCGAGGCATTCCAGCGAAAACCGCAGGCTGCTGCTGTTCGGTTCAGCTTCACTGCGACATCCCGGAAGGCATCGAGCTGGGTCTTACCTTCCTGGATATAGTCCAATACTGTATTTGCCAGCAGTACATCCTCTTTATCCGACCATGCATCTTGTCTAGTACTCTTCAAAATGCTTCCCCCCTCTTCCATTCTGCTATCAATGTATGCAAGAGGGGAAAATACTAGACTAGAAAAAGGACGATAGAATATAAAAAAACATCTGCCGGCAATATTGCCGGCAGATGTCGTCTTTCTTACGCCTCAACCACTGCTTTTCCATCGTAATGTCCGCAAGATCTGCAAACGTGGTGTGGTTTTGTAAGTTCTCCACAGTTAGAGCATTCTACCATTCCAGGTACATGCAATTTTTTGTGTGTACGGCGTTGGTTTTTGACTTTTTTAGAAGTTCTTCTTTTAGGTACTGCCACGGTCCTACACCTCCTTCAATCGTTACAATGCTTATTCGTCGTCCTTCTTCAAGAGAGCCTGCAGCTTCTCAAGTCTCGGATCGATCTTGTCCTGCTGGGCTTCCTCACTGGCAAGCTGCCAGCCTTCTCCCTCTGTCACGGCATCATCATATACCTGCTGATCATCGGAAAATACACGAAAAGGAACATCCAAGAGGATATTTTCCTCTATATACGGTTTCAAGTCAAGCAGTTCTCCCTCAACAGGATGAATCTCCGACTCGTCATCCGCACTTGCATAAGGAGACAGCGTAAACAATTCAATCGCGTCGATATGAAATTCGTACGGCACATCCACCAAAGTACGCGCACATGGCAAAATCATCTTGCCATCGATTGCGAACTTGACAGTAATGTCGTTTCCATATGATGTAGCCTGACCGCTGACCTTCACCGGATCAATTCGACGAATGTCATTCTTGCCCTGGATGTCTGACACATCCACTTGCTCTGTAAATTCGAAAGGTTCAAGACCTTTGGCTTTAAGCTTTTGAACCGGAATTTTCACGTTAATTCACCTCATGGCAACAAAAGTAATTGTAAAAAAAAACAGAAGCTTTGTCAATATATTTTCTTTACACCACGGCAATAATTAGCCTATATTCATAGTAACAGAAACGAAAAGTGAAGAAAACCGTTCAGGAGCGAAGAAGGAAGCGAGAAAGCCCGGAAGGAGGCGTCCTTCCTCCTGCAGGGATTTATCACTTCCGGCGCAGCTCCTGGTTTTCGGAACTGGACAACACCCGAAAAGCGAAGAAAACCGTTCAGGAGCGAAGAAGGAAGCGAGAAAGCCCGGAAACTTCACCTGACACAACACACACCGAAAGGAGCCTATTTATGAAGTCATGCGGCCTCATCGTCGAATATAACCCTTTGCATAACGGTCATGTTTATCATATACAGCAGGCGCAGAAATTAACCGGCAGCGACTGTATGATTGCGGTGATGAGCGGGAATTTCACACAGCGTGGTGAACCTGCCATTTTGCATAAGTTCAGCCGGACAAAGACGGCGCTTTCTGCCGGGATCGATTTGGTTATTGAATTGCCTTTCCTATTCGCCGTCCAGCATGCCGACCTGTTTGCCAAAGGAGCTGTTTCCATTCTGCATGCCCTGCAAGCTGACCATTTGGTTTTCGGTTCTGAAGATGGATCGATTGCAGCATTCCATCGGGCATTGTCCGGCCAGCAGGCGAATCAGGCAGCATTTGAGTCGGTTTTGAAACAGAAGCTCGGCAATGGGTTATCCTATCCTGAAGCAAACCGGGCAGCATATGAAGCCGTCGGGATGGATTCCTCCCTTGATCTTGGCAGTCCGAATAATATTTTAGGTTTCGCTTATATGAAGGCCGCCGAGGAGCTGGGCACCCGTTTGCAGGTACATACAATCCGCCGTATCGAAGCAGGCTATCATGATCAGTCCATTTCCGGTCCTATTGCAAGTGCCACCTCTATCCGGACTGCTTGGCTCGACAATGATAAAGAAGCAGTCAAACAAGCAGTACCCGGGAGCACATATGAACTATTATCTGGAGAATATCTTCATGGCTGGGAAGAATATTTCCCGCTTTTACGCTATCTCATCCTCACTCGGCCTGCAGAAATGCTGCGCCAGATCCAGGGAATGGAGGAAGGATTGGAATATCGATTCAAGAAATATATAAATCAGTCGCAGGATTTCAAACATTTTCTGACGCTGATCAAAACAAAACGATACACATGGACGAGGCTGCAGCGCGTATGCGTCCATTTGCTTTCCAATACCCAAAAACAATTCGCCGACGAGCATCTGGAAGGACCTGCATGCCCTTATATCCGTGTACTTGGCATGACTAAAAAGGGACAGGCATTCCTCGCTTCCCGAAAAAAACAGCTTGATGTGCCGCTTTATACACAATTGAAGGATGGCGTGCATCCAATTTCCGATTTGGAGCTGCAAGCAGCAGATGCGTATTACAGTATCTTGCCACCTGAAATTGCAGCTGCATCCCGAAGGCAGGAAATTTCCCCGCCCATCTTCGTATAATAAAAAAGGATGCATCGCTGTGATGCATCCTTTTTGTTTATTTGGCCGGCATTTGTTCTAAGTAGTCTTTCGCATCTTCAAATGTATCGACCGATATGATTTTCATATCTGTACCGATGTCTTCTGCAGTTTGTTTGGCCACTTCAAAGTTGGAATCTTCAGCCCCTTGCTCATTCGGGGCAAAGAAGATATCACAGCCCTCTTTATCCGCTGCTACAACCTTTTTATCGATTCCGCCGATGCGGCCGACATTGCCTTCATAATCCACTTCACCTGTCCCGCAGATCTGATAGCCCTTCGTCAAATCTTCTTCTTCCAGCTGATCATAGATTTCCAAACTGAACATCAGCCCGGCACTCGGTCCGCCGATTTGGCCGCTTGAGAAAGTGACTTTCGGATCCTCTGTCACATCGCGATCGGTGACGAGTGTTATACCGATTCCAGGTATTTGGGTATCAGGAAGCGCTTGGAGCTTCAGCTTCTTCTCCAGCTGTTCATCATCCCGCTCTATTTGCAGGGTAATGGTATCGCCTATTTTTTTGGAAGTGACATAGTCGGTCAGATCAGCTGCTTCTTTCACTTCCTGGCCATCCACGGCTGTAATGAGATCGCCCTGCTTCAGCTGGCCGTCCGCAGGCAGGCCTTTGACTACGGAGACGACGTACACGCCTTTATAATCGATTTGCAAATCCGCACCAGCTGCCTTGTAGGCAACGACTGTGGATGCTTCCTGCGAGCTTTCCATTTGCATCAGCTGTGCTTGTGTATATTCCTCTTCGGAAATCCCCTCCGGTATGACATCTTCCAATTTTTCTATTTGGTGATAAGGAAGTATTTTAGCCATCACATATTGGAATGGTGTCGCCTGTCCGCCACGCACGGTGACTAGATGCATATCGCCTTCGCTCTTGTCGCTGCCCTCTACGGATACGATCGGATCAAGAGCATCTGCTGCACCCGGCTTGTATACATAATACGGCATTCTGTAAACACCGGAGAAACAAAAGACGATAAGCAGCAGCAGAATGACGAACAGGATATAACGTTTGTTCTGTTTCATCTGTTCAGTTCCCCTTCTGTGCCCGCTATCTTCACTTATTCAGAAGAAGAAGCATATTTCCCTTTTGAGCACGCGTATAGTTAAGATAGCCTGTACAAATCGGCTGTATTTAAGTGTACTACTTCGAATTCAAGAAGTACAGTTGTCACAAATCGGAGGGATAGTTGTGCAAAAAATGAAATCGGTTCTGCTGGCTGGTTCTGCATTATTGTTGGCATTCAGTCTTATCATGTATCCTGACCCTTCCCTGCAGGCCAGCATTCGTGGATTGAATATGTGGTGGGAAGTGGTTTTTCCATCCCTCCTGCCTTTTTTCATAACTGCAGAACTGCTGATTGCTTTTGGCATGGTACGTTTCATCGGTGTTTTCTGCGAACCGATCATGCGGCCATTATTCAATGTCCCTGGCGTCGGCAGTTTCGTATTGGCTATGGGCATGGCAAGCGGCTATCCTTCAGGCGCAAAGCTGACAAGCCGCCTGCGTCAGGAAAAACAGCTTACGAAAATCGAAGCTGAGCGACTTGTATCATTTACAAATGCCAGCAACCCCCTTTTCATCGTCGGCGTCATTGCCGTGAGTTTTTTCGGAGATGCAGAGCTGGGCATCCTGCTTGCCATTGCGCATTATGGAGGGAATATCCTGGTGGGGATTTGCATGCGTTTCTATGGCCGTACGGAATCCCGCTCTAGTTATGTACGGGAAAAAGGATTGGTCAACAGAGCTTTCCGGGAGCTGCACGAAACGAGAATGGCGGATAAAAGGCCATTCGGTAAGATCTTTGGGGATGCCGTCGTCAATTCCATCCAAACCTTGCTCATGATCGGCGGATTCATCATTATGTTCTCTGTTTTCAATAAGCTATTATTCATTTTAGGTATCACGGATTTACTGGCCAATGGGCTCCGGATCGTGACGGCTATCTTCGGTGTTCCGGCAGACTTGGTCGTCCCGATGTTTTCCGGCTTATTCGAAATCACGATGGGCGGCCAAATGATTGCCCAAGCAGCGGGATCGAACTTCTTTTTCCCCATTATCGTCGTCAGCTTCATCCTTGCTTTCAACGGCTTTTCAGTACAAGCTCAAGTAGCCAGCATCCTTGCCGAGACAGATATCCGTTTCGCCCCTTATTTCTTTGCACGCCTGCTGCATGGATTCATTGCAGCCGGATTAGCCGCCACCCTATTCGGGCCGCTTTATGGCAACCATCAAGAAACAAGCCTGGCTGCATTCTTACAAGAAAAAACAGCTCCCGATACAATTACGGAGCTGCTTCATGAACTAGCATCTGTCGGACCTGCTTTCACCATCATCATGCTTGCCATGGCTGCATTGATCCTGATGAAACGCCGAATGATGGATTAAAACTTTTGCTTGATGGCTTCCTGTACAGGAGCCGGCACGAGCTTGCTGACATCGGCACCGAAGCTTGCCGCCTCCTTGACGATGCTGGAGCTCAGGAAGCTGTAGGCCGAATCTGCCGTAATGAAGAGCGTCTCCAATCCGGGTTCCAAGTGACGGTTGATTCCGCTGATTTGCATCTCACTTTCAAAATCGCTCACAGCCCGCAATCCGCGGATCAATACCTTAGCATCATGTTTCCTGGCAAAGTCGACAGTCAAACCCTCGGCCCTGGCAACCGATACATTCGGTAAATGTTTAACGGACTGCCTTAAAAGCTCCATTCGCTCCGCTTCATTAAAAAGCGGTTTCTTCTTGCTGTTGACTGCCACGGCAACAATCACTTTCTCGAATATAGCTGCCGCCCGCTGAATGATATCGACATGGCCATTGGTTACCGGATCAAAGGATCCTGGGTACATTGCAATCGTCATTGCTCATCCTCCCGCGCAACTTGATAGATCGTAATTGCAGTTGTATTTCCATAGACATCCCTTTTCACTGCTTGCAATCCAGCGATGAACTCTGGCAGCTCCTTCTTGGCATCGTGTTCACAGACAATGCGGCCATGTGGCTGTAGTATGCCAGCTTCGCTGATTCGCTCGAGCAAGTCCTCGTATGACATCTTTTGATAAGGCGGATCCAAAAAAATCAGGCTGAATCGTTTTTCCCTTTTCGCGACGGCCTTCAGTGCGCGCAGAGCATCGTTCCGATAAACTTCCGCCTGATGTGTCAGCCTTAGTGCAGTCAGATTCTGCTTGATCGTTTCGACGGCTTTGCCTTGCTTATCGACAAAAATACAATGTGTCATTCCCCTGCTCAATGCCTCGATGCCCAGTCCGCCGCTCCCTGCAAACAAATCAAGGCATTCCCCTCCATCAAAAAAAGGACCAAGCACTGAGAACAGGCTTTCCTTCACTTTGTCCGTCGTCGGTCTTGTAAGCTGGTTCGGCACAGCCTTCAATGCCCTTCCTTTATGCTCCCCTGCAATAACTCGCATCACATTACACTCCTTCAAAAAAACGATGTATATTCCTTCCTGAACCGGACCATACTGTACTATTGAAGCGGCTATCACGCTAATAGCTGCTTCATGAACACGGAGAAGACTTACGTTTCCCCATAAGCTCTTCCTCCGGTTTCTCCTCTCCCTTTGCCTGTTGTTTTCACTGGAAACAAAGGCGCCTGCAGGGCATTTCCCTGCAGGCTTTTTTTATATCCCGATCTTATAATCGTATTCTTTCGCTTTATCCTGTTTCGCATTCTCGAAATCGGTACGAACGAATGGACGATAGCTCAGGGCAGTCCTGGAAACGAACGGCAGTCTTTGCAATGCCGCTTCCTTCTCTTCGGCCTCCTCCATATTCACATAAATCATTGCATACTTCTGCTTCTTGGATACGAAAACCAAATGTCCGTGCCGCTTCAGCTGCTTGATATTTTTCATATGCTGGAACCATACGACGATTCCCTGCCGTTTTGTCAACATAAATGATGTTCCTCGCTTTACAGCTTTTTTCTTAGTGTAGCAAAGCCTGGCCCCTCGGAGCAACACAAAAAAACCGGCAAGCTAAAAAGCTTGCCGGATAATGTCAGGAAGCACACCCGCAGGCGCCGCCGCTTCCGCAGCCGCAGCCGGAGTCCTTCCAAGCTGCCCCTGCCCGCGGTGCCTTGACATTCTCGCTCACTGTTACAGCGAGTTTGGCACTAATATCATCAAGCAGTTTTTGCAGATTCCGTTCTGCTATCTTAAAGGCCGCAACGTTGGCATCCATATCCATCTCACGCTTCTTGCTGCGGATTTCCTTCATGATGAAGCTGTAATCAGGGTGGTATCGGCCGAATCGCTGCACTTCTTCATATTGTTCCTTTATTGCTGTGAATGCGTCGATTTTAGCTTTCGTCTCACTATCCTGGTAGAGCTTGGCTTGCGCGGAGCTATATGCTGCCATGACATCTGATTCACGAATCATCTGCCCCAATCGCTCAGATTTCTCCAATAGTTCAACGAATTCCATAGTTGCAAACATAGAACCACCTCCCCTACTATCATACCAAATAATAGGGAAATGAAAAGTGTTTAATCCCGCATCGCCCTCGCCATTTGTATCAGCATATTGACCATGCTCAGCTGCTCCCCGAATTGTCCGATGCGCTGTGGTACCGTTCTGCCGTAGAAATGCTTCGCCTGTTTTTCCAGCTCGGCGAATGCGTCCGGATCACGGGCGAGTGTACGATACCATATCGGATGAAGCCTGACAAAACGGAGCAATTCCTCCCGATGCTGCAGCCTTTGATATATTTCCTGCCGCATCATTCAACCTCCCTTTAGTCCCTGTGGAAAAATGTGGGTGCCTGCTTCTTTGCCGGCAGCTGCTGCTTGACTCCTTGATATTGGGCTATCAATTGCTTGATATTATCCAGTGCACCATTCAGCTGATGGATATGACCCTGCAGTTTCTGCAAATCGAATTGATTTGCCATGCCCATCACCTTATTGAACATCTCTTTGCCTGCTTCCTGTGACTCTGTATCCGCTCTCCCTGTCTGTTCTTCGTTTTCTTTATATGCCTGCCAGCTTGGATCCTCCTCACCCAACAATACCCACTTTTCATAGTAAGGCTGCCATCCTGTCTGATTTTGCCTGACCTCACGGATCAGCTTTGGATGCTGTTGGACGAATTGTCTGAATGCCTGGATCGAAGGATGCAAATTCGTATCTGACATTGCCATTCATCTCCTAACCTGAATATGACCCTCTCTGCCCAATATATGAAAAAACAGGTGCAATGACACAAATGACCGGGATCCTTTAACGGAAACCCGGTCATTGCAAGAGGAAGTTCTGGGTATAGTAATAACGATACACACCCACCCCAAGTTCTTCATATGTTGCATCAAGCATCGTTTTTCGGTGACCCTCGCTGTTCAGCCAGCCGATCATTGCTGCCGGGGCATCTGTATAGCCAGCGGCAATATTCTCCCCCGCACTTTGGAAACGCACTTGACCATCTGCCAGTCTGTCACCCAGCTCCTCGCCATTCGGCGTCACATGTGAGAAATACTGCTGTTTTTGCATATCCTCACTATGACCGAGGGCAACCGCCGCAACTTCGTCATTCCATTTCAATGGCGGGACATCGAAATGTGCACGCAAGACATTGGTTATATCGATGATTTGCTGCTCCATCCCATCCTGCACTTGCTGCCAATCATCGTCGGAAAGCTGCGGCTGCTCAGGCAGCCCGCCTGTATAGGTCACATCGTATGGCCGTTCCAAGATCAGCTGTTCGTCAGTCAGCACACGGACTGCCGTAAGTTCATCATCGAAGGTATCAAAGTAAAATTGGGCGAACAGCCCATCCCCGATTTGGGCAAGCGGCTGGATCTGCTGATCCTTCTCCTTTAGCTTGAATGTGTACCGATTGCTTCCATAACGAAAAGATACCTCTTCCTCAAGAGGATAATCCTCTTCCACTTCCTCACGGCTTGCGCCGATTTCTGTTTTGGCAAGCGATGCTTCGCCGACTGCGAAGGCAGTGATGATGCGATCATCCTTTACGCCATACTGGGCATAGGCATCGCCTTTATCATATATATACCAATCATAGCCGTAAGAGGATTTGTCAATTCTATCCGGTTCGCCTTGATCCTCTTTTAATGTTTCCGGTTCCTGGTTGATCCACCGTTCCATATCGCCGTTCGGCTTCTGGGCAGCTTCTGCTTTTTGCGCATTCTCAGTATTTTTCTGTCTTGCATCCTGGGCTGGGCCAAGATAATCATCTTTATTCCAAAAGAACAGAACACCCGCCCCCACTACGAGAAGCAATAACACAATTCGCAAGCTCTTCAAGCATCCTGCCCCCTTTCCATCAGTTGCCCCCTATTATAATATAAATCCCAATCCAGAGATAGCCGACTCCTTCGACAAGCTTCACATACCATCTGCTGGCAGCAGGTGACCGTATGTCCTGAACTGGACCAAACCGTCAATCTCACCAAGCTTCCGGAAGCCGCATCTTGTCAAAACTTGCTGCTTATCTGCTTCCTCCGGTTTACAGAAGGCATGGATCGTTTCGATGCCATGCTGCAAAAGCCAATCGCAAATGCCCACGATTGCTTCATCCTCATACCTTTTTCCTGACATCTCCTTGCGAATATGGAAATGCAGCTCCGCTTGCATCGTGTCATATACCGGTTGTTTAACCATGATATGCCCGACCATTTCCTTCTTGTATTTTGTATGCAGGATCCACGGTCCGAATCCGGATTTTATCAGCCCAGTTTCCATTTCCTCTAAATAAAAGGGCAGCTCTGCTTTCAAAGCATTCGTCGGCCAATCGGTCACATACGATATACCCTGCTCATAGAAGAAGGTGACCGGGTAGCGAACGAGCTGCTTCCCCATTTCCAGTGTCATAGCTTTCAAATTCAAGCGCGGTGTTTCCATATCCATTCCATTTCCCTCTCTCCAAAAAAGCACATTTACCATTCTATTCCCGTAATTTCCATCTCCATAAACACAAAAAAAGACACCTCCTTATAAAGGAAGCATCTTCGCAATAGGATCAGAATATCGCAGGAGTTGTAAATACTACAAGCGCGATAAAGAAAATCATCAAGTAATTCAGGCTGTAGACAAACATCCATGTAGCCCATTTCAAGTCATCTTTCATGAAGAATCCAGCAATGCCGATCGCAAGCCACCCAACATTCAATACGCTGGCAATGGCGACGAACACGGTTCCTAGCGTTGTTAAGTAAAATGGCAGCGGAAGCAAACATGCTGTGTAAACGACAATCTGACGTTTCGTGATTCCGAAGCCATAAACCGATGGCAGCATCGGTATATTCGCAGCCTTGTAATCTTCCGCTTTTCTCATGGCCAAGGCCAAGAAATGCGGTGTCTGCCAGATGAACATGATGGCGAAAACGATCCAAGCCTCTGTGCTCAAGCTTCCATCGATGGCGGCATAACCGATCAGCGGCGGAACCGCGCCGGAAAAGCTTCCGATCGCAGTATTGATTGTGTAGCGGCGCTTGGACCACATCGTATAAAGCACTACATAAGCAAACCAGCCGAACATGCCGATTAGTGCTGCTTGCCATGTTGTAAGGAAAAGGAATACCACACCGAGGACCGTGAAGCCGATCCCCATCGTAAGTACGACAGAAAGAGGGATGGTACCTGTTACAGTCGGCCGTTTCTTCGTCCTCTGCATGATATGATCAATGTCACGATCATAATAGTTATTGATGACACAACCGCCTGCAATGACCAGCCCGCTGCCGATCATCATGTAAATAAATGCGGGGATATGGTCGACAAATTGCTCATTTGTCATATAAAGTGCGAGCCAGAAACCACCGAAAGCGGTCAATAGATTCGAATTTATAATACCTGTTTTTATAAGTGCTTTAAAGTCTGTCCAAAGACTAGTGGCAGAATCAGCCTGTTCGGCGCCATTCAACACTTGTGAAGAAGTTGATTCGATTTTTTCCACACCAGCACATCCTTTCTGCTTGGTTACACATAATTCTTGTATTCTATCACACTTTTTACATTGTAACACGTCAGACTTCTTCAAATGAAACGGTTTATGACAATTTGCTGAACTAACTCCAGTCTTTACAGCTTATTGCTAAAATAGACGGTCACAGGTCATAAAATTGACAAGAAATTCTTCTATTTTAAAAGCCCTTTCGTGTTACGATAGGCATGATTATTTTTATCATTGCTTAAAGTCTGTATAAGAGGTGTTCATACATGAAATTATTGAAATTCTTATCGGTGATCGGCAGTGTGGGGATGCTGTTCGTCCTATTGGGCGGCGCCCTGGTCACCAAAACGGGATCCGAAGATGGATGCGGACAGAGCTGGCCATTATGTGAAGGGGCTTTGACCAATATCACACCGGAATTGGTCATTGAATCCGCCCATCGTTTCGTTTCTTCGGCAATGGGCGTCGTCATCATCTTGCTTGCAATCCTCGCATGGCGAAAAATCGGACACATCCGCGAAGTGAAATTCCTGTCCGTAGTGGCTGTATTCTTTCTGATTCTCCAAGCACTGATCGGTGCTGCAGCAGTTGTTTGGCAGCAATCGGACACCGTGCTGGCACTTCATTTCGGCATTTCGCTGATTTCTTTCGCTTCTGTCCTGCTGCTTACCCTTTTGGTTTTCGAAGTGGACAAGAAGTTTGATGCGCGCGCACTTGTGATCAGAAAAGGAATGCGGATCCAATTTTATCTGCATACCATTTTCATTTATCTCGTCGTCTATACCGGAGCCCTTGTACGGCATATGAATGCCAGTCTTGTATGCGGGGACTTCCCGCTCTGTTCCAACTCTGATCCAGGTCTCTTTGGGTTAAGCACGGCACAGATGGTACAGATGCTCCATCGCGGCGCTGCCATGCTGGCGCTTGTCTGGTCCTTCATCATCATGGTGCAAGTGATCCGCCGTTACAAAGAGCATGCAGTGATGTCCAAAGGCTGGATCATCAGCTTCTGTCTCTTGGCAGCACAAGCAATAGCCGGTGTGCTTGTCATTTTCACCGGTATGAATCTATTTGTAGCCCTGCTCCATTCTTTGATCATCAGCGTCTACTTCGGAATAATGACGTATTATATCATGCTGTCCTTCCGCAGCGCGAAATATGAAAAGGAATAAAAAAATCCACTGCCGTGTCGGCAGTGGATTTTCCTTTATTCAAATTCCAAAAGCAGATCTCCGACTTGAATTGGCTCTCCATCCTTTACATGGACATCTTTGATGGTTCCATCGAATGGCGCCTGCACCGTCGTTTCCATCTTCATTGCCTCCGTGACGAGCAGCTGCTGCCCTTTTTGCACTTGCTCACCAGCAGCTACCAACGCCCTGATGACAGTTCCAGGCATCGTTGCACCGATATGTTTCTTGTTCTGTTTATCCGCTTTCGGTGTCGTTTTGACTGTTGCCTGCACCTGTTCATCACGCACAAGCACCTCACGAGGCTGTCCATTGAACTCAAAGTATATCGTCCGCATTGCATCCGGACCGGCCTCGCCTATTGCGACCAGCTTGACGATCAAGGTTTTCCCTGGTTCGATTTCCACTTCGATTTCTTCATCCAGCTTCATGCCATAGAAGAATGTCGGTGTAGTCAGAACGGATAGATCTCCATAGGCTTCCTTGAATGCCGCATACGTTTCGAACACCTTCGGATAGAGGGAATATGCCACGATATCCTGCTCGGTAGCTTCATCCACCATCTTTTCCTGGAGCTCACTCCGCAGCTGATCAAAATCCACTGGCGGAAGCAATTCACCAGGGCGGGCTGTAATCACTTCCCGATCCTTCACGATCACCTTCTGCAGCTCTTTCGGGAACCCGCCATATGGCTGTCCAAGATAGCCTTGCGCGAATTCGATTACAGAGTCCGGGAAATCGAGTGAAGCTCCTTTTTCAATGACACTATTTTCATCCAAGTCGTTTTGCACCATGAATAATGCCATATCGCCGACCACCTTGGAGGATGGCGTTACTTTGATGACATCCCCGAATAAGTCATTCACCCTTCTGTACATGACTTTCACTTCGTCCCAACGATCGCCCAGCCCGACCGCATTCGCCTGCTGCAGCAGATTGCTGTATTGACCGCCCGGCATTTCATGCAAATAGACTTCTGCATGCGGGGCTTTCATGCCGCTCTCGAAGTCACTGTATTGATTGCGCACATCTTCCCAATATAATCCGAGTTCATCATAATTCCCGACATTGATGGATGGTCGGCGCTCCATCCCCTGCATGGCGTGATAAAATGTGCTGGCACTCGGCTGAGAAGTCAGACCCGCCATGGAACCTGCTGCAACATCGACTACATCCACACCAGCTTCTACGGCCTTCACATATGTCAGTACGCCATTTCCGCTTGTATCATGCGTGTGCAAATGAATCGGCAGCGATACGGCATCCTTCAAAGCACTGACAAGGTCATAGGCAGCCTGCGGTTTAAGGAGACCTGCCATATCCTTGATCCCGATGATGTGGGCACCGGCCGCTTCCAGCTCCTTCGCCATCTTCGTATAATATGCAAGATCGTATTTCGTCCGGGATGGATCGAGGATATCTCCGCTGTAGCAAAGCGCAGCTTCTGCCACCTTGTTTTGATTGCGCACGGCTTCGATTGCCGGCTTCATATTTTCAATCCAGTTCAAGCTGTCGAAGATACGATATACGTCGATACCGGCTTCTGCGCTTTCTTTGATAAACTTCTCCACGACGTTGTCCGGATAATTCTTATAACCGACTGCATTGCTTGCACGGAGTAGCATCTGGAATAATACATTCGGCATTCTGTCCCGAAGTTTGGCCAGCCTCTCCCAAGGATCTTCCTTCAGGAATCGATAAGCGACATCGAAGGTCGCTCCTCCCCACATCTCGACTGAGAATAAGTTAGGCAATAGCTTGGAAGTCGGTTCGGCAATCGCCAATAGATCTTTTGTCCGGACACGAGTTGCAAGCAGTGATTGGTGTGCATCGCGGAAAGTAGTATCCGTCAGCAATACCTCTTCCTGTTCCTTCAGCCAGTTTGCCAGCCCTTCAGGACCATGGGCATCCAGGATTTGTTTCGTACCATTTTGATATTCGAGCCCTTTGTCAAGCTTAGGAATCCTCGGTTTCGGAAAATCAGGCTTTTCGACTTTACCGCTGCCATCGAACCCATTCACGGTTGTATAGCCAATATACTGAAGCATCTTCGTTCCTCTATCCTGCCGTTTAGGGAAAACGAATAATTCAGGTGTTTCATCAATGAAGTTAGTCGTATAGTCAGCTGACAGGAATTTTTCATGCAGGATGACATTTTCAAGGAACGGTATGTTGGTCTTGATACCGCGAATCCTGAACTCCCGCAGGTTCCTTTCCATCTTGTAAGCTGCTTGTCTGTAGTCCGCGGCCCAAGTCGATACCTTTACCAGCAGGGAATCATAGTAGGAACTGATGACGGAACCCTGGAAGGCATTTCCGCCATCCAGACGGACACCGAATCCACCGCCGGAGCGATAAGCCATGATTTTACCTGTATCGGGCATAAAGTTATTAAGCGGGTCCTCCGTTGTGACACGAGCCTGGATTGCATAGCCATTCGTTTTGATCTCAGATTGCGGGGGAATGTTAAGGCGTTCATCCGACAGGCTGTACCCCTGTGCCAGAAGCAGCTGCGTTTGAACGATATCCACGCCGGTGACCAATTCGGTGATTGTATGTTCCACTTGCACACGCGGATTCACTTCGATGAAGTAGAACTTATCATCTGCCACAAGGAATTCGACTGTCCCAGCATTCAAATAGGAAACATTTTTCATTAATTTGACTGCCGCATCACAAATATCGGCCCGAAGCGTTTCAGGAAGTCCGACACTCGGAGCTACTTCGATCACTTTTTGATGTCTTCGCTGTATCGAACAGTCACGCTCGAACAAATGGATGACATTCCCCGCATTGTCCCCTAGGATCTGCACTTCGATGTGCTTCGGATTTTCGATTAATTTTTCCACGTATACTTCATCACTGCCGAACGCAGCTTTCGCTTCTGATTTCGCTCGCTCGTACGCTTCAGCCAGCTCCCCGGCAGATCGAACGACACGCATGCCGCGGCCTCCGCCGCCCAAGGAAGCTTTGATGATGATTGGATAGCCATGGCTGTCGGTGAATGCTTTCGCTTCATCCAGGCCTTTGATCGGTCCGTCACTTCCGGGGATTACCGGTATTTCCGCAAGCAGGGCTTGCTGTCTTGCTTTCACTTTATCCCCGAACATATCAAGCTGTTCACTGCGCGGACCAATGAAGATTATGCCTTCCTCTTCACAGCGTCTGGCAAAATGAATGTTTTCCGATAGGAATCCATAACCCGGATGGATGGCATCTGCACCGGAAGTTTTTGCAATTTCTAGAATATTCTCGATATCAAGATAGGCATCGATCGGCTTCTTGCCTTCGCCCACCAAATATGCTTCATCCGCTTTGAAGCGGT
Source organism: Terribacillus sp. 7520-G (assembly GCF_002271665.1). Taxonomy (NCBI): domain Bacteria; kingdom Bacillati; phylum Bacillota; class Bacilli; order Caryophanales; family Bacillaceae; genus Terribacillus; species Terribacillus sp. 7520-G. The sequence goes on along the minus strand of NZ_NQFP01000007.1, from coordinate 104,298 downwards.
GACTGGAAGATTTGTCCTCCTTTGAATAAATCGCGACCGTCTGTATCCCAAGCTCGACACAAGCCCGGAATACACGGATCGCAATTTCACCTCTGTTTGCTACCAGTACCTTATTGATTCCCCTTAGTTCGTCCATCGTTCTCCTCCTCTAGTCTTTCCCCTTGTTTGTGTAGTTGTACTAGTGGTGCGGATCCTCTGTCGATTGGAGGGACGTCTGCCCCGCTTGTCCTGCGTGAAGGTACTCTCTGTCACGAGCAGTTCTTGTGAACGTACATGCCTTGCAATATTATTCAGAATACCCATCGAAGCGAATAAAATCATCAAGGATGTACCGCCGTAACTGACAAATGGCAGTGTCACACCTGTAATTGGCAATAGACCGGTGATTGCACCCAGGTTGATGAAAGTCTGGATCCCCACCATCGACGAAATGCCTATTGCCAATAAAGAACCGAAGCTGTCACGGCATTGCTTGGCAATGTAGAAGCCGCGCAACACGATGATCGCCAGCATAGCCAAAACAGCGGCCACACCGATGAATCCCAGCTCTTCGGCTATGACGGCCATGATGAAATCCGTATGCGGTTCCGGCAAATAACCCAGCTTCTGGACTCCCTGTCCCAGCCCATCGCCGAAAATGCCGCCATTGCCGATTGCAAGATAAGATTGGACCAATTGAAACCCGTCATCCTGTACATGCTCCTCATCGAATGGCTGATAGGCACCTGTAAAACGGGAAATCCGTTCTTCATTGACCATGTGGGGCAATACAGCCAATATCAATACAACACCAGCCAATATCAGGATAGACAAATGCTTGAACCGTATCCCCGCACTAAGGATGATCGAGCAGGAAATCAGGAATACAATCGATGCAGAGCCTACATCAGGCTGGATGACGATCAAGCCTAATACCATCCCCAATACAATCAAAGGCGGCAGGACACCTTTTGAAAAGCTATGCAGATATTTCTGTTTTTTGGCGTAAACTGCCGCCAGATAAATGATCATACCAACTTTCGCCAGCTCTGCAGGCTGCAGGCTGAAGAACCCAAGATTGAACCAGGACCTTGATCCATTCACCTTGCCCGTGAACAAGACGCCCACAAGCATGATGATGATGATGACCATGATCGGCTTGATCCATTTCTGGAATTTTTGATAGGGCACAAGGCAGAAAAAGGCAAAGACAGGCAGTGCCAAACATATCCAAATCAAGGTCCTGACAAAGAATGCAGTAGCTGGTTCGCCGAACTTGACAACCGCAACTGTATAGCTTGCACTGTAAACCATCACGGCTCCGAAAGCTGTCAGCAGCAATGGTGTGAATAGTAAAGTAAAATCGAAATTACGCAATCTTTTTTTCATCTTAAAGCTCCCATAGTATGTATTTTACGAACTTCTTAATCCGCCAGATTCATAGAATAATAAAAAAACCCCGCCAAATTAAAGGGCAATGGGGTTTCATCTTTCATATGGGATGCCCGTACAATTGCAGACGGCCTGCCGGTCCTGTTACGGACGCATAGACCGCTGTGCCGCTTCATGCAGCACATTCAACTGCCTTTCCAAGTTTTCAAGAAGCTCTTTTCCATCCTCTTCTTTCACAAGGTTCAATCGAATTGCAAAATCTATTTCACGTGACAAACCAAACATTTGTGTATCGAGTACTTCTTCATATAGCGGACACTGCGGCATCGTCAAATTGTCCATCTGTACTTTGATTAATTTAAGTATTTTATCAGCATCCGCCAAAAGAAGGGCATATGCTTTCTCTTGATTACTAACGGTGATCTCAGATATCAATATTATCCCTCCGTTAAACAGACTTCTTCTTTACAATTCTAGCGGTAGTCCTGGTAAATTGCAAGACACGTCCACCTATTAATTTTGTCGAATCATTGTCACTTGTCACATTCTTTATGTTAAGCTATATCTATAGATACTCTGGAAAAGGAAGTGTCGTTTATATGGTAATCACCTTGACAGGGAAAGTGGATTTCCCGCTAACTCTCGATCCATCAGTCTGGATTTTCGATGATCGCAAAATCCTTTTTGAAAACGCTTTTAAAGAAATCGAGCCAGTTCCCGCCGCCGAAGAAAAGCATTGGGACCGCTCTGTCTATCAGCAAAAGATGAAGCCCCCAATCAATAAAAGCCTTACAAGAGAAGAGAGAAAACAGGCATTGGAGAACAGCTATGTCATGCCCATCGCTGATTTTCTCTCCACGGCCGGCATACAGGATGATGCCACGCATGCCGTATTCGTGACAGAAAACGGGGAGGAAATCGTTCCTTTGGACGAGCTTGAGGCCAGTCTGTTCCTATTTGCCATAGATGGTCGCAGCATCAAAGAATCCGGTCCTGCCCACTGCTACCTGCCAAGCAGGAAAGAAGATCCGATCAAGGCCATCCGGCAGATAAAGATCTGCTGAGCTTTCGGTATAGGAACTTCCCCGGGCGGATATGACTGGTAGAGTCTGTCGGCAGCATACGCACATTGGCTCATCGTATGGTAAACTGGAAAAGTATTATACTCTTTGAGGTGATAGCATGCGTGTGCAATGTGTACTCTGCGATAAAGTAGAAGAAATAGATGATGGAAGTCCGCACGCAAAGAAATTGCGGAACCGCCGTAATACGATGCATCTATGCAGCGAATGCTCGGATCGCATCTCCCAGCGGACGAAGGAACGAAAAGCGACCGGTAATTTCAATCTGTACCGGGAAAAGAAGACGGATGAACCTTTAATTTGATAAATGAGGTGAGACGATGTCAAAAGGATTGGCTTTGTTGACCGCCATATTGGTGATTGCCTGCTTCGTAGCCGCAGGTGTGACAATCAGCTACCAAAATTACGGCTGGATGACTTTCGCGATCATTGCCGGATTCTTCATCATGGGGGCCGGAATCTTCGCAAAACGAAAAGGGCAGTAAAAAAAGACGGGATTTCCCGTCTTTTTTCATTTCAATTCAATATAATCCTCGATCAATTCCCGATGGATGCTGCTGTTGGCTGCAACTATCGTTGTCCGATTAAGGAAGTCGACCGGCTCGCCGGCTGCATCAGTCAGCTTGCCTCCCACTTCCTGCAGAAGCACGAAACCGCCTGCGTAATCCCATGGCTGAAGACTGAAGGTCAAATAAGCATCCGTTATCCCTTCAGCAAGGAAGGCAAGCTCCAATGCTGCCGATCCATAAGCACGAGAGCCCATTGCACGATAAATGAGCTGCTGCAGCTTTTCCTCATTCACACGTCGATTAGGACAGAGCCAGAAGTGATTCAGCTCGATGATGGATTGATCGATCGTCTTTTCCGGGAGCATGGGCAGCTTGACATCATCCTTGTAAGCTCCTTCTCCTCGTTTCGCATGATAAAGCGTATCCTCCATCACATTGTAAACTATCCCGATTTCCGCTATACCGTCATGTATGATCCCTACCGATATGGCAAAATTGGTTTTCTGATGGACGAAATTCATCGTACCGTCAATTGGATCGATTATCCAGACTGTTCCTTTCGTTTCGGATACAGCCTCGCCGATGCCTTCCTCCCCCAACACTTTGTGTGATGGGTAGTTTTCCCGGATTTTCTCCAAAAAGAAGGATTCCACTGCCTTGTCCATCTTTGTCACAAGATCTTTCGGGCTTGACTTTGTCATGATCTCCAATGGTTCATCCATCTTCCCTTTGATAAGCCGCCCCGCTTCCAGTACCCACTGCTGTGCTTGCTTATGCAATGTATGCTTCATTGATTGCTCCATCATGTGGTCCCCCATTCTTTCCACTAGCTTATCACAAATATGCTCAGGATTCGAACCGATTCAATTGCTCACTCAGCAACCGAAGCTTCTCCTTCGTTTCCCGAACTGCCTTGTCATCATCTTCCTGCATGGCATCATGCAGTGTCACAAGATAATAATCGATTTCCAGACGTATGGCAGGCACCTTTTCCTCTGCTTCCCTTTTCCTTAAAGCCTCCATCACATCACGCATCTTCGCCCCTCCCATCCTTTGATTCCAATCTGTGAAGTTGTTTCTTTTTACCACTGCAGCGCGGTTTGTAAACCTTTCCTTGCTTGCAATTTACTTTTTGGACAGGTATGATGAAGGGAGATTTCTGCAAGGAGTGACAATGATGACCGCATTATTCACGAAAGAAGATTTCGACGTTTTTTCAATAGATGGATTGGAAGAAAGAATGGAAGTGCTCCGCAGCCGCTTGTCCCCGAAATTGGAAATGCTCGCTGCAGAGCTTGCGCCTTATGCGGAGCAAGTGACAGATCATGATATGTACGTCCATGTCGCAAAGCATGCACGCCGTACGAAGAACCCCCCAAAAGATACATGGTCCGCCCTTGCTTCCAGTAAACGCGGCTATAAGAAACTGCCTCACTTCCAAATCGGGCTTTGGGGTACACATGTATTCGTCCAATTTGCACTTATTTACGAAAGCCCATTGAAGGAAACTGCCGGACGTAAAATGACGGAAGCGAAGGAACAGATTTTGGATTCCATCCCTTCCCACTATGTCTGGTCGATGGATCACATGAAGCCGGATGCTTCCCCTATATCCGAAGAGCTTTTCGACAAGATTGCAGACCGCTTGCAGCATGTCAAAAAAGCAGAGCTTGTCTGCGGCGTCCATTTGCAGCCTGAGGACCCAGCGCTTGCTTCGAAGGAAGCATTCCTTAAAGTATGCAAGGACGTACTGAAGCATACAGCCATCTTGTACGAGCAAGCTGCGTTTGAACCTGTATAACACGGAATCCCCCTCCCGATTTAAGGAAGGGGGATTCTATTTACATTTTAATTTTTTCACCTGAGGCTGCTGCCCTTGCTTTTTTCACCGCTCTATAGCTGGAGTAGCCGGAGTCTTTCTCAAATCTAGCGTCCAGCTGCTTTTCTTCCGATTTGGAAGGTACAATCTGTTTGAAACGTTCGTATGCCAGCAGCAGGTCCTCCCGAAGGATGCCCTCTTCATACGTACGTTCCACCAAAGAAAAGAAATTCACGACATCAATGATTTCCTCTTTTGTCCAAGTTTCATCTATTGGATAGCTGTAATTCATCCTATCCCTCCTTTTCCCTGGATAATAGTGTAACACGAAAATAACTTTCCATGCGATGCTAGCAATCCGGAAGCAGTTTTGCTATAATTCTTTTGTTTTTAACATGTAAAGAGGTGTCAGCTAAGATGTTTTCACAAGAACAAGCACCACTGTTCGATGGTTTGCGCAGGCATGCTGCCAACAAACCATTACAGTTCCATATCCCAGGACATAAAACCGGAAAGGGAATGGATCAGGAATTCTCAGCATTCATAGGTGAGAATGCCCTTTCCGTCGATTTGATAAATATAGAACCACTGGATGACTTGCATCACCCTCATGGTATGATCCAAGAAGCACAGCAGCTTGCAGCCAAAGCCTTCGGAGCGGATTACACATTCTTTTCCGTCCAAGGTACAAGCACACCGATCATGGCTATGGTCATGAGTGTATGCAAACCGGGAGATAAGATCATCGTCCCCCGAAACGTCCATAAATCCGTGACAAGTGCGCTCATCTTTTCCGGCGCCATTCCTGTTTTTGTACATCCTCAGCTGGATCACAAGTTGGGCATTTCACACGGTATCACGCCAGAAGCTGTTGAGAAGGCTTTGGAGGCGAATCCGGATGCAAAAGCTGTACTAGTCATCAATCCGACATATTTCGGGGTGGCTGCCGATTTAGCCCGTATCGTCGATATATCCCATCGTTTTCAAGTGCCTGTCCTCGTCGATGAAGCACACGGCGTCCACATTCATTTTCATGATGACATGCCTGTTTCGGCGATGGCTGCAGGGGCAGATCTTGCCGCTACCAGTGTGCATAAGCTTGGCGGTTCTTTGACACAGAGCTCGATTTTGAATTTGCGTGAGGGGTTGGTGCGGCATGAACAAGTACAAACGGTGCTTTCCATGCTCACTTCCACGAGTACTTCTTACATCCTGCTGGCATCCCTCGATGCTGCGCGCCGGCAGCTTGCCACCAAAGGGCGGGAAATGAACGCCCATGCCATCAGGCTGGCAAATGACGCCCGAAAGCAAATAAATGACATAGACGGTCTGTATTGTGCAGGGGAAGAAATCTTGGGCTCAGAAGCAGCATTCGCCATGGATCGGACCAAACTGCTGGTATCGGTGAAACAGCTCGGTATATCAGGAAGTGACGCAGAACGCTGGCTGCGGAAGGAAAAAAATATCGAGGTCGAGCTTTCCGACTTGTATAACCTGCTGTTCTTGATTACACCTGCTGATACAGAAAATGAGATCCGGCAGCTCGTGGATGCACTGGCAGATTTGGCAGATCTTCACCAAGCAGATATCTCGTCCGCGGAATTGGAAGTGTCCGTTCCTGAAATACCGGTCTTGTCTTTAAGTCCGCGCGATGCTTTTTATGCTGACACCGAAGCCATTCCGCTTGCAGAAGCAGAGGGACGGATCAGCGCTGAGTCCATCATGGTCTATCCGCCAGGAATCCCCATCTTCATTCCAGGTGAAATCATCAGTCCTGATAACATCAGCTATATCAGAAGAAATCTGGATGCAGGATTGCCGGTCCAGGGATTGATGGATGAGTCGATAGAATATATTCGCGTCATCAAAGAACATCGTGCCTTTCAATGAAAAACTCCCCGAACGGGGAGTTTTTTTATGATGGCCGCTCTATTGTGTCCGGATCGACAAGCTGATATCCCTTTGCCCTCAGTCCATTTACGATGTCTGGTATGGCACTGGCTGTCCATTCCCGATCATGCATAAGCAAATTGGCGCCATTACCCAACAATTCAGTATTGACCATGATATCAGCCAAAGCTGCACTGTTCTGGTATTGGCTTTCCCAATCATAACCATAGGTCCAGTTCATCACTGTCATCCCCTCATCTTCTGCCAGCTGTCTGCTGTAATCCGTATTTTCACCGAATGGCGCTCGGAAAAACGCAGGCTTCTCCCCTGTGATTTCCTCTACCTGCTCATCCACTTCAAGAATCTCCTCTTTTATCTCTTCTTCCGTCAGGTCATTTAGATTGGCATGACTGTATGTATGGTTTCCGACCGCAAATCCCATGTCATGTATTTTTTTCAATGTATCTTTCGCATCATCCGTCGTCAGGAAATGACCATTCACAAAGAAGATTGCCGGTGCATCGGCTTCCTTCAATGATTTCGCTATCTCAAGTGCATGCTTATCCGGAGCGTCATCGAAGGTCAAAAGCGCGACCTGTGGTTCGGCATCGTCAAGCGGAACAATGGAAGATACTTCCGACACCTTATATTGTGCCTCCTGGTGCTCTTCTTGCTTGTTTTCCTGTGCTTCCTCAGTCTGCTCCTTTTCAGGAGCTTGTTCTTGATCAACTGAAGTACTCGCCCTTGTTTCGGTCTGTTCAGCCTCATTCCCTGCTTGCTCCGAACTTGCACAGCCGCTGATCAATACACCGGATAAGCATAGGAGCATTGGAAATAATAAAAATTGCTTCACTGTAAAACCCTCCATTTTGACATATTACTGCCATTATAGTGGAAAGTTTTGGACTTGTAATGCAAAAACGTCAAAATATGTCGAGTCCGGGAGAAATATGCAGGTTAAGGTTTATGAATTTGGCAGAACGGGTAGGAAGCTGAAGTAGAGATTGTTATAATAATCATTCATGCAGCATTTTTCAAACTTTAAAGCAGAAAGGATTTATTTATGAAAAAAACGACTAGTGTATTTTGGTGGGGAATTGGTATTGTGGTTGCTTTTCTTATTTGGGGAAGCATTCCACAATCCATCCTGCCGAATGGAAATACTGCAAATGTAACGAATGTCATTCAAACCTTCCTAATCGACCGATTTGGCTGGTTTTATCTGCTGACGGCCACCTTGCTGTTAGGCTTCGCCTTCTTCCTGATTTTTTCGAAGTATGGAAAAATCACGCTCGGAAAACCAGATGACGAACCGGAGTATAGCTATATATCCTGGTTTGCGATGCTATTCAGCGCCGGTATGGGGATCGGTCTTGTATTCTGGGGAGCATCGGAACCTCTCAACCACTTTAATTCCCCTCCAACCGTGGTCGACGAAGCCAGAACAGCTGAAGCTGGCACGACCGCCATCTCTTACAGCTTCTTCCACTGGGGATTGCACCCATGGGCTATTTACGCCACCCTTGCGCTGGCAATTGCCTACTTTACCTTCCGCAAACAATCCAGCGGGGGAGTGATAAGTGCAATTCTGGAACCGGTATTCGGGAAAAGGATTTATGGCCCCCTTGGAAAAATCGTCGATGTAATTGCTGTATTCGCTACCATTTTTGGTGTTGCTACTTCGCTGGGCCTTGGAGCAATCCAAATCAGCGGGGGAATATCGTATTTATTCGAAGGGATCGAACCAACCTTCACGACCGAACTGCTCATCATCGTGGTCGTGACGGTACTCTTTATCGGATCAGCACTAGCCGGCTTGGACAAAGGGATAAAAATCCTTAGTAACGCCAACATAATATTCGCCGTGCTGCTGATGCTTGCCGTACTTTTGCTTGGTCCCACCAATTTCATTCTTGATTCACTCGTTACATCATTGGGACAATATGTCCAGCACCTTCCGGAATGGAGTTTTCGTCTGACGCCATATGATGCAGACAATTCATGGATTGGGGATTGGACATTATTTTATTGGTCTTGGTGGATTGCATGGGCTCCTTTTGTCGCAACCTTCATCGCCAGGGTATCACGCGGCCGTACGATAAGGGAATTTGTGACTGGTGTACTGCTGGTACCGACCATCTTCGGTGCAATCTGGTTCGCTGTATTTGGATCTACAAGCATCAATATGGAGTATTTCCAGAATATCGACCTGTTCAGCGACATTTCATCACTTGGTGAAGAAGTAGGATTGTTCGCCATGCTGTCGCATCTTCCAGGAGGAATGATTCTCTCCATTTTGGCACTGCTGCTTATCGCGACATTTTTCATCACTTCTGCGGATTCAGCGACATTCGTCCTAGGCATGCAAACGACCAATGGAGATTTGAATCCCTCCAAAACGCTCAAATTGATCTGGGGATTGGTTCAATCAGCAACTGCCACCATCTTGTTATGGGTTGGCGGAGAGGATGGTCTTGGAGCACTCCAGACAGCTTCCATCATAGCAGCTTTCCCATTTGCGATCATCATGATTCTCGTTGTATTTTCACTCATCAAGACTTTGAAACAGGAAGTAAAACGTCTTAATTTAATTGACAAGAAGAATAAGCAGACACAAAGGACAGGAGATTAATATCTCCTGTCCTTTCTTTTGCAGGATGGTTCAGCGAAAGCAGGCTGGCATCCTCAAAGTCCGAGACAGCGTTTATGAAATCGGAAGGAATACCGCAGCCGTTCATTCCAAGAATGCAGTACTAAAACTACTCAGAACGCTTTCCGCAAACCGATTATATCGCTGTACTCGGCTCATACTCCTCATTTACTCAGAAAACTGACAAGGATCCGGAGATTGATATGATGTATGGAAAAATAAAAAAAGAGCCTATCCGTCGGGGATAGACTCTTTTTCCAATTATCTTACGATATGGATCGGAGAACCGATTGCAACTTCAGCAGCTTCCATAGTGATTTCACCAAGAGATGGGTGAGCATGGATTGTAAGTGCAATATCTTCAGCTGTGATTCCGGATTCAACCGCAAGACCAAGCTCAGCAATCATATCGCTCGCGTTAGGACCAGCGATTTGAGCACCAAGGATGACACCGTCTTCTTCACGAGTGATAAGTTTCATGAAACCATCACTGTCGTTAAGAGATAGCGCACGTCCGTTTGCAGCGAACGGGAACTTAGCAGCTTTTACTTTGTAGCCGGCATCTTTGGCAGACTGTTCTGTATGACCGACAGATGCAAGTTCAGGCTCAGAGAAGACTACCATCGGAATGCCATTGTAATCGATCGCAGATGGTTTACCGCTGATTGCTTCCGCAGCGATCTTACCTTCGTAAGAAGCCTTGTGCGCAAGCGGAGGACCTGCAACGATATCACCGATTGCATAGATGTTTTCGATGTTTGTGCGGCATTGCTCATCGATTTCGATAAGACCGCGGTCAGTCATCTTGATGCCCACTTCTTCCAAACCAAGTTCGGAAGTGTTCGGACGGCGACCTACAGTCACAAGGACATAATCAGCTTCGATGGTTTCTTCTTTACCTTTTGCTTCGTATGTCACTTTGACACCGTCAGCAGATTCTTCAACGCCTTTAGCCATTGCTTCTGTGACTACGTTCACGCCTTTTTTCTTCAGTCTCTTAGAAACAAGGCTTGTCATTTGTTTCTCGAAACCGCTAAGGATATCTTTCATACCTTCAAGGACTGTTACTTCCGTACCGAAGTTAGCGTAAGCAGTACCAAGCTCGATTCCTACGTAACCGCCGCCGATGACGACAAGTTTCTTAGGAATTTCTTTCAGGTTAAGGGCACCAGTTGAATCCAGGACGCGATCGGAGTATTTGAAAGCAGGAAGTTCGATCGGTGTAGAACCTGTTGCAATGATACAGTTGTTGAAAGTATAGGTTTGGGAAGTTTTCTCATCCATTACTTTCACTGTATTTTTGTCAACGAAGTAAACTTCACCTTTGACAACATCTACTTTGTTACCTTTTAATAGACCGCCGACACCGGAAGTCAGCTTGTTTACAACACTAGCTTTCCAGTCTTGCACTTTGGAGAAGTCCACTTTTGCACCTTCAGTGGAGATACCAAGATCAGCATCGCCATGTGCATATTCCGCTTTGTGACCTGCTTGGATCAATGCTTTGGAAGGAATGCATCCTACGTTCAAGCACACACCGCCAAGGTTTCCTTTTTCAACTACAGTTACTTTTTGACCTTCTTGTGCAGCGCGGATGGCAGCTACATAGCCGCCGGGTCCCGCACCTACCACAAGAGTGTCTAATTCGATCGGAAAGTCTCCTACTACCATTTCTTATCCCTCCATCATGATTAGTTGTGGATCAGCCAATAGACGTTTCAAGTGGTTCATCGCTGTTTGAGCAGTCGCACCGTCAACGATTCTGTGGTCGAAGCTTAGAGAAAGTGCAAGTACTGGAGCTGCAACGATCTCACCATCTTTAACGACCGCTTTTTCAGCGATGCGCCCAACACCAAGGATAGCTGCTTCAGGGTAGTTGATTACCGGAGTGAACCACTGACCGCCTGCAGAACCGATGTTAGAGATAGTGCTGGAAGCACCTTTCATTTCGTTCGGAGCAAGTTTACCATCACGTGCTTTTACAGCAAGCTCGTTGATTTCCTGGGAAATAGCGAAGATGGATTTGCGATCCGCATTTTTTACAACTGGTACAAGAAGACCTTTTTCAGTATCTGCTGCGATACCGATGTTGTAATAGTGTTTTGTGACGATCTCATCTGTCGCATCATCGATGGAAGAGTTCAAGATCGGGAAGTTTTTCAATACAGAAACAAGCGCTTTGGCAACGTATGGAAGATACGTAAGCTTGATTTCTTTTTCAGCTGCGACAGCTTTGAATTTCTTGCGATGAGCAACAAGCTCAGTTACATCCACTTCATCCATCAATGTAACGTGAGGAGCTGTTGTTTTGGAAGTAACCATCGCTTTAGCGATCGCGCGACGGATACCGCTCATTTTCTCTCTGGATTCAGGGAATTCATCACCAGAAACAACCGGAGCAGATTTTTGTTCAGCAGCAGTTTCCTGAGCAGCTTCAGCTTGTGGAGCTTTAGCAGCGCCGCCGTTTTTGAAGCTGTCGATATCTTCAGCAAGCACGCGGCCGCCTTTGCCGGAACCGGAAACTTGTTTGATATCTACGCCTTGCTCGCGTGCATATTTACGTACGGAAGGCATCGCGATGACAAGATCGCCTGAAGGAGCTTCAGCTTTAGGGCCCTCTTCCTTGACTTTTTCAACAGTCTCATTGGACTCTGTCGCATTTGCTTGAACGGAAGTCTGTTCCTGTTCAGCTGGAGCCGGAGCATTTCCGCCTTCAGCTTCGCCACCTTCACCGTCGAATGTGATAAGTGTATCACCAACGACTGCGACTTCACCTTCAGCAACGGAAATCTTGCTTACTGTACCATCATAAGGAGATGGGATTTCAACTACTGCTTTATCGTTTTGGACTTCACAAAGCACGTCGTCCTCTGCTACTGTGTCGCCTTCTTTGACGAACCATTTTACGATTTCACCTTCGTGAATACCTTCACCGATATCCGGCATTTTGAATTCGAAAGCCAAAATAATTACCTCCTGATTTTGCTATTAGAAATTGATTACTTCGTTCGCTTTTTCTACGATGTCGTTATGGTTTGGAAGCCATACTTCTTCAGCTTGTGAGAAAGCAAAGACTGTATCCGGTGCAGTTACACGCATTACTGGAGCTTCAAGATGCAGGATAGCGCGCTCTTGGATCTCGGAAATCAAGTGAGCTGCGATACCAGCTTGACGCTGTGCTTCTTGTACAACTACCACACGGCCGGTTTTCTTGACAGAAGCAAGTACTGTATCAAGGTCGATCGGGCTCACTGTGCGCAAGTCGATCACTTCGGCAGATACGTTGTTTTTCTCAAGTTCTTCAGCTGCTTTCATGGAAGCCTGTACCATGGCACCGTAAGCGATGAGTGTCACATCAGTACCTTCCCGTTTTACAGCTGCTTTGCCGATTTCCACAGTGTATTCCTCTTCAGGTACCTCTTCACGGAAGGAACGGTAAAGTTTCATGTGCTCAAGGTAGATGACCGGATCGTTATCGCGGATCGCAGAGATCAAAAGACCTTTTGCATCATAAGGATTGGAAGGGATGACCACTTTAAGACCAGGCTGCTGTGCCATGAGGCCTTCAAGGGAATCCGCATGCAATTCAGGAGTGTGTACACCGCCGCCGAATGGCGCACGGATTGTTACAGGAGCACTTTGCGTGCCGCCGGAACGATAACGCAAACGAGCCAATTGTCCGCTGATTGCGTCCATTACTTCGTAAACGAAACCAAAGAATTGGATTTCCGGTACCGGACGGAAGCCTTCGATCGCAAGACCTACAGCCATACCGCCGATTGCAGACTCAGCAAGCGGTGTATCGAATACACGCTCTTCGCCGAATTCAGCTTGCAAACCTTCAGTCGCACGGAATACACCGCCGTTTTTACCAACGTCTTCCCCGAAGATCATAACGTTTTCGTCATTCTTCAGTTCCGTACGGAGAGCATCAGTGATTGCTTGGATCATTGTCATTTGTGCCATGACTTACTTCGACTCCTTTTCTTTGTACACTTCCAATTGTTCTTCAAGGTTAGAAGGAAGGACTTCGTACATATTGTTGATCAAGTCGGATACTTTCATTTTCGGATAGTTATCCGCCTCTTTGATCGCAGCTTTGATTTCTTCTTTCGCTTGCTCGATCACTTTGTTTTCTTCTTCTTCGGACCATAGGCCTTTAGCTTCCAAGTACTTGCGGAAACGAACCAATGGATCCTGTTTTTCCCACTCGGAATCCATATCTTCGGTACGGTAGCGAGTCGGGTCGTCACCAGCCATTGTGTGCGGGCCGTAACGGTAAGTAAGTGTTTCGATCAATGTCGGGCCTTCGCCGTTGATCGCGCGTTCGCGAGCTTCTTTCGTAGCTGCATAAACTGCAAGGACATCCATGCCATCAACCACGACGCCAGGGATACCTACTGCCACAGCTTTCTGAGCAAGTGTTTTCGCTTTTGTCTGTTTCTCGCGAGGTACAGAGATTGCGAATTGGTTATTCTGAACAATGAAGATAGCCGGTGCATCATATGCCCCTGCGAAGTTCATGCCTTCGTAGAAGTCACCTTGTGACGTACCGCCATCGCCAGTATAAGTAATCGCTACGGATTTTTTACCGCGGCGTTTCATGCCAAGTGCCACGCCAGCAGCTTGTGTATATTGTGCACCGATGATGATTTGCGGGCTCAATGCGTTGACACCTTCAGGGAATTGGTTTCCATGGAAGTGTCCACGGGAAAATAGGAATGCCTGATAAAGAGGAAGACCGTGCCAGATCAGCTGCGGTACATCACGATATCCAGGCAGGATGAAGTCTTCTTTCTCCAAAGCGAAGTGCGTACCAAGCTGGGAAGCTTCCTGACCTGCTGTTGGTGCGTAGAAACCTAGTCTACCTTGTCTATTCAATGCAATGGAACGCTGATCAAGGATGCGCGTATATACCATTCTGTGCATTAATTCCTTCAATTCTTCATCTGACAAATCCGGCAAAGCTTCTTCGTTTACGACTTCGCCATTTTCGTTAAGGATTTGAAACATTTCAAACTGTTCTTCAATACCTTCTAGCGTACGTTTCAAAGCTAGTCACCTATCCTTCCTAGAACTATATTTACTGTAATAGCCTTTCCAAAAACACAGGAAGTACCACAATAGTTTACTGTACTCGGTGCATCCCCTCGTTTAACCGGTTACAACAAAAGTACACAAAACTGTTACATAAATCATGATAACGAAAAGTGATACAATTCATGTCCTGTTATAGTTTAGCTTATCTTGCCGGAAAACGTCAACATCTTAGATTGGATATTGCTGATTATTTATGAAAACGGTATTAAGGAAATCTTCACAATTCTCGGTTTGACATCTGTACTACACAATATTTTAACACTGTATCAGTAAAATCTAAAACCCTTCTCTCATTCCGAGAAAAGGGTTTCAGTTCATCCATTTTCCACATTCAGGCCAGCAGCTTCATAAAACTGCTGTTTTTGTTCATTGAATGCTTCTGTATGCTTATTGAATTCTTCATTGGCTGCTTTGATATCATCATAACCCGCATTGATCTTTTCGATTTGGCTCGTCAATTCATCCTGGGTGATATCGTCTTGCTGGAACATTTCATATAAGGCGTTATCTTCATCCAAGGCTTTTGTATACGCGTCGTGGAGCCGATCATAGGCATTGTATCTGGCTTCCATTGTATCATAGAGTGTCTGTGCCTTTTCTTTGGCGCCGTCACTTTCCAGGTCATCGATGATGGAGTCGATCTTTTTGAATTCTGCTTCCGCTTCATCCAAGCTTTCTTTTTCCTTGGCAAGGGCATCCTTGCGCTGTCTGATCAAATCGATCGCTTCCTTTGATTTGCTCTTGATCTGATCCAGCTCATCCTCGCCATACTGCAGAATCTCATTGTATAGATCCTGTTCTTTCTTTTCCAGATCCGTCAGAGAATCCTGCTGTTCGACATATCCAGATTCAAGGGATATGGCCTCCTCCAAATGATTGTATACCTGTTCCTCCGGTGACGCATTGTTGCACGCAGTGAGTCCCACGGCGCTCCCCATCAGGAGCAGGCCTATTCCTAACTTGCGCAAAACGTATCCTCCTCTGCCATGTTTCCCACAGCTTCTATGTATTCCCCTACATTGTATAACAAACCCCAAAAACGTGAAAGTGCGATAAACAAATCTGCAGATTGATTCTGGTGTCATATAAACATTCTTGTGATACACTAAGGAACGGAAAAGTAACAGCGCAAGGAGTGATCAGCATGATTACCATGGATGATATCATCCGCGAAGGCAATCCGATTCTCGAACAAGTTGCAGAAGAAGTGGAATTGCCTGCATCGGAAGAAGATAAACAAACATTGAAAGAGATGCTCGAGTATTTGAAGAATAGTCAGGACGAGAAAATAGCGGCAAAATACGACCTGCGCCCTGGCGTTGGCCTGGCTGCACCGCAAATCGGCATATCCAAACGCATGATTGCGGTCTATTTCGAAGATCCGAACGGGACTTTTTATGAATATGGCCTTTTCAATCCTAAAATCGTCAGTCATTCTGTCGAAAATACGTATCTGATGAGCGGTGAGGGCTGCCTATCCGTTGATCGCGAAATACCTGGCTATGTACCAAGATATGCCCGCATCACAGTCAAGGCGGTCACATTGGAGGGCAAGGAGGTCAAATTACGGCTGAAAGGCTATGCTGCAGTCGTCTTCCAGCATGAAATCGACCACTTGAACGGAACGATGTTCTACGATCGCATCAACAAGGAGGATCCTTTCGCACAGCCGGATAATTCCAAACCGATAGAACTATAAAAATGCGCACTCGAGACGAGTGCGCATTTTATTTATATCAATCCAGCCTTCTTCAGACCAAGTGCAAGACCATCTTCATCCACATGGGCTGTCTGGATGTCGGCCAGCTCCTTCAATTCAGGCACGGCATTCCCCATTACAATCCCAGTGCCTGCGAATTCAATCATTTCCAAGTCATTCAATCCATCTCCGCACGCATAAGCTGCATGTACGGGAATGTCTGCAGCTTCCAGCAATTTCGTCACACCGATTTTTTTGGAGCCATCAGCAGGCAGGACGTCACAGGAAAGCGGATGCCACCGGATGAAACGGACATGCTCATGATGGTCGGAATAAGCTTGCTCCTCCTCTTCCTCACAAAATAGGAGTGATTGGTAGATCGGTTCGTGATGGAAGTAGTCCTTATCGATTTCCGGATATGTAAATCCCAGGGATGCCAGGCTGTCCCGGACAAAACTGTTGTCAGTCTCCGATGCCTTCATGATCGTATCTCCCATGAATACCATGGCATGCCCTTTTTCGGACGCTTCATCATACAGATGCAGCAAATGCTGCCTTTCAATCGGATTGCGATGGATCACTTCCCCTTCAAAGACGACATATTGACCGTTATAGCTGACAAAAGAAGTAATGTCGAGTTCCTTGCGGATATCCTCAAACATGAATGGTGCCCTTCCTGTCGCTATCGCCACGTAATGACCATTATCCTTTAACGCCTGGACGGCATCCTTTGTTGCCTGCGGTATTTCACCTTTTGTATTCAGGATCGTGCCATCGATATCCAGGAATACGATACTTTTCCCCATTGTACATCCTCCTCCTAGTCTTTCCTGCCCTTGCATCTTTCCTCTCCACTTCTTATAATCGAGTATAAGTTATGCAGGTTCGTCGAAAAATATCTTTACATGAATCCCAAGAGAAAACAACCATCCCTTCCTTTTATCGGCAGTTTTTTTGAAAGTATGCTGTGTTTTAGTTTTCATCTTAGCGTTTTCATACTATACTGTAGGTAAGAGGGATTGGACCGGTAAACGTTTTTTCTTGCTTTTCTGCGAAAACGAAAGGAGTTGCTTCGTGTGCTCAAGCGTTTGAAGGAAAAGTTAAAGAAACGGTGGAAAGATTTATTTGGCCAAAAACGACGAGTGCCTACTACGTGCGGACAAGATCTAACTGAATAGCAATACGCCAGCAATTCGGTTTCATACAGACTTGCTCCGTTCGTTATGGATATAAAAGTAATTGTCAACCATGAGAATAGGAGAGATAGATATGGTATTTAAAGTATTTTATCAGGAAAACCCTTCCGAAATTCCTGTACGCGAGCGCACCAAAAGCTTGTACATGGAAGCGGAAAACGTAAGACAGGTACGGAAAGCATTGGCAGAACGTGACATCAACATCGAGTTCATCCAGCCGCTCGATGAGGCACATCTTGCATATGAAAAACAATCTGAAGACTTCAAACTGGAGCAAGCGAAATGAAATTCGTAAAAAATGACCAGACAGCTGTTTTTGCCATTGGCGGACTCGGAGAAATCGGCAAAAACATGTATGGTGTCCAATTCCAGGATGAGATCATCATCATCGATGCAGGGATCAAATTCCCGGAGGACGAGCTTCTTGGTATCGATTATGTGATTCCTGATTTCACTTATATCGTGCAGAACCAGGACAAAGTCAAAGGCTTGTTCATCACACACGGTCACGAAGACCACATCGGCGGCGTACCTTACCTCTTGAAAGAAGTCAATATCCCGATTTATGCCGGAAAGCTCGCTATGGGTATGATCAAAAACAAACTGGATGAGCATGGCCTCTTGCGTAACGCCAAGCTCAATATTTACGGGGAAGATGACATCATCAAATTCAGAAAGACTTCCGTAAGCTTCTTCCGTACTACACACAGTATTCCGGAATCATTCGGTATCGTCGTCAAGACCCCTCCTGGCAATATCGTGCATACCGGTGACTTCAAATTCGATTTCACTCCAGTCGGACAGCCAGCTGACATAGCGAAAATGGCTGAAATCGGCAAAGAAGGCGTACTTTGCTTACTTTCCGACTCAACAAATAGTGAGGTACCAGGATTCACCATGTCTGAACGTGTTGTCGGTGAAAGTATCAGCGATATTTTCAGACGTGTCGACGGCCGCTTGATTTTCGCTACTTTCGCTTCCAATATCCACCGATTGCAGCAAGTAGTTGAATCAGCAGTGAAAACAGGCCGTAAAGTTGCCATTTTCGGCAGAAGCATGGAAACGAACATCAATTTGGGGATAGAACTTGGCTTCATCAATGCACCGAAGGATACATTCATCGATTCGCATCAGATCAACCGCCTGCCGGCGAATGAGGTTGTCATCCTATGTACCGGATCCCAGGGTGAACCAATGGCTGCCCTGTCCCGGATCGCTAATGGTACACACCGCCAGATTCAGATCCAGCCTGGTGACACAGTCGTGTTCTCGTCTTCCCCGATTCCAGGGAATACAGTCAGCGTAAGCCGTATCATCAACATGCTGTATCGTGCTGGAGCAGACGTCATTCATGGCGCCTTGAACAATATCCACACTTCCGGTCACGGCAGCCAGGAAGAACAGAAGCTCATGCTTCGCTTGATGAATCCGAAATACTTCATGCCGATTCACGGCGAATATCGCATGCTGGTCGAGCATATGAAACTTGGTAAGCTTTGCGGTATTGATGAGGAACAATCATTCATCATGGATAACGGTGATGTACTGGCATTGGGTAAGGATAGTGCTGCGATTGCCGGCAAGATCCCTTCCGGCTCCATCTATGTGGACGGCAGCGGTATCGGTGATATCGGGAATATCGTATTGCGCGACCGCCGCATCCTGTCCGAAGAAGGACTTGTCATCGTCGTCGTCAGCATCAATATGAAGGAATTCAGAATTGCTTCCGGCCCGGATATCATTTCCCGCGGCTTCGTCTATATGCGTGAGTCTGAAGACCTCATCAATGAAGCACAGAAGATTGTTTCGGCTCATTTGAATAAAGTAATGGAAAGAAAAACGACACAATGGTCCGAAATCAAAAATGAAATCACGGATACCATCGCGCCGTTCCTGTTCGAAAAAACAAAACGCCGTCCGATGGTGCTCCCGATCATCATGGAAGTATAAAATGAAGCCTGAGCATGCGCTCAGGCTTTTCTTATTTCAAGAGACGTTTGACAGACTCTTTCATATCCGGAAGCTCTATTTTACCAGTAGAGAAAAATTCCTTGATCAGATATTCTGTGTATTTCACTGCTTGCTGGTAGGATATCTTTCCTGGCAGCGGAGCCATATCCTCGATCACCACATCGATAATGGCTGGTTTATCAGAAAGGAACGCTTGCTTGATGCTCGTTTCCAGATCCTCGAACTTTTCAACACGATAGCCTTCACCGCCGCATGATTGACCGAATTGAGCGAAGTTCATTTCCCCCATATCGATACCATAGTTGGGGGTCCCGATTGTTGCTTGCTCGAATTTAATCAAACCAAGCTGACTATTATTCAGCACGATTACTTTCACTGGTAAATCGTACTTCACCGCTGTGACAAAATCCTGCATATTCATACTGAAACCACCATCCCCGCAAATGGCAATCGCCTGCTTTCCAGGATAGGCCAGCTTGGCCGCGATGGCACCAGGCAGCCCGCAGCCCATCGTTGCCAGACGTCCGGATACGACAAAGTCCTGCTGGGTCAAAGGCAGATATCTTGTCGTCCAAACCGTGACATTTCCTACATCGCAGGAAATGACGGCATCCTTATCCATATTGTTCTCCAGGGCATACATTATCTGCGGAGGCTGTATCGGTGATTCCTCCCTTTTCTTTTGTATTTGCAGCTGTGTATGCCATTCCCTCATCTTTTCTTGATACTTTTCGATATAAGATGTGTCCAGCTTCTCATCCGTCATTTGTATCAGTTCCTGGAGCAATTCCTTGCTATCCCCCGGTAATCCGGCTTCCACTGGATAGATACTTCCGATTGCGCTTGCCTTGATATCTATCTGGATTGCCGGCAAATCATCCGGCAGGAATGATCGATATGGAAAACTGGTTCCTACAAGCAGCAGCAAATCCGCTTCATTTATCGCTTCATAGGAAGGTGTTGTCCCGATCTGCCCATGCTGTCCCAGATTATAGCTGTGATGATCCGGGATGATACCCTTGCCAAGCAGACTGAGAATGATCGGGGATTTAATATGCTCCGCAAATGCCATCAGCTCCGTACGCGCATGCTTTGCTCCTTTACCAGCCAGGATGATCGGTTTTTTTGCCTGGTCGATCAATTTGACTGCTTCTTGAAGATCCTGCTTGGCAGGAGCAATTCGAGGTCTGGCATAGTTGGCTGAAGTCTTGCCAGGTTTCCCTGGATGCTTCTGGGCAAACAAATCATCCGATACGACCAAGACGCTTACCCCGGAATTGGCATATGCTTCCCGGATCGCTTGATTAAGAAGATCCGGCAGCTGCTCGAAGGATTCCGCCCTTTCATTGAAGGCAGCGACATCCTCGAACATCTGTTCAAGCTTCACTTCCTGGAAAGCTCCTGTACCTAGCTCGTTGCTCGGCACTTGTCCGACGATGGCCAGGACTGGCGCCTTGTCTTCCCGTGCATCATACAAACCATTCAGCAAATGGACCGCTCCCGGCCCTGCAATCGACAGACAGACCCCAAGTTTTCCGGTCAGCTTGGCATATGCAGCGGCTGCGAGTGCACCAGCCTCTTCATGGCGGACCTGGATGAACTTCAACTCATCCTCCTTCTTATGTAAGTCGCTGATGAACTCATTGACGGAATCACCGGGTATACCGTACACATGATCGACACTCCATTCAAGCAGCTGATCTGCCAATACTTCTCCCGTTCTTCTTTCGAACATGATATCATCTCCCGTTTCTGAATTATCCTCCTTTTGTATGTAACCTTTTTGATACATAAAAAAACCCAAACAGTCTGAATCTGTTTGGGTTAATGGTTCAATCCTCGGCAATGGCACGTTCAAAACGTGCCAAATCACGGTCTGCACCAATGACAATCAATATATCCTCTGCACCGAGTTCCTCATCCGGCGAAGGACTTACATTGATTTCATTTGCCTGCTTGATGGCTACGACGTTACAGCCATATGCTGCGCGGATATCAAGTTCTATGAGAGATCGGCCAGCCATTTTCCTTCCGGCCTGTACCTCCACGATACTATGTTCATCACTAAGTTCCAAGTAATCAAGGATGTTATTGCTGACAATTTTATGGGCAATCCGTCTTCCCATATCACGTTCGGGATGGACAATGTGATCTGCCCCTATCTTGCTCAGAACCTTTTCATGGTAATCATTTTGAGCTTTGACGGTTATTTTCTTGATGCCAAGCTCCTTCAGCATGAGTGTCGTCAGGATACTGGCTTGAATGTTTTCCCCGATGGCGACAATCACATGCTCGATATTCCGGATACCCAATTCTTTCAGTACCTGTTCATCCGTGGTATCGGCAATGACTGCATGGGAAGCGATATTGCGGAACTCATTCACTTTGTCTTCTTCAATATCGATTGCCAGTACATTATATCCTTCCCGGCTAAGTTCCATGCAAATACTCCCGCCGAAGCGGCCCAGTCCGATTACAGCAAATTCTCTCTTCATCTTACTTCCTCCACTATTTCATAAACTAATCCTAGTCTATCACAAAGAGTAAAGGTTGTATCACTTCTTTCCTTTTACATACTCCGCATCGAACAAGAACATCCGCATCACAAGGATCAAAGAAGGAATCAGCATGAGAAGACCACCGGCAAATGCAATCAGCAGCGCGATTCCCATCGCCGGCAATGTTGCATCTGCCGTTACCTGGATTTCATTGTACAGCAAGTAGGGCATATGGCCGATGCCATATCCCAATAGCGCAAAGAAAAACTGCAGCATGACACAAATGAACGACAGACCATAATTCCTTTCTCTATAGACCAGATAAATGCCGATCAGGAAGAACAGCACAGAAATCCCGAACAACCACCAGAGATCGAGCATGTTGTCATAATGCTCTGGATTCTGCCTGCTGATGAATATGAACGCTGTCAAGCTTGCAATGATTTGTGGAGCAGCCCAGAATAGCGCATAAGAACGAAGCAATTTGCGGGCAGGCTCATCACCGGCTTTATTCGCATAATACGTCAAAAAATGAGCGCTGATATATAGGACAGAGACAACAGCCAAAAATACAACCGCCCAAGAGAAAGGGTTGGTCAGCAATTCTTGATGGCGTAAATAAACGCTGCCATTTTCGTGGCGTATGAACCCTCCCTCGGATATCGTCAAACCAGTGGCGATCGCTGCGGGAATGAATAATCCGCTGGCTCCATACAGGAAGGTATATAATTTACTTTTCCTCGATCCATAATTCTCAAAGGCGTAAAAAGAACCCCGTATGCCAATCAATAATAAAATGATCGAACCCGGTATCAGCATCGCAGACCCGTAATAATACCCTGCATCCGGAAAGAAGAAGGCCAGACCGTAGAAGAAGAAGATGAAGAATACATTCGTGATCTCCCACACGGGTGATAGGTATCTGGCGATCAATCGATTTAGGATATGATCTTTTTTCGTCTGCATTGCATAATAAGCGAAAAAGCCTGCCCCGAAATCAATGGATGCGATAATCAAATACGCGAACAGGAAAAACCATAGTGCCGATAATCCCAGTATTTCGTAATTCATTTTTGATCACCTCCAAATAACGTATCGGGAAAACGCATTTCCCACTCTTTCTGGATCGGATTCTTTTTATAGAGTCTGACGAGCACAAGCGTCACGAATGTACCCAGCAGTACGTAGAGGACCAAAAACGCCGCAAATACATAATGGACATATGGGGAAGAGATGGCTCCTTCCGCAACACGCATATACCCCCGCAGAATCCAGGGCTGGCGTCCCACCTCTGCATAAATCCATCCAAATTCAATCGCCAGCATGGCAAGCGGTGCATTCACTACAATCGCCCTTAATAGCCACTTATTATATTGATCCCGTTTCTTCCAGAACATAAATACGATAAAAAGCATGCTGATCAATATCCCAAAAGCTCCGAAGCAAACCATTAAATCAAACATATAATGAATCCACAGCGGCGGTATGAGGTCTTCATCGACTTTATCCAGACCAGTGACCTCACTGTTGAAATCACCGAAAGATAAAAAGCTTAACAGCTTGGGCAGATGGATGGCACCCTGGATTTCGTTATCCTCCGTAAGCCTGCCGAACAGAATCAAATCCGCTCCTTTTTCGGTCTCGAAATGCCACTCCGCTGCCGCTAGTTTTTCCGGCTGATAGCTTGCCAAAAATTTAGCCGAAGCATCACCTGCAATCGCGGTGAAAATGGAAAAAATCAGCGTCATGATCATGGTAAGCTTCAACGCTTTCTTGTAATACGCATTGTTACCGTATTTCAGGATGAAAAATGCCGTGATGGCGGCAAGTATGGCTCCGGATGTCATATAGGAAGAAGTCAGTACATGGAACACCTTTGAAGGCGTCGCGGGATTGAGCATCGCCATTATCGGTTCCACCGACGTGATGGTGCGCCCTTCCAAGGTAAAGCCTTGCGGTGTATTCATAAAGGCGTTTACAGTGGTGATGAAAACAGCACTCATCCCCCCGCCTATCACAACCGGAAGCGAAAGATACCAATGTGTATACCTGCCCTTGAATCGATCCCAGGTATAGATATAGGCCCCAAGAAAAATAGCTTCAAAGAAGAAGGCGAAGGTTTCCATGAATAACGGCAATCCGATTACATGGCCGGCAATCTGCATGAAGGTCGGCCACAATAAAAACAGCTGCAGACCGATCGCAGTTCCGGTGACAACGCCGACTGCAACGATGATGACATAGCCTCTTGTCCATCTCCTTGCCAGCAATACATATTTGGGATCCCGCTTGCGGATACCGACATATTCCGCAGCGCATATCAATAATGGAACTCCCGCACCTATTGTCGCAAAGATGATATGGAAAACGAGCGTCATAGAGGTGAGCATCCGCGCTAAAATTACACTATCATAAGCGAACAAAATGTATCCCTGCTTTCTGTAAAGATAATCGCTTCTCTTGTTATGCCCAAAGAAATGAAAACTACCCAAAACAAAGAGCGTATCTCCGGTGAGATACGCTCTTTGTCATTTTCCGTCAGACTGGAATTGAGTCTTTACCAGTTCGAAATACTTGCCTCTCCCATTCATCAACACCTCATGACTGCCCTGCTCCAAGATACGTCCATGTTCCAATACGATGATATTATCCGCTTCCCTGATCGTGGATAGGCGATGGGCAATCATGATGGCTGTGCGCCCTTTCAATAAGGTCTGCAATGCATGCTGAATTTTCAGCTCCGTTTCCGTATCGATGCTGGCAGTCGCTTCATCAAGGATGATGATCCGGGGATCAGCCAGCATGGTCCGGGCAAAGGACAGCAGCTGCCTCTCTCCTGCCGAGAGGATGTTTCCACGCTCCTCCACCTCTGTATCATAGCCATCTGCCAAACGGCGGATAAAATCATCCGCCCCGACAGCCCGTGCTGCCTCCATCACTTGTTCGTCCGTTGCTTCAGGATTGCCAAAGCGGATATTCTCCATGATGGTCCCTGAGAAAATGAATGTATCCTGCAAGACGACACTGATCTGCCGTCTGATATCTTCGAGTCTTACATCACGCAAATCCTCTCCATCAATCCTCACACTGCCTGCAGTGGGGTCATAGAAACGGCTGATCAGATTGGCAATGGTCGATTTTCCCGAGCCCGTATGGCCGACAAGCGCGACCGTCTGTCCTGCCTTGATATGCAAATCGATTTCATGCAGCGCAATCCGATCCTTATCATAAGCGAACACAACCTCTTCAAAGCGGATATCACCTTCCATGTCCGGCAATGCCTTTGCATCCTCTCGAGTTTCCACATTCGGTTCTTCATCCAGGAACTCGAAGATACGCTCCGAGGAAGCCATCGCGACGAGCAGCTGATTATAAATCTGCCCCAATCGCGAAATCGGTTCCCAAAACATGCCCAAGAAGAAGGCGAAGGTAACGAATGTCCCGATCTCGATTTGATTCGTTAAAATCAAATGTGCACCATAGGCAATGAGAATGACTGTCCCGATTGCATTACTCATCTCTACGAACGGACCGAAATACGCACTCTTTTTGGTGGCGATCCGCTCACTTTCGAAGTTATCCCGATTCAACGCTTCGAAATAATCCGTGTTCTCCGGCTCCTGGGCGTAAGACTGCGTCACACGGATCCCCTGGATGGCTTCATTCAGATGTGAATTCATGCGGGATTTCTGCATCCTGACCTGCTGCCAGGAACGCCTGATGCTTTGCCGCAGCTTTGTGGAAATGAAGAACATGAGCGGCAGGATGACCAGTACTGCAATGGCCAATTTTGGACTTAAGAAGAACAATATCCCGATGATGCCGATCAGCATGATGGAATCAGTCAGCAGATTGATGATTCCATTCGTGAAAAGCTCCTGCAAGGAGTTGATATCATTAAGTATCCGTACAAGAATCGAACCAGCGGACCGCGTATCAAAAAAGCGATGCGACAGATGCTGGATATGACGGAAAAGCGTCTTCCGCAGATCATAAATAACATGCTGTCCAAGGACGTTGACCCATTTGATCCGCAGTATATTTGCCACATAGTTCAGCACATATAAAGCGCCGATCCCCGCTACCAAATAAATGAGGAATTGCGTGTCCCCGGATGCTATGGCCATATCAATCGCCACCTTACCGATCAAAATCGGTATGATCAGCCTGATGATCGTAGACAGCAGCATCGCAGCGATCGACCCCGGCAGCAGCTTCCTGCTGTAGGGCTTCATAAACCCGAGCAGCCTTCTGATTTGTCCCCAGTCGAACGGCTTTTCCATCACTTGGTCCTGGGAATAATGAAATCTATTCGTATGGCGTTGCTTTTTGTATTGCAGATTTTCCATGGGCTTCCTCCTTACTGTGCCGATCGCATGATCGCGTTTTGATCTTGATACTGGATTTCGTAGATACGCTGGTATAAGCCGCCATTTTGCAGCAGAAACTCATGGGTTCCCCGTTCGGCGATCTCGCCATCATCAAGCACAAGGATTTCATCTGCATGCTTTACAGACGATATACGATGGGCAATGATAAAGGTTGTGCGATTTTTCATCACTTCTTTCAATGCCTGCTGAATCTTCACTTCCGTCTGCATATCGACAGCACTTGTAGCGTCATCCAAAATCAGGATGCTCGGATCGATCAGCAGCGCCCTGGCAATCGCTATTCTCTGCTTCTGCCCTCCGGACAGGCCCATTCCGCGTTCGCCAAGCATCGTATCGTATTGATCAGGCAGCTCCATGATGAAATCATGTGCTTGTGCACGCTTGGCTGCATCAACGATTTGCTCGAAACTGACTCCATCAGGATTCCCATATGCAATATTCTCTTTGATTGTCGTCGAAAAGAGGAATGCCTCCTGCAGGACGAAGCCGATGTGCTGCCTCAGAATCCTTAAATCATAATCTTGCACAGGCCTTCCATCTATATGGACACTCCCTGCAGTAGGTTCATAAAAACGGGTGATCAGCTGTGTGATACTCGTCTTACCCGAACCAGTCCCTCCGACAAGCCCGATGATTTTCCCTGGAGGGGCATCGAAACTGATATTCTTCAAAGCCATATCGTCATCCTTCACATATTGGAGGGTAACTTGATCAAACGTTACGTGACCGCTGATTCGCTTTATGCCGATCGGGTGCTCCAGCTGTCCGATATCTTCCTTTGCCTCCAGGATTTCCAGCAGCCTTTCTCCGGAAGCTTTGGCCTGGGAAAACATATTGATGATGAAACCAAGGTTCGCAAGCGGCCCTAGTATATAGGAAACAAGGCTGAAGAAAGCAACGAGCGCACCTAGCTCCAGCTTTCCGGAAATGACCAGATACCCTCCATAGGAAATGAGGAGGACCATGCAAATATTTCCGATCAGCTCCATGAGCGGGAAAAACTTCGCCCATACTTTTGAAGTGAAAATGTAGTTATCTCGGTAAGTGGAATTGTCAGCAGTAAAACGGTCAATTTCGAATTCTTCTCTGGCTAAAGATTTGACTGTATTCATCCCGCTGATATTTTCCTGCACACGCGTATTGAGTACACCGAGTGATGTCCTGATATTGCGGAAAGCAGGATGGACACGCTTATCGAAGCGATAGACCACAACAGCAAGAAAGGGCATGGAAACCATCGTGACAAGCGCAAGCGGTACGGAGTATGCGAACATGACAGCCAGACTGATCACAATCAGCAATACAACCCGCAGGAATTGGCCTATTCCTGCAGAGAGGAAAAAACGGATTCCTTCGACATCCGCGGTCAATCGGGACATCAAATCGCCTGTGCGCGCATTATCATAATACGTGAAGCTCAGGCGCTGCAATTTCTGGTACAGGCTGTTTCTCATCTTGAATACGGTCTGAACCCCGAATAAATCCCCAAGATATTGCTGAAGGAAATTCGCTGCACCCTTTAAAAGCATCAATAGGAGGAATCCAGCCGAGATGATCGGAATAAGCCCGTACTGATTCCCAAGGACAACATCATCGATCGTGATCTGCAAAATGATCGGATAGACGACCGTAATGGCCGTCACCACTGCAATGAATAAAAGCGATAAGTAGAAGTTGCGTCGATAAGGCCAATAAAACTCCTTCAATTTCTTGAATATATCCAAAACCTTTCCCCCTCCACGGATAGTCGCATGTTCTAATATATCGGGTTCCGAACTAATTTACCAGAGGGAAATTAACGATAATTTAAAAAAGTTTGAATTCATCACATAGAAAAAAGCATCGTTTATACGATGCTTTGGTAATGCTCCTGCAGGAAGTGTATATAGCGTTCCATATCCTCTCTTTTTTGAAAGCTCGCTTGGGCAGTCTGGGCGCTGCCGCCGCCCTTCCCTCCAAATTCGGGCAGGGACTCACGGAACAAATTCCCGCAGTGGAAACCTTCAAGTTCATGGGATACGACCAGCTTCTGTTCATCAAGGTCCGAGAGGATGACAAATTGCTTGCCAGCCTCCAGCAGCGTGACTGCCATGCGCTGCAGTGCTTTGACATTTTTCCCTTGATAGGAACGGGCAATCACGCTCGTTTCCGTTTGAGCAAGCTCGCGCAACTCCAATACTTCCAGCTGTCTTTCCAGCTCTTCTGCCTTTTTGACAGCTGATTGGAGATCCGTTGATTGCTTCTTGATCCGTGTCAGGACAT
The DNA here is from genome assembly GCF_002271665.1 of Terribacillus sp. 7520-G. Taxonomy (NCBI): domain Bacteria; kingdom Bacillati; phylum Bacillota; class Bacilli; order Caryophanales; family Bacillaceae; genus Terribacillus; species Terribacillus sp. 7520-G. Next base: position 75,860 of record NZ_NQFP01000007.1, on the reverse strand, counting down.
CCTTGCTGCCCGTCTGGAATTGCGCGGCGACTTGATCCATGATGGCGAACATCTCCCTGGTGGTTTCCAAAGCACGCTTCCCGCATTGGAAATAGATACGCTGCCCTTGCTTTTGCTTCTCTGTTTTAAGGATTTTGATCATTCCGATTTGACCAGTGGAGGCAACATGCGTTCCGCCGCAAGGGTTGTATTCCACTCCATCTATTTCAACGATTCTTACATCTTCCGTGACGGTCGGCTGCTTGACGACGGGCAACTCGGCGAGCTCAGCGGCAGTCACATAATAATTTGATATCTTCCGATCATCATAAATAAGCTCATTGACCTTCTGTTCGACAGAGGCCAGTTCATCCTCCGTCAGCCTATCGCCCGGCAAGTCGATTGTGACATCCTCTTTCCCAAGGTGAAATCCAACCGTCCCTCTTCCGGATACCAGACGAAAAGCAGCAGAAAGCAGATGCTGTCCAGTATGCTGCTGCATCAAATCGAATCGGTGCTCCCAATCAATGCTGCAGTCGACCATACCTTCTGGTCTTGTTTCCAGTCCGTAATACGGTACACCATCTTTGCTTTCCACCGTTTTTACTTCCAATCCAGCAATTGTCCCTTGATCAGCGGGCTGTCCCCCGCCTCCTGGATAAAATGCTGTTTCCTTCAGGGAAACAAAATAAAGCCCATCCTTTTCATATGTATCGTCTATTTCTGTCTGCCAAGCTTTGCAGAATGCGTCTTCCCTGTATAGCAGCTTGCTCATATCGATCATCCTTTACTATCTGATAGAGCAAGCTTATCATGAATCATGTATGTGCAGGAAGCATGCTAGCTGTATTTTAATCCATCAAGCTGATTGAAGAGCAATGTCGTGAGGTTTCCGCCGGATTGTTTATGACGGATCCTGCCATTCCTGTCCAGTAAAACGATGCTAGGCAGCTTCTGGACCCTGAATATATTCTTCATTTGGTGTCTTTGATCGAGATAGACAGGAAGCCCGATCCTATTTTCAAACACATAATCGTCGATCAATTGCTTATCCAGATCCGCTGCCGAGCGAGGAACATGGACCAATAAGATATCGAAGAATCGGCCTTCATATTCTGCAAACTCCAGGAACAGAGGAAGTTTCTCCTTACATACAGCACAGCTTACAGACCAAAAATAAACGATGAGCGGACGTCCTCCGGCTTTTGCATCTGGCGGATAAAGCCAATTTGCCGCCTGCTGGTCGATCATATCCGGTAATTGAGGTATCACGATGAGACATCCTCCTTCGATAGCAGCTCATCACCCGGCTGCCAATTTACGCCGCAAGCTTCTCCAGTCTGCAATGCTTCCAAGACGCGCAGCAGCTCAGATGTATCCCGCCCCACCAAATCGGCATGCATCAAATAATAACAAATTTCACCCTGAGGATTTACGATTATGGTGGATCGCATAGATGTATAGCTTTGGCCATCCAGTACACCGTAGGCTTGGGATACGTCACCTGTGAAATCAGAGGCCAGCGGAAAACTGATGTGCTGGATCCCATTATGCTCGCGCGGTACTTGCTGCCAATCAGCATGGGATTGGATACTATCAGTGGAAATTGCAACTACCTCGGCATCCAATTCCCGCACTTCATCGATCCGATCTGCTAAGTCATTCAATTCAGTGGGACATACTGTACTGAAATCACGAGGATAAAAAAAGAGCACCAGCCATTTCTTCGCATCAACGCTTTGCTTCATGCTGACTACAGCCGTTTTTCCATCAGGCAAGACAGCTGGCAGCTCAAACTGCGGTGCAACACTGCCGATCACGGGCTTTCCCCTCCTTTTATACTGTGTCACTATATGCTTAACCGCGTCATTTGTTACAGGACGTTTCATCAACGATCCATGAGGGTATCATCCTATGAGCAACAATTCAAAAAAGGAGACAGGCTATGAACTTTCTGACAGACGGACTACAATTAAACTATGATGGCTTGATTGAAAAAACCATATCAATCGGCCTGCAGCTGCTGTTGATCATCATCGGGTACTTCATCCTTCGAGCCATCGGGAAAAAACTGATCAGCTCCAGCTTGAGTAAAGCAAGCAGCAAACAGCGCATTTCGACAAGCAGAATGAAAACGCTCGAGAAGCTGCTGATCAATACATACGGGTACACCTTGATATTCCTTTTGATTGTCATAGTTTTCGGTACCTTCCATATCCAGATCGGCCCGCTGATTGCAGGTGCAGGTATCATCGGTCTTGCCATCGGATTCGGTGCCCAAGGTCTGGTAAGTGATATTGTGACTGGATTCTTCATCCTTCTGGAGCGTCAAATCGAAGTCGGCGATGTTGTAACGACGTCTGGATACAACGGTGTGGTGGAGGAAGTAGGTTTGCGGACGACACAGGTGCGCAGCTTCGATGGCACACTGAATTTCATCCCGAACCGAAATATCAACGGCATCAGCAACCACTCCCGCGGCAATATGCGGGCGATGGTCGATATCGGCATCAGCTATGAAGATGACATCGATCACGCACTGAGCGTCCTGCAGGAAATATGTGACACATTCAAGGAAGACGAACGCTTCCGAGAAGGACCTGATGTCATCGGCGTCGAAGCACTGGGAGCTTCGGAGGTCACCTTGCGGATCATCGGTCATACCGCCAATAATGAACAGTACGGGGCAGAACGTGATATGAAGAAAGCAATCAAGGAGGCCTTCGACAGAGAAGGCATCGAGATCCCTTATCCACATCAAGTTTTTCTTCAGCGGACAGCAGAAGGCGCAAAGCAATAAGCTTTGCGCCTTTTATCATGCTTGATCGATATAAGCAGAAACCGCTTCGACTCCGTAAGATAGTGCCTGTTCATCCGGCTGCAGCTTGCTGTGATGCAGACCATACGGCGAGTCTACCCCTAACCAGAACATAAATCCCGGTATTTCCTTCAGCATATAGCCGAAGTCTTCTCCAGTCATTGCAGGAGAGGCTTCTTTAAATGTCAAAGATGTCTTATCCAATGCATTTCGGAATGCTTCGACCTTGTCGCTGTCATTGAAAACTTGATAATAATTGGATCCGTAATCGATGCTGATTTCACAATCATGGCTGATTTCAAATCCCCTTGCCTGCTGCTCGATATGCTGTTTGATCAAAGCAATGGCGCCGGGATCCATCGTCCGGATCGTCCCCTCCAAGCGAGCAGTTTCTGCAATCGTATTTTGAACGAAGCCGCTTTCCATCTTCCCGATCGTGATGACGGCACTTTGCAGCGGGTCCAAGTTCCGGGCGACGATTCCTTGTATATTCGTTACAAAGGTACTGGCTGCCACGACCATATCCCGTGTCAAATGCGGATATGCAGCATGTCCGCCTTTGCCCTTGAAATCGATGAACAGCTCACTCGTATTGGCGAACAATAAGCCTGCCCTGGAGGAAACCGTACCGACAGGCAGCTCAGGGGCGATATGGAGCGCGAATATTTCATCCGGCCACCATTCTTTTAAAATACCGCTCTGCATAAGAGGCAAAGCACCACCCGGCCCTTCCTCTGCAGGCTGGAAAATGAAAACGATGTTTTGTGCAGGCTGGTCCTTGGCACAAGCCGTCAATGCACCTAAAGCGATGGTCATATGCAAATCATGACCGCAGGCATGCATACGACCTTTATGCTCTGACTCATATGGCAATCCAGTGGCTTCCGTGATCGGCAATCCATCGATATCGGTCCTGTAGGCAATCGTTTTTGAGCCGACTGAACCAGCAACCCTGACGATGATGCCAGTCCGCCACAATTTGATATCCAAGTGCTCTTGCGGGAGATTGCGGATATATTCCAGCAAATAGGCCTGCGTTTTTTCTTCCTGGAAGCCTAGCTCTGGTATGCGATGCAAATCCCGCCTGATTTTGATCAATATATCTTCCATACAATCACCTGCTTTTATCTGATAATAAAAAAAGGAGCAGCAGCTGCTCCTTTTCCTTTTAGTTCAATTTACGAAGTTCCTGACGAATCTCTGTCTTGGATTTTGTCTGGTCATCGATTTCTTTCAGTACACGTGCTGGTGTTCCGCCAACGAGTGTGTTTGGAGCTACATCTTCCGTTACAATCGCGCCAGCGGCGACGATTGCTCCTTTACCTACTGTGACGCCTTCCAATACTACAACATTCGCACCGATGACAACATCATCCTCGATTACGACTGGTTTAGCGGATGGCGGCTCGATGACACCCGCCAAGACAGTTCCGGCACCGATGTGGCAGTTCTTGCCAACAGTCGCACGACCGCCCATTACGACGTTCATATCGATCATCGTACCTTCACCGATGACAGAGCCGATATTGATGGAAGCACCCATCATGATGACTGCGCCATCACCGATTTCAACTTGATCACGGATGACTGCGCCTGGCTCGATGCGGGCATTGACTCCTTTCATATCCAAGAGCGGAATCGCAGAATTACGGCGGTCATTCTCGATGACATAATCCTCGATTGCTGCAGTATCTTTCAAAAAGCCTTCCAATTCGCTCCATTCGCCGAATAGAACTGCTGTGTTCGCTTCAGGGAAAGCTTTTACACTCTCTGGGTAAGTCAGCGTGTCCAGGCCACTTCCTTTGACGTATACTTTGACTGGTGTAGATTTTTTACTATTCGAAATGAAAGAGATGATTTCATTTGCGTCCATCATTTTCACGGTTATTGCCTCCTATGTAACAACGTATGGGATTACTTTATCAAAACTTTTACTAATCAACAAGCATTTTCGGACATGCTTTCCTGCTGCCTGTACTTATATGCTCAGACATTGGTCTTATCGGCGGCCGGATGATAATGCACTTGTTCATGCAAGTACCTGTTCATCTTTTTGAGGATCGCCCGCCGAGTCAGGATACCTTCGAAATATCCCTCATCATCGAGCACGCATAGGAAAGCTTGATTCACGACAGCCTTCAGTGCTGTCAGGAAGCTATCGGATTTCTTCAACACCGGCACATCCGTCAGCATCGTTTCCGACACCTTCAGATCGGATAGCTTCTCCATTTCGAACCTTTCCATGCCGAGTACTTCATTCAGGATTGCTGTCTTTGAAATCATGCCTTTCAACCTGTACGTATGATCAAGTACGGGAATGACAGAATAACCTGATTTGACCAGCACAAGCAAAGCGTGCTCCAGCGGGTTATTCGTTTGGACATGAGCGACTTTTTCAGACTCGATCATCAAGTCCTCCACCGTCATTCCGGTGAGTTCCTGCAACTCTAATTTTGCCATTCGATCTCTCCTTTTGTCAGCGGCAGTAGAAGGAGGTCAATCACCTTTTCCAGTTTACCATATACCGCTATAGGCTACCAATTTCGACAATGTCCGCAAGCTGTCACATTTGGGCATCTGCACCATAAAATATTTCCAGGATTGACTCCGTTTTTATGGTGTAAAGCTAGAAAAAGCAGTATACTGAAACAAAGCAGAAATGAGGTAATTAATTGGAAACTTACATGTTCACGAAAAAAGAAGAAGCAGCCCACTCCATCACCCATGGCTTCGGTGCATTGCTCAGTATCGCGGCGCTTGCTGTTGCGCTCGCCTTGGCAAGCTTCACGAAAGATCCCTGGGTCATTGTCTCCGTAGCGATCTATGGGACGACAATGCTGCTTATGTATCTCTCTTCGACAATCGTCCATGCATTGCCCGAGGGGAAAGTGAAGGATGTTTTCCAGATTTTCGATCACGCAGCCATCTACCTCTTCATAGCAGGTACCTATACACCCTTATTGCTGATCAGCCTCAGAGGCTCGCTTGGATGGACGATCTTTGGCATTGTTTGGGGAATCGCTCTTGCGGGAATCATCTTCAAGATTTTCTTCGTGAAAAAATTCCTGATCATGTCGACAGTCTTTTATGTCTTGATGGGCTGGATGATCGTTTTGGTATGGGAACAGATGCTGGCAGTTTTGCCGCAGCAGACAATCCTGTATCTTATCATCGGCGGCCTTTTCTATACAATAGGCGCTGTGTTCTATGTTTGGCGCAGGATTCCATACCATCATGCGGTTTGGCATCTATTCGTACTGGCGGGATCGGCGTTTCATTTCTTCGCCATCCTATTCCTCATCTAATGAAAAAAAGGCATTCTCCCCATTGTATAGGGGAAGAGTGCCTTTATTACGAAAAAGAAGGTGCATTCATGAAGAAGACTTGGATTTCAGCAGCAGCAGGGACGATTTTAGCCGGGGCCGGCATCGGGTATACATATGCACGGTATATCGAGCCGGCCAAACTGGTGACGAAATCATATACACTGACCAGTGAACGGCTCCCCAAGGCCTTTCACGGACTGAAGATCGTCCAGTTCAGTGATCTGCATTTAGGTTATCATTACTCCATCAGAAAACTCAGACGCTTAGTGCGTCATATACAGGCTCAGCAGGCAGACGTCATTGTGTTCACCGGTGATTTTGCCGATCGGCCCATTCGGCTGAAATGGAAGCAGGAAATCGTCGATTGCCTGACTGCACTCCAAGCTCCATTAGGGAAGTTTTGGATATTTGGGAATCATGATTACCGCGACGAAAGCGATGCAATCGTTGCGAAATATATGAAAGCCGGAGGATTCACCCCCCTGCATAATACCGCTGCATTATTGAAGCGCGAACAGGAGCATATCGTGCTGGCTGGCATTGATGATATCATACGCAGTTCACCGAATTTGCATGCTGCCACCAAGCATAGCGATGAAGATTCTTTTACTATATTATTGGCGCATGAACCAGATTTGGCCGAGAACGTAAAACATCTGCCAGTGGATGTCCAGCTGTCAGGCCACTCACATGGCGGCCAGGTCCGGATTCCGTTTTACGGGGAAGTGATTGTCCCTCCTTATGGCAGGCGCTACGTGGACAGCTATTATGAAGTCGGCTCCAGGCCCCTGCATGTTTTCGTCTCGAGAGGGGTCGGTACGACAAGAATGCCCATCCGTTTCGCCTGCCCGCCGGAAATATCCGTCATTTCCTTGCAGCACGGACCGAAAGATGTGGAAATCAACTAAAAAAGAGCTTGCCAATCGTACTTCTTTTTTGTACGATAGTACCATTCTCCGATAGGGTCTATTCCTGCACTAGGAGGTTACTCGAATGAAAGTGAACTGGACATTAGAGGATATCGCAAAAGCGTTGTTCGTTGTGAATCGGCACGCGAAGACAGCTCCTGATCCAAGCCACTTGTATCAACTGAAAAAACAAGCTGTAGCAAAGCTGCTGGAGCAGAACAAAGCAAAAAAAATCGGTTTGCATTTCTCTGAACACCCAAAACTCAGCAGACAGCACTCCACCGTGCTGGTACAAATAGCAGACTATTACTTTCATATCCCAGCTGCAAAGGAAGATTTCAAGATACTCCCGCATCTGGGAGAATTGGACAAGACTTTTCGGAATCCGAAGCCGAATCTATCCCTATCCCAGGCAAAGCGGATCCTTTCCGGCTATTTGGATTTACCGCAGCAGGATACCAGGACAAAACAGCAGCCATCCATTAAAAGATCGGCATTCTATACGCCATCCTCACTCGGTCAGTTCACCTGGCCCGACAAGAAAAAGCGGCGCAGCTAAGGGACTGACCCTAAACTGTACGCTTTTTCTTTTTATTACCTACGAATACACTTAATTTAACGAAAATGAGCATGCTGCAAATCAACGTCATCACCAAAAGGACCTTGTTTTTTGAAGACTCCCACCACAGCCAGTCAAACCCAGACAAATACACCAATAGGACATGTACTGTGATTACAGCCAAAATCGAATACCATTGCTTATTAACCAGCCAGCGAATACAAAAGAAAATCACTGCAAATATGGACAATACAGCCAACAGCCCCATCACCGGTACAATCATCATTGTCATCCCTCCCTTATCAGTTTCTGCTAAAATTCATCGATTTAAACAGAAAAGGAACCCCGCCTTGACGGGATTCCTTGTAATCTTGCACTATGGTATAATGTATCAATGGTCATTCCAAATGATCAGACTGGATGCCGTACTTATCATCCAAGGATTCTTCGATCCGAAGCATCGCCTGGTCATCCTGCAATAACTCATTTTTGTTTTGCGTGATCAATTCCTCTAAAGAAAGCTTACGGGGTCTCATTTGCATTAGCCTCCTAAATATTTTCCTTTAGCTATTCCCAATACTATCACGTTATAATCAAAATTGTTTGAACATTATGTTAAGAAAATATGTAAATGGAGGTACATAATATGGAACAGCTTATCAATTCGCATGTTAAAAACATACAGATTTCCGGCATTCGCCGTTTTTACAACTTGGTGGCAGATAAAAAAGATATGATCAGTCTGACGATCGGCCAGCCCGACTTCCCGACTCCGCTTCATGTCAAAGAAGCCGGGATCGAAGCGATTCAGTCAAATCAGACAACATACACACCGAATGCAGGGCTGATGACCTTGCGGAGTGCCATCAGTGATTTTTATTCGAAATATGCCCCCGCCTATCGGGCAGAGGATGAAATCATCGTCACTGTCGGAGCATCGCAAGCAATCGATATCACATTGCGCACCATCCTTGAGCCTGGTGATGAAGTGATTTTACCTGGTCCAGTCTATCCAGGCTACGAACCGCTCATCTCACTGGCAGGCGGCATCCCCGTTCTGGCAGATACCTCTTCCAATGGATTCAAGCTGACACAATCCATCTTGGAGCAATATATTACGCCGAAGACAAAATGCATCATCCTGCCATACCCTTCCAATCCGACAGGTGTCACACTTACCTATGATGAGTTGAAGGTGATGGCAGACTTTCTTGCTGAAAAGGATATTTTCATCCTATCGGATGAAATATACAGCGAGCTGACCTATGATGAAGCCCACGTCTCGATTGCCCGCTTCCCGCAGGTAAGGGACAAGACGATAATCATTAACGGTCTGAGCAAATCCCATTCGATGACCGGCTGGCGAATAGGCTTTACATTGGCACCTGCATGGCTGAGCGACCATATGCTCAAAGTACATCAATATAATGCTACTTGTGCCACCTCCATCAGCCAGTACGCTGCAATCGAAGCACTTACGAACGGTTTGGAAGATCCCGTCGAAATGCGTGAAGCCTACCGCGTACGCAGGGATTATTGTCTGGAGCGACTTTCGAAGATGGGGCTTGCTGTAGAGAAACCAAACGGAGCGTTCTATATATTTCCGAAGTTCCCAATCAAGAAGATGACATCATTGGAGCTGGGATTGGCACTGGTTGAACAGGCTGGACTTGCAATCGTGCCTGGAGATGCATTTTCTGAATATGGGGAAGGATATATGCGGTTATCGTATGCATACAGTATGGAGCAGCTAGAGGAAGGAATGGACAGGCTGGAACGCTTCCTCGATTCCAATGCATTGGCATAATAAAAAGGACAGGTCTTTTTGGCACCTGTCCTTTTTATATCTTTCTTTTTGCTTCATATAGATTCAGCAGCTTGTCCAATTCCTGGCTTTTCGCTATCGATTCACTGCTTGTGAACCCTTTTTCGAATGCTACTTCTGCCATCTGCTCACGCAGTACTTCAATCTGCTGCGTCAGCCTATTTAAATTGATTAGTTTATTGGAGTGCTGCAGGCAATATCTGGCGTGTTCAGGCAATATCAATTTGATCACCATTATTCCTTCTATAGTTACAAATCTTTTCCATTACTTATCATGCCAAAAGATCGAATGAAAGTAAAGTTTATCAACCACTTTTCACACTTTTTACATATATACTCGACAGACATCCTCCTTCTCTCCTATCATTCGTCAATAGCTGGCGAAGCAAATCACTTCCATTTTCTTAGGCCAGCCAGTCATTTGTCACAGTCCGGCCCCATTCAGCACTTAAGGAAATCATATTGAAAAATGGGCAAACGACCATACGCCTTCCTCAGCTGCACCATATAGTAAGGTGTAAGCTTTAGGAGGTGAAACAGAATGGGTTACGGATACGGTGGCTTCGGCGGTTTCGGCGGAGGTTGCGGTTATGAAGGCGGTAATGTCGGCGGCTACGGCGGTGGCAACGGCTTTGCTTTGATCGTCGTACTTTTCATCTTGTTGATTATTGTTGGTGCAGCATTCTACTGCTAATAACCAAACAAAAGACGGCATCCTTTCCGGATGCCGTCTTTGCAATTTTTATCCGATGATGATTCGTTCCTTTGGATAATGGAAGTTGGCTGCTTGGGAATTACGGTGCAGGGAATACAGGAATGTCAGGATACCCACACGCCCCAGGAACATGAGCAGCATCAGGACAATCTTGCTTGCATCACTCAAATCAGCCGTGATGCCCAGGCTTAAGCCGACTGTACCAAACGCACTGCATACTTCGAATAGCACTTCGGTGAGCGAGAAAGGTTCGATCGAAGCAAGGATGACAGCAGATACGAATACCAGGATCATCCCGAAAATAGTCACATTGATTGCTTTGAATAAATCTTCCGGGTGGATTTCCCGGCGAAGGACCGTGATCTGCTTATTCCCCCTGGCAAAGTGGTACAGCGCGATGACAACCAATGCCAAGGTAGTGGTCCGGATACCGCCCCCTGCACTGCTCGGAGAAGCGCCAACGAACATCAGCGCAGACATGAACAACTGATTTTGTTCAGTCAAGTCCGCAATATCCATTGTTGCAAGCCCTCCGCTCCTTGTGGTCACTGATTGGAACAGGGAGTAAAACAAAGTCTCATGCCAGGATTTCCCGACAAAGAAATTCCTGGAGTCAAGCAATGCTATGATAATTGCACCAGCAATAATAAGCACCATGAAAGTTATGGTTGTCAGCTTCGTGAATAAGGAAAAACGAATAAAGCTGCGCTCTTCCTTGGAAGCAAAGATGTACTGCTTCACCTCGATAAGCACCGGAAAGCCGATTGCACCGAGAATGATCAAAAGCATATGTACGAACTGTACGAAATAATCATGCTGAAAAGGGATGAGTGACTGCCCCGTTATATCGAAGCCTCCATTGGTCGTTGCACTGATGGAGGCGAATAGCCCTTGAAAATATGCTTCACCTGCTGTAGGGAAATACTGCAGGTAATAGGTTCCCAAAACAAGGAATCCGATCAATTCTATCGATAAAACAACGACCAGGATCTGCCGCATGAGACTGACCGCTCCGCGGAACGACATTTGGTTCTGATCCGCCATGATGAGACGGCGTTCCTTAAAGCCGATTTTCTTTCCGAACAATAGCCAGACGAAGGTGCCAAGCGTCATGACACCTATTCCGCCGAGCTGCATCGTGAACGCAATCAGTATGATTCCAGTCGTGTTGAAATATTCTTGTATGGGAACAGAGGCAAGCCCAGTCACACTGATGGCACTGACAGATGTAAAAAGTACATCCACGAAGGAGATATCCATTCCTTCTTTATGAGCTACTGGCAAGGCCAATAAGCAGGTAGAAATAACAACTGCCGTAAAATAAAAAAGAATGATCAGTCTTGTTGGCGAAATATTGTTGAGCCATCGCCAACGCGGGTCATAGGTACGCATACATGAACTCCTTCGTTGCATCTTTCAAATGTAATCTATTATAGCAGGTATGGTATAAGGAGAATAGCTCTTTTTCAGAACTGCTTACTCAGCTCTGCCGATTCCGCTTGAGAGGATTTCTCCCTCTTCCAGCCCATCCTTGCGAAGCTTTTTGATTGCAGTAAGCAAATCCAGCCGGTCTTCCCTTGCAAGTCTGCCCCGCATGATTACATTTCCTTCATCCCCTAAATCATTGACCTCCAATACTTGTATCAAAAACAAGGCCAGCCGATTCTCAGGTTTTGTGATCCTTACTTCCGCAAGCAGGACTTTGCGGTCCTCAGATAATGTCTGTACGACCTCCAAATCCTCTTTGCCAAGGACTGCTTCCAATACCCATTCGTTATCCTCCTCCTTATTGATGATCAAGCCCTCCGATAGTTTCATTTCCTTCCCTTCCATCGATCCTTGATCCGTTGAATATAAGGTTAATTCCACCAATTTGAATGTTTTCACTGCTCCCACTCCTTTTATGTAACCAGTTATATCTTTTCTCTATCTTAATGCTTTTCGTATGTATTGGATAGGGGATGTTTCCTAAGAATATATGTGCCAATGCGCAAGAAAAACCGCCCTTCCGGCGGTTTTCTCATGCTTTGAATGCTTTTACATAATATACTTCCTCATTCAGATCCCCTGCCGTCACGTCAAACCCTGCCTTCGACAATTTATCGGTAAGCAAGCCGGCACTCTGATCCTTGCTGAAACCAAGTGCAACAACAATGCCCTTTTCGATGGTGATTCTGTATATCTCCTGAACAGCTAACTCGAGATCATCCGTATTGTCCAATACAAACGCTGCCAGCCCGCGCTGGAAGGATGCATCCGGAAAATTCAGTCTGCCCACTCCGCTCGGCATCCGATCGATATTCGATAGTGTCTCTTCCTCTGCACGGAGCGATAATTCCTCCAATAAAGCTTCATCTTCTTCAAGGGCAGTCACACGATCCTTCGTTTTATGGGCAATCGGTATAACCAGCTCCCCGTTACCAGCACCAAAGACGATCACTTTTTCTCCGCCCTCTATTTCCAGGAGCTCCAGCACCTCTGCTGCTGAAACTTCTGTTGTCTTATTCACCATACAGCTCTCTCCTTTTACAATCGATTAGTTCTGTATTGCCTATACCATACGAAACTAAACGTATCTTCCCTAGGCTTTCACGGATTCATAATTTCTATCCTCGATCGGTTCTCAACCCACCAATCATAACCTAAGTCATCTCTATCTCTGATTTCGTATGATCAAACCAAAATTGTTTCAGTATTTGCTGAGCGGGTAGATATTCCATACAAGATCAACATAAAGGAGAGATGAACATGAAACCCTATCTGAAAGAGTATACAAACGACGAAAAGCTTCAGGAAGACATTCAGCAGCTGAGTACAAAAGGTGTAAACAAAGATAATATTTATGTCTTGTCACATGATGACGACAGAACAAAGCGTGTATCCAGCAAAGTGGATGCCAATACAATCGGCCTATCCGAGATGGGTGCCAAAAGTGCGGTCGGGAGCATGTTCAGTAAACCTGGGGATGAGCTCCGTACCAAACTGAAGGAAATCGGCTTTTCCCAAGAAGAAGCCGAGGATTTCGAGGAGGATCTGGATGAAGGGAAAATCTTCTTGATTGTCACCGAAACGGAAAATGTCGAAGGCTTGCTTATTTAAATGAACAGGCACTGTTCCGATGAACAGTGCCTGTTTATCATTTCTTTGGCAAAATGAATTTCGGCTGGGCCAAAACCAGAATGAGGATGACTATGATACTCGCGATGAAGCTCGGCAGCAAGTAGGAGCCATTATATATAAGTGAATATGCCCATACACTCTGCCCGGGAGCGGCTGCTGATCCGAAAAAGACCATCCCGCCTACAAAATGTGAAGCGAACCGTCCAATACTTCCAATCAGTGTTCCAATGATCAGGAATCCAACAAGCTTGGTTCGGTTATTATCTTTTGCCGCTTTACGAGCTGATCCAGCCGTCACAGCTGCCAGACCAACTAAAGTGAAGGCCAAAGGATAATCCAAAAAACCTTGGACAACATGTATGATATAGGGGTTGGTGACTAATTGAAGCAGCCCGGTAATCAACCCGGTTGCAAGTCCTCCTTTCCATCCCCAGCGAAACGCCATCAAAAATATCGGGACCATCTGCAAGGAGATACTGCCTCCCTGTGCCCATGCTTTAAATGAAAATAAGTCCAGTACGAATGCGAGCGCGGCGAATATTGCCACCTCCACTAAAAATAAAACCTTGCCTCTTGATTGCATATTGCTTCTCCCCTACTAAAAAAATGCAACAAAAAAACAATGCCGCAGGGAGATCCTTCCGATGGCCCTTACGCATTGTTTCCCCATCAAAGAAGCTACATCCCTACGCGAGTGCTAACTCACAGGTTCAAAGGGTCTGGACATATGTCCATCTCAGCCGGAATGGCTCCCCCTGCAGGCTTTTTGGTTCCGATTTGTTTTCTGTTGTCTATCTATTATATAGAAAAATGATAGCGCTAGCAACTATTATTGAAATTTCCTATATATGAAATTTTACCCAAGTGCTAATTTTAGCAATTTTATTACTTTTACTTCATATAACGAAATTGTTTGAATTCGAGAAAAACTATGACGTATAATGGACAATGTTCTTTAAAAAGGGAGGATTAAAAATGGATACACCAGCTACAATCCCACAGGGGAAGAAGCATCCAAAGGGATTGTATCTTCTCTTCTTCACGGAATTGTGGGAAAGGTATAGCTATTATGGAATGCGCTCTGTCTTGATGCTTTACTTGACTGCCGCAGTGATAAGCGGCGGCTTGGGAATGAGCACACAGCATGCTGCTTTCATTTACAGTTTATACGGAGGAGTCATTTATTTCACGCCTATCATCGGCGGCTATCTGACAGACAAATATATTGGTCTGCGTACAGCAATCACGATCGGCGGTATCACAATGGCGATCGGAGATTTCACAATATTTCTATTCAACAGCCAATTGGGTCTATATATCGGGATTCTTTTCTTGATCATCGGTAATGGTTTCTTCAAACCGAATATTTCAACCTATGTAGGTGAACTATATGACCCAAGAGACAAACGGAAAGACGCTGCTTTCACAATATTCTATATGGGAATCAACCTGGGGGCATTCTTCTCCCCATTGATCGCTGGTTTCCTTGCAGAAGATCTATTCCACTCTGTAGACGCTGATGGTATTGAACACTTTGGCTTTAAATGGGCATTCCTGGCTTCTTCCATCGGAATGATCATCGGTCAGTTGATTTTCAGCTTGTTGGGTAAACGTTACTTAGGTAATATCGGAACAAAACCTGCTCGTACTGAAGTCGCCGCGAAAAGTGTTCCAGCAGCAAAAATGACAAAAGCAGAAAAGAAACGTACTGGCGCTGTACTGATTCTATTTGTCTTTGTTATCTTCTTCTGGGCTGGTTTTGAACAAGCAGGCACTTCCCTGACACTTTATACAAGGGATTTCATCGATCGGAATATTGGCGGCTATACGATACCGGTTTCCTGGTTCCAATCTGTCAACCCGCTATTCATTGTCATCCTTGCTCCGATCATATCCGCAATCTGGTTGAAACTAAGCAAATCAAAACGCGGAGATTTGCGAACAACGACAAAAATGTCCCTCGGTATGATTCTCCTGGGATTAGGTTTCATGATTCTGGTTCCAGCAGTACTGTATACAGGCAGTGATGAAACGGATATAATGCACAAAGCTAATATTTTATTCATCATCTTTACTTATCTATTCCATACTATAGGTGAGCTTTGCCTATCTCCGGTAGGACTATCCATGGTAAGTAAAGTAGCGCCTATTAAGATAGCTTCCCTATTGATGGGTGTCTGGATGGCAGCATCCGGTATTGCCAATATCATCGGCGGACAGCTTGCTGCATTGACAGCAACTCTCGGTTATCTGGAGATATTCAGTGTAATCGGTGCCGCAGCTATCATAGTTGGTATCATCCTGCTGGCGGTTTCCAAAAAGCTGCAGTCCATGCTTGATGCCAGAGACTGATCCATAAAAACACAGTTCCTTTTTAGGAGCTGTGTTTTTTATATGTATTCCCTTTCCTTCGCTATGTAAACTGCTTGTGAACGATTCTGGGCACCCAGCTTATCCATCAGCTCCGAGAAATAGTTTCTGATTGTACCCGGCGATAAAAATAGTTCTGCAGCTATTTGTTTGGTGGAGTATCCTTTTTCCGCCAGCTGGAGGATTTGCTGTTCACGCTCACTTAACGGGGTATCCATTCCCTGTACGAATTGATACGTTATCTCGGGACTTATCACGGTGCGCCCATGATAGGCAATGTCCCTTACCGCATGTGCAAGCTGATCACTCGGCGTATCCTTCAGGAGATACCCCTCGACGGTCATCTTCATAGCTTCCTTGACATAAGCAGCAGTGGAAAAGGTCGTCAGCATCAGCACCTTTTCGGGGCGGTTATTTTCCCGCAACCATTTCACGACTTCCAATCCGCTATATTTCGGCATCTCGATATCAAGAATCAGCAGATCATATGTTTTGGTTTGAAGCGCATGCAAAACCTCCTCGCCGGTAGCCGCCTGACAAGCAACAAAGAAATCTTCCTCTAAATCTAGCATCGTTGCCATCGCACCCCGAAGCATGTTCTGATCATCCGCCAACAGCATATGAATCATGCCCAGTTCCCCCTTCGGTTTGCAGCGGTACATTTATTGTCACATGCAATCCACCATCCTGCCTTTTTTTGAAATGAACTTTCCCCTTCATCAGCCTCACTCTTTTCCTTATACCATCCACACCATTTCCTTCTTGCCATTCCCTGCCATCAAAGATCCCGTTGTCCTCCACTTCCAATTGGAGTTCGCTTCCGGACGGAATGAGGCGCATCTTACAGAATGTAGCGCGGCTATGACGGATGACATTTGTGACAGCTTCTTTGACAATATAAGCAAGCAGAGTTTCCTTCGAACCATCCTTCATCGGAGGCAAATGCTGTTCCAATTCAAAATCGATTCCCGCCTCCTCCAGTCTGGATTGAGCTGCCTCCAATTCCTCCTGTAAGGATACCAGCCGCATATCACTAACGATTTCCCGCATCTCCCGGAGCAGGGATCTGGCCAGCAGCTGAATATCATGTAATTCCTGTTCCGCCCGCTCTTGATCCTGATATACAAACTTCTTCGAAATATCACTTTTCACCGAGATGGTGGATAATGTCTGCCCGACTGTATCATGCAAATCCCGGGCGATTCGATCCCGTTCCCTTTCTTTGATTAATTCTTCTACTCGATTGTTCGCCTCGGATAACTCCTGGTTGACTGCTTCCCATTTATGATTCCATGTCTCCTGTGCCTTCCAGGCGGCAGGAGCGATTAAGGCAATCAAAATACCAGGCAATATATACCCCCAATTCAGATTCGTCAAACCAATCCTATCTACAAGCAGCAAGCCTGCTGTCACACTATTGATTGCCGCATAACCCGACCAGAATTGCCATGACTTCTTCACTCCATATAACATGCTCATTGCATATAAAAGTATATAAAAATAAGATACGGATACGAGGAAAACGAGAAAAGAGATTAGCAATATCATGACCATGGAAGCAGCAAACGTTCTTTCAGGCCGCCAATACATCTCCCGATAGCAGATAAACACAGCAAGCAGTATAAGCAAAGTAAGCCAAAAACATAAACCTTCCAGAAAAAATAGATTCACACATGAATAATAGAAATACAGCAGCCAAAGATGCGGTATATAGCCTTCCTCTTTCGGAAATAAGCGGAATTTTTTCATCTATACACTCACCTCCTTTGTCTGTAGTGCAGCGACATTGCTCCTATAAAGCATACCAAAAAATAACAAACCAGAATGATGATATTGGAAATTTCAATACCCTCACCGGATGCAATGCTCCATGCACCAAATGCATACTGGTAGGAGGGCAGCCACTTCCCGAATATCTGCACCCATGCCGGGAATGTTTCCAGAGGCATCCAAAGCCCTCCCAAAATGGCCAGCCCTAATACCACAATATTCGCTATTGCGGATGCTGTCTGTATTTTCTTGGATTGTGCAATCAAGACACCAATCGCCAGAAATAGAATCGAGCCAGCCAGCAGCCAGACACTTGTCATCATCCATTCCCCGACAGGGCGGTCAAATCGCTTCCAGGCATTTACGGCAAGGAAGAATACTGTGACAATGAATGTATGGAGCAAGAGTTGGGTAAAGATGCGCGCAACGAAGTACTGTGAGACTGTGACAGGATGTGTAAAAAGATAGTCCATCCAGGTTTGCTTGCGGTCATACATAATCTGGATACCGAATGTTTGCACAGAAGTCACAACCAAGCTATAACAGGTCATGGAGATCAGGAAAAAATAATCAAAATCCATTCCGCTGATCGTTACGCCTCTATTCATATAAGTAAATAAACTATAAAAAATGAAGGGCATCAGCAAAGAAAAAAATAGGAAATATCTATCTTTTATCATACGCTGTAACTCCATGCCCGTTGTCAGGATAATAGACTTCATAGGCCAGCCCCCTTCCTATTCAACCCTTCCACATACCTTTTTAGCGTCTCGCCTTTGATTTCCAGCTGCTTCAGTTGGATATTCCTTTGGATAAGCAATTGCAGTTCCTTATCTGCGTCATCTGTCAGCTTCTGGAATACCCCGTCCCGCAGCGTGTATCCCAGGGAGAATAACAGCTTTTCATCCTTGGAATCTGTACGGAAGCTTATCGACTGCCTAAGCCGCCTGATATCCTCAATGGCCCGATCCACCCTTATCACACCGCTTTCCAGATACAGCAATCGATCGGTAAGCTCTTCTGCTTCCGATGGAATATGCGTCGTAACCAATATGCCGATTCCATCAGCACGTATCGCTGACAATTGCCGGCGAAACAGACGCTTGGCTTCCAAATCCATTCCAGCTGTCGGTTCATCCATGATGAGCAGCTTTGGCTTTGCAGCTATAGCTAATCGGAACAACAGCCGCTTCATCTGGCCTGTACTTAAATTTTCTGCCAGCATCTTACTTTTTTCATCCAAACCGGCATCTTTCAAAACAGTGCTGATTTGTGATCGTTTGCCATGCAAGGAAAGTACATAAGAAATAAATTGCCTGATTGTCAAATTCCCCATAATGGAGGGTGACTGCGGTACATAACCAATCCGCGGCCGGGTCCCCGACCATTCCATCTCGCCATGATCTTGTTGCAGCATCCTTAAAATGATCTTAATCAAAGTGGATTTACCAGCTCCATTGGCACCGAGCAAGAGGATGCTCTCTCCCTCCGACATTCGAAACGTAATATCTCTAAGAACCGACTGTCCATGAAATGATTTACCTATATGATGCAGCATCAGCATAAAACCACCTCCTGCTAACAAGATATCAAGTCAAAACGCAGCAAGTAAGAAAGGAATGTCATGAAGAAAGCTGACATTTGTCATCATATCGTCCACTCCATGAAAAAAGATGGGATACTTCCTCAAAATGAAGCCCATCTTTTTCCAGAATCCCCCGTCACAGCATGTTTTGCCATCAAGCAATTGTATTTGATTTCAGCAATGCCTCCTCTTCTTTCTCCAACAAGCTTTGGAACGCTTTTAGGGAAACCTCTATATGTTCTTCCTTCGGTTTTGATGTTGTCAGGAATTGAGATGCGTATGTAATCCATTTGAATGGCATGACAAGCAATCGGAAGTACTTGTTTTCATTCATCATCACTTCTCCATAGAAAGGAAACCACAGCATGATCTTCAGCCAGGATGGAAATGGAATGAATACCATGATCACCGTGTACGCCATGAGTAAAAACATGCATCCCGTCCCGCACCATTCATGAATGCGGGAGGTCTTTTTCCCTTCTTCTGCATGAAGCGGCCGGCCCTGCAGATACAGGTTATGGACAATATGTTCGGCAGCATGATATTTGCTGACGGGCGTCACTTTGATGATAATTGTCATCATGATCAAACCAATAAGCATTCCGGAAATAAAGCCCGCCTCAGCATCTCCTGATTGAGAAGTGAAGAAGTCGAATACTGCCTGAATACGATAATTCATTGCAATCGGGGCAAGGAGGAATAGAAGGCCTACCCACCACTTCATATAGAAGCCATAGATGGTATCGGCGAAACCTCTGAGTCCTGGAATCAGAAGCATATGATTTAACCAATGCGGTAATGATTTAAGCCGTTTCACCTCAACACTTATCTCACCATTTTTATTTCTTGTCGCGCGAGATTGATAGTTTTTCCCGTAAAAGGAGACAGCATCACCATGTGCCATGCCGCCATTGACTGATAACTCATTTATTTTGATAACGATTCTCTCCTTAAGTCGAAGTCATTTATATCGCATATCGTTATATCGTTTAACGATATATCTCACTCCGATATATTAATCCTTCTTGCTCCAATTTTCAATCCCTGATCTGTCCATTGTTAAAAAATGAGCTGTTTCTGATATGCTATAATAGGAACTCGCAACAGCATATCCGACAAACATGAAACAGCTGATTGGAGGTAACCGAATGAAAAAAGCCTCACCAACGCAATACTTGCCGCTTACACATACAACTTTCTATATATTGCTTTCCCTCACCACCCCTCTTCATGGATATGGCATCATGCAAAAAGTAGAAGAGATGAGCAAAGGCGATGTGAAATTGGGTCCAGGAACTTTATATGGGGCATTGAGTAAATTGGAAAAACAAAAAATCATCGCTAAAACCGGTGAAGACGGAGAACGAAGAAAAAGCTATGTACTTACCGAACTGGGAAAACAGGTTGTGAAGTCCGAGTGGAATCGACTGCAATACTTGGTTGAGATAAGTCGGCAAAAGGTTGAAAGTATCGAGGTGGAGGATCTATGACTGCAAAAAGAACACCCAAGCTCTTTTTCGTCTGACATGATGGCAGGGAAAAAGATGGCCGGATGCCATGGCAAAGAAATGCCGGGTATAAAATATTCTATACCTTCGAGAAAATCGAGTCTGATTCCTAATATTTACAGACTGGATGATAAAGCCACGCGCGATGATGATCTCCATGAATACAAGACGATTTTTCAGGATGCAGGCTGGGAGTATGTCACCAGGTACGGTGATTGGCATTATATCCGAACGGAAGAATCTCCGGGGCAAACTGCTGAAATTGACACAGAGCGTGAATATCAAATCGAAAAAATATAGCGGCCTGCTGTTATTGCAGCCCGGATGACACTCCTCCTGTATGGCTATTCTAAAAAATTCACTAGCATTGGATATGTCAGTTACATCATTGTCCTTGATATTTCTATGTATTTTCAAAATCAGCCAAAAGATTTCAAATTTAACAGAATAGAAAAAGCGGTTCTTCCTGCTTTGGTTAAGCAGAGGAACCGCTTTTTTCTATCTTACAGACAAAAAGATTGCAGAGAAAAACAATTCCTCTGCAATCTGCCCACTATCACTCTGCAGTCAATCTTAAGAATTCCTCGATATCCCGCTTGCATACCTCTATAGCTTTCAGCCAGAATGCCTTCCGGGTCAAATCCTCCTGTAAATGCTTCATTGCCAAGTCTTCCACCGTCATTCGACCAGTATCCTTCAGCAAAGCATTGTAGGAGCGTTCAAAGTCTGCCGGATTCTCGGCAGCTTTTGCATAGATACCCGTACTGAACAAGTAACCGAATGTATACGGGAAATTATAGAATGGTACGTCTGTTGCGTAGAAATGCAATTTGGACGCCCAGAATGTCGGATCATATTCATCAAGCTGATCATTATAAGCTTCTTTCTGAGCTTCCACCATCAACTCACGCAGGCGAGCTGCCGATACGAGCCCGTTTTTGCGTTCTTCATAAAATCTTGTCTCGAATAGGAATCGGGCATGGATATTCATGAAGAAAGCGATACTGCGCTGAATTTTTTCCTCGATCAATGCGATTTTTTCTTCCTTCGTTTCAGCTTCTTTTACCGCAGCATCCGAAACGATCAGTTCCGCCAAAGTGGAAGCTGTCTCTGCTACGTTCATCGCATACTCCTGATTCAGCTGTTCCACATCGTTCATCGCATAGCTATGGTAAGCATGGCCCAGTTCATGGGCAAGCGTCGATACATTGGAAGCAGTTCCGCTGAATGTCATGAAGATACGGCTTTCTTTTTTGTCCGGGAAGCTGGTACAGAAGCCGCCAGGACGTTTGCTATTACGGTCTTCCGCTTCGATCCAGCGCTTCTCGAATGCTTGCTGTGAGAAATCAGCCATCTGGCTGCTATATGTGCGGAAATGCTTGACGATGAAATCCGCAGCTTCATCATAAGAAACATGTTTCGTTGCAGAGGAGAGCGGCGCATCGATATCATACCAGCTCAGTTTTTCCAAGCCTAAAATCTCCGCTTTGCG
Source organism: Terribacillus sp. 7520-G (assembly GCF_002271665.1). Taxonomy (NCBI): domain Bacteria; kingdom Bacillati; phylum Bacillota; class Bacilli; order Caryophanales; family Bacillaceae; genus Terribacillus; species Terribacillus sp. 7520-G. Next base: position 53,885 of record NZ_NQFP01000007.1, on the reverse strand, counting down.
CTGCAAATATTTTACGAAGGCATCCTTCTCATCCGTGATTGCTTCCCACATAGCATCCAGAGTTTCCTGGGACATGCGGTTATAAGCCAGCGGTTCTTTCAGCACGTTGTCCCATTTACGGTGTTTGTATGTCTGCAGACGGAAGCCAGCCAGATGGTTGAGCGTTTCAGCAAAGAAGTCTTCCTTCCCTGTCCATGCTTCCTGCATTCTGGAAAACACGTGCTGACGGACTTTCCTGTCAGCGGCATCAAGTTTATTGGCGGCTTGGCCGACGGAATAATATTTTTCCTCCCCATCGATTGTCAATGGTACTTGGATGCTGCCGACAATCGTGTCATACATGCTTCCCCAGCCATGGTAGCCATCAATGGCCAAATCATTGAGCAGTACTTCCTGCTCAGGATCCAGCTTCTGTGCTGCCTCTTTTTTGCGCTCATCCAGGATGAACGCATAATTGATCAATTCAGGCTGCTCAAGCAGCTGCTCCCATGTCTGCTGCGGCACTTGTGTAATGACTCTATCGACACCGGTAAGCGTACCGCTGTAAGCCGCCACCAGTTCATCTTTCTTCCCGGACCATTGCTTTGCTTTCTTATCCGTCACATCCTGTGCCACCAGGCACTCGACGAATGCAACGACCTCAAATACGTGTTTTGCCGATGATTCCCATTTCTTCAGGATACGCACCAAGCCCTCCGTATCCTCCCCTTGCTCGGGAACCTGGAAGGATTCAAGAGCCTGCTTCCATTCACTTAAGGCTTGTTCTGCTTTCCCTGCATATTCTGCCAGCGCAGGAGAATTGCTTCCTCCAGGAAAAATCACATCCAGATTCCATGTTTGTCCATATTTATTTGTCATATGTATACCTCCCTTGAACTACCTTTTCTATTATACGCTTCGCCATATTGACTGAAAAGTTTTAGTGTTCGATATTTTTCGTCACAATTGAAATTCAGGGCACAATCAATCCCATCCTAAAGAACCTGTCGACCCATGCCTCCTTCAAATCAATATGTTTCCAACCTGCTTAGGATGCGATGAGAATGCGTTTTGCCGGGATGATACATTGTCTGATCTTTATCCCTAAAATATTCCCATATATATCCAAATGGATATTTCGTTGAAAGCAAGGGCTATAAAAAAGTTTTTTGCCAGATTATCTAACAAACAATCCCCAATACCAGCGTATTGGTAACGCTTTCAATTAGTTTGAATGATTTAAAGAATCTGAAAATTTATCCAATTAGCTGTTGACCTAGCTTTGGTTAGGCGTTATGATAACTGACAATCAATCAAATAAATGAATTTTCTAATTATTTAATCCATTTGTTTTTCGCATTCAAAAACATAAAGAAAAAGAGAACTTTTGCAGCTGGGAGGTGTTTTGATTCCATGCGCAGTGACATGATCAAAACAGGGATTGACCGAGCTCCGCACCGCAGTTTGCTTCATGCGACCGGGGTAAAGACATCAGATTTGGGAAAACCATTCATTGGTGTATGCAACTCTTACATCGATATCATTCCAGGACACATGCATCTGAACAAATTTGCCGAAGTAGTAAAAGATGCGATCCGCCAAGCAGGCGGGATTCCTTTCGAATTCAATACAATCGGAGTGGATGACGGGATTGCCATGGGCCATATCGGCATGCGTTACAGCTTGCCAAGCAGGGAGATCATTGCCGACAGCGCCGAGACCGTCATACAAGCGCACTGGTTCGATGGCGTCTTCTATATACCGAATTGCGATAAGATAACACCCGGCATGCTGATGGCAGCAGCCAGGACGAACGTACCTTCCGTCTTTGTTTCGGGAGGACCGATGGAAGCCGGGATTAGTCCTGATGGCAAGCCGCTGAGCCTTGTGTCCATGTTTGAAGGCGTAGGCGCCGTGCAAAACGGTACAATGACCGAACAGGAATTGGCGACGATCGAAACACTGGCTTGTCCGACTTGCGGATCTTGCTCGGGAATGTTCACTGCAAATTCGATGAACAGTTTGATGGAAATGCTCGGCATGACAGTGCCTGGAAATGGGACACTGCTCGCTACATCCGACGAGCGTCATGAGCTGATTTATGAAGCAGCCCGGCATTTGATCCGACTTGTCAAAGAAGATATTCGTCCACGCGATATCTTGACGAAAGAAACCTTTGATAATGCTTTTGCCTTGGATATGGCCATGGGCGGGTCGACAAATACCGTCCTCCATACAATCGCGATCGCTCATGAAGCCGGCATTGAATACAATCTGGCAGATATCAATAAAATTGCCGAAAAGGTTCCTTACCTATCCAAAATCAGTCCTGCATCCGATTATTCCATGCACGACGTCCACCTGGCCGGAGGGGTCAGCGCAATCATCAACGAGCTCTGCAAAATCGACGGACTTCTTCATAAGGAGCGGATTACCATTACCGGTAAGACGATAGCCGAGAATGTGGAAGACTCCGAAATCTTGAATAAAGAGGTCATCCGCCCGCTGGATAATCCATATAGCCCTGTCGGCGGACTGAGTGTCCTGTACGGCAATCTGGCACCGGACGGCAGTGTGATCAAGGTCGGGGCTGTGGATCCTTCCATCAAGAAATTTCTCGGGGAGGCGATCGTCTTTAATTCACAGGACGAGGCGCAGGAAGGAATCACCAATGGGACTGTGCAGGCCGGCCATGTCGTTGTCATACGCTATGAAGGTCCAAAAGGCGGCCCAGGGATGCCGGAGATGCTTTCCCCTACTTCCGCCATTGCCGGCCGCGGCTTGGCAAAAGAGGTTGCCCTCATCACAGACGGCCGCTTCTCGGGTGCCACTCGAGGTATCTCGGTGGGTCATATCTCCCCCGAAGCTGCCGAGGGCGGGCCGATCGCTTTCGTGGAAAATGGCGATCCTATCCTCATCGACTTGGAAACACGCAGCATTGAATTACTCGTCGATGAAGCTGTCCTTGAAACACGCCGCCAAAATTGGAAACAGCCGGAGCCAAAAATCAAATCTGGCTACCTGGCGAAGTACGCAAAGCTTGTTACATCCGCCAACACTGGCGGTGTGATGAAAATATAACCAACACGAAGACGGGACCATAGTGACGGAGGCATTATATTCACAGAGAGCCGGGGATGCTGGAATCCCGGCAATATAATCCGTCATCTCTCCTCCCTGAGCGCTGAGCTGAAAATATAACAATCAGTAGGCTGAGCCAGGTGTACGGCACCTGTTATCAAAACGGAGCTGATATTGATCGGCTCCATGAGGCAGCTTACCGTAAGGGAGCTGTGAACTTGGGTGGTACCGAGAAAAGCAAAGTCTTTTTTCCCCATTTCTTGCTGAATTGCTTGAATGGAGAAAAAAGGCTTTTTTATATATCAAAAACTACTGGAGGGATAAAACATGAAGGTGAAGGCACAAGCCGTACAGGAAAGAAAGCCTGCAGCCAAAGCTCCCAAAACAGGTGCAGATCTGTTCGTCGAGGCATTGCAGGCGGCTGGAGTCGATACGATTTTTGGCTATCCGGGAGGGGCCGTGCTTCCGATTTATGATGCTTTGTATCGGGCAGAACCACGGTTCCAGCATATCTTGACCCGACATGAACAAGGAGCCATCCACGCTGCCGAAGGTTATGCCCGCGTCTCCGGAAAGCCCGGGGTCGTCATCGCAACATCAGGACCTGGTGCAACGAATCTTATCACCGGAATCGCCGATGCCATGATGGACTCCCTTCCCCTTGTCGTATTCACAGGTCAAGTCGGCAGGAGCGTCATCGGTACCGATGCATTTCAGGAATCGGATGTGATTGGCATCACCACTCCGATCACCAAGCATAATTATCAAGTCCAACGGCAGGAGGATATGCCCCGGATCATCAAGGAAGCATTTTATATCGCCACAACCGGGCGGCCGGGACCTGTTGTGATTGATATCCCGAAAGATATCTCCGGTGAGGCTTATGCCTCTTCTGCTGACGTGGGTGACATCCACCTTCCAGGCTATCAGCCGACAACGAAGCCCAACAGCAACCAAATCACAAAGCTTACCCAAGCGATTGTACACGCAAAACGCCCGGTTCTTTTAACAGGGGCAGGTATCCTGCATGCCAAGGCATCCGAAGAAATCCATGCCTTTGCCAAACGGTTCCAGCTGCCCGTCGCCTCCACCCTGCTTGGCCTCGGTTGCTTTCCGGCCAGCGATGATCAGTTTCTCGGCATGGCAGGGATGCATGGGACATATGCCGCAAACCGCGCCCTGTATGAATGCGACCTGCTGATCAATATCGGTGCCCGATTCGATGACAGGCTTACTGGCAACCTGGAGCATTTTGCCCCGCAGGCAACGATTGCACATATCGATATCGATCCGGCGGAAATAGGCAAAATCATCCCTACGGCCATCCCTGTGGTGGCGGATGCAAAAGCAGCGCTGCAGGCACTTCAAGCAGCAGAAGCCGAAATACCAGACATTCAGTCCTGGCGCGATCATTTGCAGCAATACAAGGAAGAATTCCCGCTTTGGTACAATAACCCGGCGCAGGAACTCATACCGCAATGGGTGATGGAAGCTGTCCACAAGGCAACAAAAGGAAATGCCATCATCACGACGGACGTCGGACAGCACCAAATGTGGGCAGCGCAATATTACGGATTCGATCAGCCAAATCGCTGGGTGACATCCGGCGGACTGGGAACAATGGGATTCGGTTTCCCTGCTGCCATCGGAGCCCAGCTGGCAAGTCCCGACAGTACAGTCATCAGCGTGGTCGGCGATGGCGGATTCCAGATGACGATGCAGGAGCTTTCCGTGCTGCAGGAAAGGAAGCTCCCGGTCAAGGTCTTGATAGTCAATAACCAAAGCCTTGGTATGGTAAGGCAATGGCAGGAATTCTTCTATCAAGAGCGATACTCTGAATCACTGCTTGATATCCAGCCTGATTTTATCAAGCTGGCGGATAGCTACAGCATCAAGGGTATCCGTCTGGAGACACAGGAGCAGCTTATTGCAGCTCTCCCCTCCATGCTTCAATCAGACGAAGCCGTCGTGATCGACTGCCGAGTACTGCGGCAGGAAAATGTATTCCCGATGATAGCACCCGGAAAAGGACTGCATGAAATGATTGGAGTGAGTCGATGAAGCGAATCATTACCGCCACTGTCCAGAATAGAAGCGGCGTACTGAACCGGATAACCGGTCTGATGCAAAAAAGGCAATTCAATATCGATAGTATCTCTGTCGGCAAGACAGAAGTGGAGCAAGTCAGCCGGATGACATTCGTCGTCGAAGTGGAAGACATGCAGAAGCTGGAACAGCTCACAAAGCAGCTTCACAAGCAAATTGACGTCCTGAAGGTAGCCGATATCACCGATAACGCCATTGTCGCCCGGGAGCTGGCACTGGTGAAAGTCGTGTGCCCACCTGCCAGCCGGAATGAGCTCCAAAGCATCATTGCTCCTTTCCGTGCAAGTGCGGTCGATATCAGCAAGGACAGCATGATCATTCAAGTAACAGGCGACACGGATAAGATCGAGGCTTTCCTCGAGCTGGTCCGTCCATATGGTATCAAGGAATTGACAAGAACCGGAGTCACGGCCTTCCTGCGTGGGCATCAGCCGCAAGCTGCGGATGGAAACACGTATTCACTTATAACCAATTAAACATGGAGAGGAATGAATGAACAATGGCAAAAGTCATCTATCACAATGATATTCAAGAAGAGGTTTTGAGAGGAAAGAAAATCGCGGTGATCGGTTATGGTTCCCAAGGTCATGCCCATGCACAGAATTTGAAGGAAAGCGGATTCGATGTGGTGGTCGGCGTTCGTCAAGGTAAATCCTGGAATCAGGCAGCCGAGGATGGACATGATGTGCGATCTGCATCGGAGGCAGCTCAAGCCGCGGATATCATCATGATGCTTGTACCGGATGAACTTCAGCCCGCCATCTATAAGGAAAGCATCGAGCAAAACCTGGAGAGCGGGAATGCCCTGGTATTTGCCCATGGCTTCAACGTTCATTTCAATCAAATCACACCTCCATCGGATGTGGATGTATTCCTGGTCGCTCCAAAAGGACCGGGCCATCTTGTTCGCCGTACTTACACGGAAGGAGCCGGTGTACCTGCCCTATACGGTATCTACCAAGACGTGACCGGGACAGCGAAAGAAACAGCACTTGCTTATGCGAAAGGCATCGGAGCAGGCCGTGCCGGCATCTTGGAGACGACATTCCAGGAAGAAACCGAAACAGATTTGTTCGGGGAGCAGGCTGTCCTTTGCGGCGGGCTTACCAGTCTTGTCAAAGCGGGCTTTGAAACATTGACAGAGGCTGGCTATCAGCCGGAGGTTGCTTACTTCGAATGTCTGCATGAATTGAAACTGATCGTCGACCTCATGTATGAGGACGGTTTGGAGGGCATGCGCTACAGCATCTCTGATACAGCACAGTGGGGTGACTTCGTTTCGGGACCGCGGGTTGTCAATGATGAAACGAAAGCCCGTATGAAAGAAGTATTGGAAGATATCCAAGACGGGACATTCGCCAAAGGCTGGATCTTGGAAAACCAAGCCAACCGCCCGCAATTCAACGCAATCAATGCGAAGGAAACAAACCATCAGATCGAAACAATCGGCCGTGAGCTCCGTGAATTGATGCCATTCGTCAAACAAGGAAAGAAAAAACAATCCGCTGAGGAAGTGATTGTCCATGGCTCAAATAAAATTTTTTGATACAACGCTTCGGGATGGTGAACAGACTCCAGGAGTCAACCTGAACAAACTGGAAAAGCTTGAGATCGCCCGTCAGCTGGAACGCCTCGGAATGGATGTATTGGAAGCGGGCTTCCCCGCTTCCTCCGAGGGCGATTTCCTCGCTGTCCAGGAAATTGCCCGGACAATCAAGACGACAGCTGTCACGGCATTGGCACGGGCAAAGAAAAGCGATATCGATATCGCCTGGGAAGCATTGAAGGATGCGGAGCAGCCACGACTCCATGTATTTTTGGCCACCTCCCCTATCCATATGGAATACAAGCTGAAAAAAACACCGGAGGAAGTACTGCAGACGGCTGTCGACATGGTCACTTATGCCAAGAAACGATTTCCGATCGTCCAATTTTCAGCAGAGGATGCCTCCAGATCGGAGCTGCCTTTTTTGGCACGAGTCACAGAGGCCGTCATCGATGCTGGTGCCACAGTCGTGAATCTGCCTGACACTGTAGGTTATGCTGCCCCGGCCGAGTATGGGAAAATGTTTGCTTATATGAAGGAACACGTTCGAAATATAGAAAAAGCAGATCTGTCCGCACATTGCCATGATGATTTGGGAATGGCAGTCGCCAACAGCATAGCAGCAATCGAAAGCGGTGCGACTCAAATCGAAGGCACGGTAAACGGTATCGGCGAACGTGCCGGCAATGCCGCACTTGAAGAGATAGCGGTTGCCCTTCATATCCGGAAAGATGCATATCAGCACTCCTCCCGCCTCGTCCTGCATGAAATCAAACGAACGAGCAGCTTGATCAGCAAATTGACGGGGATGACAGTGCCAGGCAATAAAGCAATTGTCGGAGACCATGCATTCGCCCATGAATCCGGCATCCATCAAGACGGGATGCTGAAGCATGCCAAAACGTATGAAATCATTACGCCCGCACTTGTAGGGATGAATGCTACCAATCTGGTACTCGGTAAACATTCCGGACGGCATGCGTTCAATACGAGAGTCGCAGAAATTGGATTCATGCTTGATGAGACACAGCTGCAGGAAGCTTTTGACCGCTTCAAGCGTCTGACAGATAAAAAGAAAGAAGTAACGGATGAGGACCTTTTCACCATCGCACTGGACATCCAGACAAAGCATGACCCTGTGAAGATATATGAAGTGAAAGCCCTTCAAGTGACGATGGGACCGCAAAATTTGCCGACAGCTACCATTGCCTTGCAGACACCTGAGCAAGGGATCAAGGAGACCGCACGCACGGGGCATGGAACCGTGGAAGCTATTTACAATACATTGGCAGCCTTGATCGATGAAGAAGTGACATTGATGGACTACCGTATCCATTCAGTCGGCAAAGGAGAAGATGCGCTTGCCGAAGTCCATGTTCAATTGCAAGTCGACGGCGAAGACTATACCGGCCGCGGCACGGCAAATGATGTCTTGAAAGCTTCCAGCCATGCCTTTGTCAACGGTGTCAACCGCGCTTTGCGTGCTGCAACGCTGAGAAAAGTGCAAGCTTTAATCTAATCTGACCTGGAGAGTGCTGATCATGCAAAAGAAAATCGTACTGCTACCGGGAGATGGCATCGGGCCTTCTGTGACAGAGGCAGCTGCTTCTGTCCTGCTGCGGGTTGCCGACATTTTCTCCCACACTTTTACTTTCGATGAAAAAAATATCGGCGGCGCTGCCATTGATTCATGCGGGGAACCGCTGCCTGCAGATACACTCCAGGCTTGTCAAGGAGCGGATGCCATTTTACTCGGAGCCGTGGGAGGACCCAAATGGGACCGGCATCCTCCTCATCTGCGGCCGGAAAAAGGACTGCTGCAGCTGCGCAAGGGCTTAGGCCTCTTTGCAAACCTGCGTCCTGTCAAAACCTTCCCCTCTCTGCTTGCCAGCTCTCCGCTCAAGCAGGAAATCGTCGCAGGAAGCGATTTATTGATTGTAAGGGAACTGACAGGCGGGCTATATTTCGGGACCCCGAGCGAACGCCGCAACGAAGGGCAGACGGTTGTCGACACCCTTCATTATGAAAGGTATGAGATGGAGCGGATAGTCGAAACCGGTTTCCAAAGTGCCATGCTTCGGAATAAACGTCTCGCTTCCGTCGACAAGGCGAATGTACTGGAATCCAGCAAGCTATGGCGGGAAATCGTCGATGAAAAGAGCAAGGATTATCCCGAAGTGACCGTGGAGCATATGCTTGTTGACTCAACTGCCATGAAACTCATTACCAATCCAACCTACTTTGATGTCATCGTCACCGAAAACCTTTTCGGCGATATCCTGAGCGATGAAGCATCCGTACTCACTGGATCACTCGGCCTCCTCCCTTCAGCCAGCTTACGGGAGGATACACTTGGCCTTTACGAGCCAGTCCATGGCTCCGCTCCGGATATAGCCGGTAAGGATATTGCCAATCCGCTTGGCACCATCCTCTCGGCAGCGATGCTCCTTCGCTACTCCTTCGGCATGGAAAAAGAAGCAAAGGCCGTGGAGAAAGCTGTGGATGAAGTGCTCGAAAGCGGATACGGAACCCAGGATATGCAAGGGAATCCGGAAACAATCGTCGGTACAGAAAAAATGACCTCCCTTGTCATCGATCAGCTGATGACAGCAAAAGTAAGTTCGTAAGGAAAGGACTTGAGAACAATGGAGAAACCGAAGACGATCATCGAAAAGATATGGGAAAAACACACCGTTGTACAGGAGCCTGATAAGCCGGACCTCATGTATATCGACTTGCATCTTGTGCATGAAGTGACCTCCCCCCAAGCCTTTGAGGGGCTGCGCCTGGCAGGCCGGAAAGTGCGGCAGCCGGAGCGGACATTTGCAACTGTCGATCATAACGTACCGACGATACATAGGTCGGTGATCCGGGATGAGGTTGCGCGTAAACAGATGGAAACACTAAGGTCCAATTGTGCTGAGTTCGGCATCCGTCTAGCCGATATCGACCATCCGGATCAAGGTATCGTGCATGTCATCGGCCCGCAGCTCGGACTTACACAGCCTGGCAAAACAATCGTCTGCGGCGACAGCCACACCTCCACCCACGGAGCCTTCGGTGCCTTGGCCTTTGGCATCGGTACAAGTGAAGTGGAGCATGTCCTTGCGACCCAGACACTTTGGCAAAATAAACCGAAGACGCTGAATGTGCACATCGAAGGCACCCTTGGAACCGGCGTGACAGCCAAGGATCTGATTTTGGCTATCATCGGTAAATTCGGCGTCAAATTCGGCACCGGCTATGTACTCGAATACACCGGTGAAGCCATTCGGAACCTGTCGATGGAGGAACGGATGACAATCTGCAATATGTCGATTGAAGCAGGGGCGCGAGCCGGCTTGATAAGTCCGGATGAAACGACATTCGAATACCTTCGCGGCAGGAGATACGCCCCGGAGGGCCCTGCTTTCGAAGCAGCCGTTTCCGAATGGCGGCAGCTTGCCACCGATGAAGGTGCAGTCTATGACCATACGGTGCATTTGGATGCATCAGAAATCGAACCGCAGGTGACTTGGGGGACGAACCCAGGTATGTGTCTGCCGATATCGGCAAATGTGCCGGACCCGGCACTCATCGAGGATGAGGACGAACGGGCAGCTGTCGAGCAAGCACTGGCATATATGGGATTGGAGCCGAACCAGCAGCTGACTTCCATCGAAATCCAGCATGTTTTCATCGGCTCCTGTACAAATTCACGCATCACGGATCTGCGCAAGGCAGCAAGTGTCATCCGGGGAAGAAAGGTTCACCCTGCAGTCCGCGCCATGGTCGTTCCAGGTTCCTTCACTGTCAAGATGCAGGCGGAGCAGGAAGGGCTGGATAAGGTTTTCAAGGACGCAGGCTTCGAATGGCGGGATGCAGGCTGCAGTATGTGCCTGGCAATGAATGATGATGTCGTGCCGGCAGGCGAGCGCTGCGCTTCGACTTCGAACCGGAATTTCGAGGGGCGGCAAGGTACCGGTGCCCGCACCCATTTGGCCAGCCCGGAAATGGCGGCAGCGGCAGCTATCGAAGGAAGATTTGTCGATGTCCGGCAAATTGCGGCACCAACTGTCTAAGGAGGGATGGAAAATGGAACCGATCCATACACATAATGGACTTGTCTACCTGCTTCCAAAGCGCAATGTCGACACGGACCAAATCATACCGAAGCAATTCCTGAAACGGATAGAGAGATCTGGTTTCGGACAATTTCTTTTCTATAATTGGCGATTTGATGAGAAAGGCCAGCCACGGCAGGACTTTACATTGAATCATCCGAAATACAAAGGAGCGTCCGTTTTGATTGCCGGTGATAATTTCGGCTGCGGATCTTCCCGCGAACATGCTCCTTGGGCGCTATTGGATTATGGTTTTAAAGTGATCATCGCACCTAGCTTTGCAGATATCTTTTATAATAATACGACCAAGAATGGCATACTGGCCATCAAACTATCCGAGGAAAAAGTAAACTACCTGCTCAAACAGGCAGAACAGGATAAATTTATCCTCACGATAGATTTAGAAAAACAGAAAGTCTATGATGGGCTGGGGTTCCAGGCAGTCTTTGACATTCCTGCATATAATAAGCATATGCTATTGAATGGACTGGACGAGATCGGCATCACCTTGACCTATGCCGATCAGATAGCACAATTTGAACAGACACATAATTGAAGGAGCGTGAAGGCTTTGGGGATTGCTTAAGTCAGAAAAAAATACAAGCAGCTGCAGACTTTTTGAAGGATTTGGTACATCATACACCGATCAGGACCTCCACGACGCTTGACAGGCTCTTGGACAGGAACATTTATATGAAGATGGAGAACGAACAGAAATCAGGCGCATTCAAAGTTCGAGGTGCCTGCTTCAAGATCGGCAGTATGAAGGAAAATGACGCTAAACGAGGTGTCATCGCGGCTTCTGCAGGCAACCATGCGCAAGGCGTTGCTTTAGCAGCTGCAAAACGCGGCATCACAGCTAAAATCTATATGCCGATCCATACACCGAAGCCGAAGGTGGAAGCAACAAGGAACTATGGTGCAAAAGTCGAGCTGGCAGGCGAAACCTTCCAGGAAGCGCTACTCGCCGCCCAAAAAGAGCAGGAGCAAACAGGAGCCACCTTCATCCATCCTTTCGATGATGTGGATATCATCGCCGGACAGGGTACAATCGCAGTGGAAATGCTGGCAGATCAGCCAAATCTCGACTGCATCATCGTTCCGATCGGAGGCGGCGGGCTCATCAGCGGTATCGCTTTTGCCGCCAAGCAAATCAAGCCTTCCATCCGGATAATCGGTGTGCAGACGGAGGCAGCCTGTGCAACTTATCATGCATTCCACAAACATCTGATACCATCCTTAACTTGCACGACCATCGCGGAGGGCATTGCCGTCAAGGAGCCGGGCAAGGTAACGATGCCATTGATCCAACAATATGTGGATGATGTCGTCACTGTTTCGGAGCATGATATCGCAGCTGCCATCCTGCAGCTGCTCGAGCGGCACAAAACACTTGCAGAAGGAGCCGGCGCTGCTGCCTTTGCAGCCTTGATGCGCCATCATCAGCGTATACAGTCCAAGCATTGCGGTATCGTCATCAGCGGTGGGAACTTCGATCTTCAAAAGCTGTCTGGGCTGCATGAACTCACAATGCATCTCCCCGCCAACAGCATGGCATAAAAAAAGAAAGAGCAGGAAGCATGATGCCTCCTGCTCTATTTTTCTTTTTCCGGCTTCAGTCTGCCAGCTTGCTTCAGCTGTTCGCGAAGCAAATATTCAATCTGAGCATTCACACTGCGAAAGTCATCGTCTGCCCATTTCTGTACCATATCATAGATTTCCTGGTTGATACGCAACGGAAAACTCTTTTTCTTCGCCATAACACCCCTGCTTTAATACAGTGATCCATTGTTTACGACGGGCTGTGTCCCGCGGTCGGAAACAATGGCCACCATCAAATTGTTCACCATCTGCGCCTTACGCTCCGGATCCAGCTCCAGTTCGCCATCATTCAAAGCTTCAACAGCATCCATCGACATACCGACCGCCCCTTGGACAATCATCTTACGAGCTGCGATAATCGCAGCAGCCTGCTGGCGCTGCAGCATTGCCTGGGCAATTTCGGTTGAATATGCCAAATGAGTGAATCGTGCTTCCATCACTTCCACTCCCGCTTCATTCAGGCGTGCTTCCAGTTCCGCTTGCAGCTTACCAGTGATTTCATCCCCATTCTCGCGCAGGGAGATGCCCGTTTCAGTGAAATTATCGTAGGGATAGTTGGAAGCGATATGCCGGACGGCAGTCTCGCTTTGGATAGCAACAAATTCTTCGTAATCATCCACGTTGAATGCCGCTTTCGCTGTATCAATTACACGATACACAATCACTGCAGCGATTTCAATCGGATTACCTTCTACGTCATTCACTTTAAGTGTCTTGGAATTGAAGTTGCGGATACGCAATGTGATCCGCTGTCTGGTTGTAAGTGGAATAGTCAGGAACAAACCATTGGCTCGGATTGTACCGACATACTTCCCGAAGAATGTCACGACGTAGGCTTGATTAGGGGGTACAATGACGACGCCGGTTACCAGCAGTACAGCAACCATGAACAACAGGATAGCCGGGATGATCGCCTGCTGCACCAAACTGAATACACCTGCACCAGCACATATGAGGATGATCAGTACACCTAGGAACCCATTCAAGGCAGCTGCTTGTTTTTCTTTCATACACGTCACTCCTACATTTTTATATTAAAGTGATATCACTTTAATATTATTATATATTCTGACAACAGACTTTGCAACACGCAGACAAGCCTATATACTGAAAATAAAAAAGAACGGGGTTTTTACATGTTCTATCACGCTTTCAGACCTTTTCGCCTGCTGCACCGCTATCTTGTCGATAAAACATATCCTCAAGGAGCTTCCATTGCCGAAAGATACCGCGTCATCCGCAAACTCGGCTCCGGCAGCTACGGAACGACTTATCTTTGCGAAGATATCGTGCAGCAGCAAACATGTACCGTGAAACAGCTTCGCCGCAGCCGACAGAAACGAAAGAAATACTTCCGCATGTTCCAGCAGGAATACGAATTGCTAAAAGAATTGGATCATCCTTCCATTCCAGCTTCTTCCTCCTTTTTCCACACGGATGACGGCTACTTTTTTGTCATGGATTTCGTTGCTGGCGAGAATCTGGAACAGCACATATTCGATACAAAAAAACAATATCGTGAAAAAGAGGCACTTGAGCTGACCATCGATATAGCAAGCATTGCTGCCTATTTGCATGATCGCCGCATTTACCACGGTGACATCCGTATCCCAAATGTCATGCTGGCAGATGGACATGCCTCGCTGATCGACTTTGGGCTGGCCAGGCAGTTCTGCGGCCCAAGGACCACGGCTGAACAAAATCGTCTGGAGCAGGATCTGTTCGATTTAGGGGATATTCTGCTTTATCTTCTATACACAACCTTTGAGAAAACCAATCAAAAAGCCCTTCCATGGACGGAAGAGCTTACTTTATCAAATGCATGCAGACATGTTCTTGAAAGGTTATTGGGCATCCGGGAACCATTTCGTTCCACCTCGGAAGCAATCGATGCGCTGGAAAAAGCAAAAGAAGCAGCAGATTAACTGCTGCTTCCGTATCCCCGGCGCTTGTAACGGCTGCTGCCGCCATAGCGATTACGGCCATATCCACTGCTGCCGCTCGAGCCATAATGCCTTCTGCCGCGATGGCCGCTGGAATCATAACGGCGGCCTCGATAGCCGCTGGAGTCATATCTTCTGCCACGGCGATGACTGCTGCCGCCGCCGGATTCTGTTATTTTACGGATGAATTTTTTGAACATAGATTTACCTCCCGGAAAGGAACTAGTCCATTTACGAAAATCATATCATCTTCGTTGCAGAAAGTATGTTTCTTTACAAAGTCTTAATAATTTGTCAGTGAAATGAAATGAGCTTCTCCAGTTTTGCTTCGAAATCCTCCATCCGGATAAATCTGCCTTCCCTGATCTGTTCCTTCCCCTCGTCGAATACCAAAATAGTCGGGGCGCCGAATGCCAGGAATCTGCCTGTCACTTCCTGCACCTCGCCAGCATCGATATATCCAAGCTGTACATTTGGATACTTTTGCAGCATTTCCTCCATACGAGGCAGCAAAGCTTCACAAACACTGCACCCCGGCGAGGAGATGAACAAGACTGCAAGTCCATTGCCATTGATGAATTCTTCTGCGGCCTCGATGCTTTGCAGCTTCACTCGTATCACCTGCTTCTTTTTGGTTCTTTTCTCCATCATATAGAATGATACCCCAGTTGGCGAATGATATGATATAGTAGGATTCGGGGATATCCAAACATATTTTGACAAAATTCCAGATTAGCAGATTAAAGGAGAAACACATACATGCCAAATGATGAAAGAAAGGAGATGCGCCGCTCACGGAAAAAGCGGAAGAAATCCCGCAAGAAGCGCATCATCCGCAATATATTTCTGATTGTTTTACTTTTGATTCTCATTCCGGCAGCATATGCTGGTTATCTTTATGTAAAAGCCGGGAATTTGGCCGATGATTCCTTCGTGGACGATGGCCGGGAAAAATCCACGCTGCGTGACAGTGCAGTAGATCCTGCAAAAGATAGCGTCAGTGTCCTCTTCATCGGATCCGATTCCAGTGCCAAACGGGAACAGGATAATATCGGCAAACGATCCGATACGATGATTCTTGCCACTTTCAATAAAGATGATAAAAGCATCAAGATGCTGAGCATCCCGCGTGACACGTACACCTATGTACCTTATTTGGAACGCAATACAAAAATCAACGGTTCATACAATGGCGGCCCTACTGCCACTGCCGAAGCAGTGGAAGAACTCCTTCAAGTGCCGGTTGATTATTATATCGATGTGAATTTCGAGGCTTTCATCAGCGTAGTCGAAGCTTTGGGCGGTATCACAGTCGATGTGCCATATGAATTGAAGGAAATGAACTCCAAGGATGAAAAAGGCGCCATCCACTTACAGCCCGGTGTCCAGACATTGAACGGGGAAGAAGCCCTGGCCCTGGCCCGGACAAGAAAACAGGATAGTGACTTTGCCCGCAATGATCGTCAGCAGCAGATCATCGAAGCGATGATGGATAAAGCGACGGATATGAGCTCTGTCCTTAAATATTCAAGCCTTCTCGACGCTGTCGGCAATAACATGACGACGAATATGACATTCGATGAGATGAAGAGTTTCATTTCCTATGGCGTAAACAATGATTTGACGATCGAAAGCCTGAAATTGGAAGGGCAAGGCGGCAACGGAATCGTCCCCGGCTATAATGCCTATGCTTTCCTTCCCGATCCAACGTCATTGGCCAATGCCACACAGGAATTGCGTGACCAGCTGGAGCTCCCTGCCCTCGATGCTTCAAGCTCAACTACGACAACCTCACCTTGACAAGGTGAGGTTTTTTCATACCTCCTTTGGTACGATGACATTTATTTCCCCCGGCAAGACTTCGGCTGTAAAAGGCAGCGGCTCCCCTTCATCTCCATCGATATTGACGACAAGCTCTGTATCGGAAGCGACGCTGATGTTACTTAATTGAAAATAAGCCACTTGCTCATTGGATGCCAGATTCCCTTTAATGATGTCAGGTATCAGCTTGACCGCCTTCGGAATGGATAACTCCTCCAGAATGAAGACATGGAATAGATGGTCATCCACTTCCGCCAGATCCGCAAACTTCTCGAGACCTGCGACGGAATTAGTCAGCGCAACCAGCAGCATATAAGCTTTGCCGCCATAGACTTCTTTTTCATCAGAATGGATTCGAATACCAAAAGGAGTTTTATCACGGAACGCCTTGGCCCCCTCCATCAAATACGCAAAATGACCATACTTGCTTTTCTCTTCTGGTGTGACATCATACACAGCTTCCGCAATCACCCCCACAGCAAGTACGTTCATAAAATATCTATTTCCCAATTTGCCAACATCGACTGCTTTCGTATGATACTCCTCCAGTAAAGCCAGTGCCTGTTCAGGCTTACGAGGAATGTTCAAGGCACGGGCAAAATCATTCACAGTGCCAAGCGGAACAAAAGCAAAGTCGGGCTTTTGACTTTTTTCAGCCAAGCCATTGATGCATTCATTGATTGTCCCATCACCGCCCATTGCCAGCAGTGTCTGATATGTACCATCACAAGCAGCTGCAGCGAATTCGGTCGCATCTCCTTCTTTTTCCGTGTACTTTATCACCACTTGCTCATGCCGCTTTCCAAGTAACGCCACTGCTTGTTCCTCGTACTGCATTGCCTTTTCCTTCCCCGAGGAAGGATTGATGATGAGCATCGCCCGCACAGTTTCCGCCTCTTTCCTTTTTTCTTTTTTATACCCAAGACCGGAACGAACGAAACCAAAATATATTTGACGTCAATCTAATTAGATAGTAATTGAACCAAAAAGGAGATGAAAAGATGCAGCTCGATAAATTAGTCCGATTCCATAAAGCTGTAGGTGATGCCACACGAATGCGAATCATTGCCTTATTGAAGCGAGGCCCGCTTCATGGGCAGGCAATCGCACATAAGCCTGGCTTAAAAACCCCCACTATAACGCAGCACATGACAAAGCTGCGGGAGGATGGCATTGTCTTTCAGCACAGGGATGGCAATACTATCTATTTTCACTTGGACGAACAGCGTCTGGAAAAACTTGCAGCCAGCATCCTCCATCTCGGGAAGGAAAGAATCCATCCAAGCTACCAGATCAATACAGAAGAAAAGCTGGAGCCAGTCAAAAACTTTTTCATCTCGGACGGTAAGCTGACACAATTGCCAGCATAGCAGAAAAAAGAGCAGTGGTCCTGGCTTATATGATCCAGCACCTTAAAAGACATCATATCTATGAAGAGCAAGAACTGCATGCTTACATCCAGCAATATCATGATGATCATGCAACCATCCGCCGTGAATGAATCATGCATCATTTCTTATAGCGCGACGGCATTAAGTATCAGCTCAATCTGGAAGAAATGTGGCCAGCCTCTTTTTAAAGCAGCTTCTTTTCCAGCATCAATTAGATATATTTCAAGTTTTCAGGAATAATAATGCCGCCGTAAAAACCATCAATACAATCAGGCTGATTCCTGTCACTTTCCAGCCCAAGCCGCCGACCAAATCAGCGAGATTGCCATTTTCATTCTTATTGAATGCATCGCTCACATTGCCAGCTGGATTCTGTTTCACTTCTTCTTGCCTCAATCTTTCTCTCCATATTTCCGGAGTTTCTGTTTCTTTACTCATACCAGCGCCCCTTTTCTTTGAACAAAGCCAGCTTTCGTGATGAAAGCTGGCTTCTATCATTCAATCCAATCCCTCAATGGATATTTGTTCGATTGTGGCTGCTTTTGCCCCGTCTTGCACCGCAGCTTCAAAGCTTACTTTGTCGCCTTCCTTCAGGAAGATTGCGTACGGTGCATCGGTTGAGTTGATACTGTAGATGACATCCTGATCTTTCAGCAGGAACTGGACCGTTTTCGCCCCGGCATCATTTCCGGAAATATAAATTCGATTCACTACCCCGCTCACTTGCTGCATCGGTGCATCCCCAGTCGATTCGGCAGTACTTATATCTGCTGCGAGCTGCAGCCGATACGCTTCCAATGTGCTTTTTGCATCATCGCCGAAGACGACATAGTCGGAATCATTCGCGCGCACATACGCATACTGCTTGAAGATCCCATTGGAATCGAGCACACTGATCACCCAGGTCGGATTGCCATCGATATTGTACAGAACAGGCATCTTCCCTTCCCATTTCTTTTCGGGATATTCTTTTTCGACGACTTCGACAGCTCCCGAAGAGTCCATGATGCCATTGTTCTTCTCCCCGCCGTAGAATGTCACTTCCCCGGTACGGCCATCGACCATCGAATAACCAAGCGCAGAGTCGATATTCTCCTTCGGTGATTTGAAGTCAGTGAAGTACTGGATACTGCCGTCCTCGGCAAAAACAGCTGTGACACCGTGCTCCGTGCCATTATCATTCGGTATTTTCACACCTGCTTTCCCGAAATGACGATTCCAGAATCCGCCGCTGTACTCTCCGTAATATGTGTTCAGCTTGCTTGCCATTTCTGGTGAAATCGTGTTCTCGATGAAATCAGGAGCCTGGTCGGCGTCATATATATCAGACTCTCCATTATACGGATTGACCACGACGACCTGGATATCGTCACCATTCGCCTTTCGAGTGAATAATTTCGGCTGGTAAACAGTCTGGACGTACCATGCCTTTCCTTCTTCATCGACCTCCAGCCGTGCCTCTCCTTCCTGGATATAGGCAGGATAACGAGAATAGATGATACGCTTCAGATCCTTATGAAAATAGGCCGACGGCACATAGGATAATTCATCTTCGACAAACTCTGGCTGCGCGCCGAGATCGGTCGCATCAATGACAAAGTACCCCGTTGTTTCCCCGCCTTTCAGCCATTTAAAAAACCCATCGAATTCAACTGGAGCGATATATTCATTCGTTCCGCCCACCGTCTGCGTCTGAAGGCTGCCGAGATGATAAAGCTGGGTATCCGGCACGACACTCATTTTCTTATTCATCTTGTTCCGGACCGAGCTGGGCGCAATTGCGATGGGTGTCTTGTCCTCATCCAGCGGCTTGGCTTCTTCCTCACTCGATTTGACGACATGATCATATGTCGACTGATACACAGCAAAATTGGCAATCACACAAACGACCGCCCCGATAACAAGCAACGCTAATAGTACGCCCGCAAGCGAAATGCCTGCATTCCTCTTTTTCTTTTCGGCTTGTTTGCCGGCCAGGAGCCCAAACGCAGCGAAAAATATACCGATTGCGTTCAGCCATAGGATATTTTGAATGATGAATGCTGGTAAAACGAAATAGATAGTGATGAGCAGTACAAGGTAAGCTGCAATGCCTGCAGCTAAGTATTGCTTAAGCTTTGCCCTTCCCCCTCCAGCTGCCAAATCCGCTAAAGCGATCAGGATAAAGCCCGTAAGACTGGCTAATGCAATAAGAAAAATCATCCTGTTCCTCCTTTTGAAGTCATACCGCTTATACGGTATAGAAGACAGAAATGTTTCACATATATCAAATAATGTATTCGTAAAATGGCTGAAGCATAATAAGTCAAATGAAAGCAGGGAAGTTCTTAAGTCCTTGCCGGCTGAATCGAATTTTATATGGACAAGGACAAAACGCCACTCTGTTCATCGCTCTCAAATGTGATATATTGATTTTATGAAAAGTATAAATCAAATCCCTCGCATATCTTTACGTGATCAAGTGTATCAGCAACTAAGAAACGCAATCATCAATTTGGAACTGGAGCCTGGTGAGCGCGTGAATGACAAGCTATTGGCAGAAGAATTCGGTGTCAGCAGAACCCCTGTCAGAGAAGCATTCAAACGATTGGAGGATGAAGGTTTAATCATTTCTTCCCCTGGTTCTGAAACAAAGGTCAGCCTGGTAGACAAACGGCAAGCCAAGGATGCTTTCACCGTCGTGGCCTCCCTCCACGAGCTGGCAGCCCGCCTGGCAGTTCCCCATTTGACGGAAGAACATGCTGTACATATGCGGAAAATAAATGCCGATTTTGAATCTGCCATTAAAGAAGAAAAGCGATTGGAGGCGATCCAGCTGGACGATCGATTCCATGAAGTGATTCTCAGAGCATCCCGTAATCCAGAGATTATGGTAGCGCTGGAGCGGCTGATGCCTAAGATCAGGCGGCTGGAACTTTTGAAGTTCAATGCATTCGATGGCATGAATTCGGTAAAACAGCATCATGCTATCATCCAGTCGATCGAAAAGGATAAAAGCGATCTTCCAGGATTACTGAAACAAAACTGGCTGAGTTTATCCAGTCAGCTTACCAGCGACACCTCCAGTTAAAGCTGCTTTCCTCAAAGCAGCTTTTTTGCATTTAATTGGTAATTTTTCTTACAAACTAATAGTACGGCAGCTTATTCCATGCTATGATGACACAAAACCACCAAATTGATATATTGGTTTTAGGTTTTAAAGAAAGGGGTTATTTCATGGTTACGATCAGTGAACAGGTTCAGCAGCATGAGGTACATGATCCATCCGTTCTGCAAAGGGCACGTGATATACTCAACAATTGCGCCTCTCCCCGTCTCATGCAGCAGGAAGTCATCCATGCAGTACAGCGAAATGCCATCTGGCGCGGAGAGGAATGTCTTAACCTTCTTGCTCCCGAGGCACCGACAAGCCCCACAGTCAGAAACCTTCTGGCATCAGAAGCTGGCACCCGAGCTGCTGAGGGCCATATCGGCCCCACCCAGCGCTGGTTTGCCGGAACCACTCATATCGACGAAATTGAATCGCTCTGTGTGGAATTGCTGAAAAAAGTTTTCAAATCAAATTATGCAGATCACCGACTTGTCGCAAGTATGCTTGGCAACCTGACAGTTTACACAGCATTGACCAAGCCTGGTGATGACATCATGACGATCCCGCAACCAACAGGCGGTCACTCCAGCAATCGTAACGACGGTCCTGCGGGTATACGCGGCTTGAATATTCATGATGTTCCGATGGATCCCGCAGAATTGACAGTTGATTTGGATGCTTTCAAAGCAAAAGCACGTGAAATCAAACCCAAACTCGTGGCACTCGGAGCATCCATGACATTATTTCCCTTCCCTTTGAAAGAAATGTCCGCCATCGTGGCAGAATGGGGCGGAAAAATATTCTTTGATGGTGCGCATCAGCTCGGCCTGATCGGCGGCGGACAATTCCAGGATCCACTTCGGGAAGGTGCTGTGATCATGACTGGCTCTGCCGGTAAAACATTCAGCGGACCGCAAAGCGGCATCATCGTATGGAATGATCCAGAAATCAATAAATCGGTAACAGATGCCATCTTCCCGGCTTTGGCTGCAACACATCAAGTGAATCGAGTGGCTGCATTAGCCGCAGCGGCAGCAGAATTCCTTGCTTTTGGCGAAGAATATATGGCACAAATTGTCAAAAATGCACAAGCCTTGGGGACTGCCCTCCAGGAACGAGGGCTGACGATGCTCGGAGCCCATAAAGGCTTCACCCGCACACATCAGGTCATTGCCGATGTCCGTGCTTTTGGAAACGGACTGGACATCGCCAAAAAACTCGGACAAGCGAATATCATTACAAATAAAAACCTCATTCCGACTGACCGGCCTGAGGATTGGGATTATCCAAGCGGTTTGCGCATCGGGACGACTGAAGTGACCAGATTAGGGATGAAAGAAAAAGATATGGACACAATCGCAGATTTCATTTTAGCTGTATTGGAGGATAAAAAAACACCGGAAAAAATCCGGAAAGAGGTCATTGAATTCCGTAAACCATACCAGAAAATCCATTATTGCTTTGATTGATGGCTGCATGATAAAAGGACCCTATGGTGAACATGACTGTTCACCATAGGGTCCTTCTTTCGCTTTATTGAATCGAGCCCTTCATATTCTCGTACATACCAGCGACAGCTTCATCGATTTCTTCCCTGGTCATTTTCCTGGCTTTTTCGGATCGGGCGTAGCCCATTTCCAAGCTGCCTGCTTCCATTTGTTCAAATATCGCATCGGCAAACTCATCCACCGGGGTTCCGAATGTGTGCAGCCCTACGCCGCCCAGATCCGTATTCACTGCTGGAGGCGCCACCTCGATTACTTGGACAGAAGTGTCGGAGAGCTGGTGTCTGATGCTGACCGTAAAGGAGTGCATTGCTGCTTTGGTAGCCGAATAAATCGGTGCGATCGCCATTGGCGTAAATCCTAAGCCGGAAGTGACATTAATGATAGCTGCAGCATCTTTCTTTGCGAAATATGGCGCAAACAGCATGGCAAGATGCATCGGCGCCTCGATATTCGCTGTTATTTCTTGATTGAAATAACTCCAGTTATCTTTCGCATCAGCTGTCAGAATATTATAGCGCTGCTGGATTCCCGCATTATTTACAAGTACATTCACCTCTGGATGGTTTTCTGTCACCCAATCGAACAGCTCGATGCGATCTGTTTCCGATGAAACATCCGCCACGCGTGTGATAAGATCCGGATACTTTTCCTTTGCTTCCTGGAGTTTTGCTTCCCGGCGTCCGCAAACGATCACCTTGCTGCCAGCTTTGATGAACCTTTCCGCAAAAGCAAAACCGATCCCGGAAGCTCCGCCCGTGATCAATACTGTATTTCCTGACAAATTCATATCCGTCCCTCTTTCCCATATATCCTTGATAAGCCTATTTATTTTATCCTAGATACAATTCAGTCATCAAATAATCCGTCTTACAGTAAATCTTAGTCGGCAAATATCTTGTCAAAACAGAAATACAACTGATTATTCACCGGCTTGGATTCGAATATAATCTTCCCAACTTTTACATAGCCTTTTTTCTCGTAAAAACCCAATGCATTTCGGTTCTTGGAAAAGGTGTCCAAGCGAATACCGGCATACCCTTGTTTCAATGCCGTTTCCTCGGCGAATTGCAGTATTTTTCCTCCATATCCTTTCCCTTGTGCCTCAGGATGTATACAAAAAGTGTGGAGAATTAAATTGCTGCCTTTTTTGCTGCGCCAATCCACTCTCTCCCATTCCGGGGATTCCCATTCATTCAATACAACCGCTCCCAGGACTCGTTCCTCTCTTTTCAGTACATATAATTCCTTGGCTTCAATTTTTTCTTTAAAGTAAGTCAGGTTGGGATAGTTTTCATCCCATTGAAATATCCCGCTTTTTTGGAGTTCCGCATTGCTTTCATCAAATAATGTTTGTATGGAATGCAAATCCATTGATGTAGCTGACTCAATGGATGCCTTATTCGCTTTGTTCACGTTTGCCCACCTTCTTCTCAGCAGCCATTTACATAGCCGGAAAGGATATTCTTTGTTGGAAAGCTGTCTTCTGATGTTTAGTATGACACCGCACTGCTAAATAATGTCGATATGATGAAAAAGAGGATCTCAGCCAAGCTGCAAGAAGATCTTTTCGTGCATTAGAAAATGATTGGCCGCACTGCTTCAGGATGCAGTTCATACACATTGTTTTCCCTCCGCATGAACCGATGCACGATCCATTCCCTCCTCATGGTGGCATAATCATCATGAAACTGCCTTCCAGAGCTTCTTGGATGGCTGTCTTATCATCCCACGAAATATGCTGATCCTTCCTTGTTCGGTAACTTAATTCCCGACGGTGAATTCATCATATACAACTATTCCCTTCCCATCTGATGAAAGCTCCTTTATCAGCCGGTAATCACCCTCGGTGAATCTGTGATCAAGGAGGTCCGTTTCAATGGATCCTTCGCTATTGGTACCGGGCTCAATGATCCAGCCATCCGATTGGACTGCACTATCCCTTTTAAAAGGAACTTGAAACCATTTTTGTTGTGCGTCATCATATTTTTCTATCACAAAATCCCGTCCCTCCGCCAAGGTTAAATCACTTTCATTCATAACTACGTAAGGTATTTCAATAGGAGCAGCAATGGTGCTGTCTTTTATCTCAAGTGATATGGACGGATTCGTTCCGCTTATGCCATTTCCATATCGACTCGGTTCCAGCTCTCTTGCGCATCCGAACAAAACCAACAGCAAGAACAGCAAAATGAATCGCTTCACCCCAACTACCCCCTTTTGACCAACTTTATCACAATTTTCACTTAGCAAAAATAACCATCACTCGTCAAATTCAGAATAAACCAAAATTAGGGGTTGATTCTGAGGGAGGGAAGCATTATCATAAAAACTTATAAGAATACTCGGGTTAAGAAGGGGTGTTTCGATGATCCAAATGATCTTAACAGGCTTGTTATGCGGAGCCCTGCTTGGCTTTGTCATGCAGCGGGGCCGTTTTTGTTTGACAGGCGGCTTTCGCGATATGTATTTAGCGAAAGATAACCGGATGTTTTATGCCCTGCTGATTGCAATTGCCATTCAAAGTATCGGCGTTTATACATTGATCAGTTTGGGAGTTTTTGAATTCAGTGCAGGTACACTGCCCATCATTGCGGTAATCATCGGTTCTTTCATCTTTGGTATCGGTATTGTTTTTGCTGGCGGCTGTGCAACAGGCACTTGGTATCGTGCCGGGGAAGGTCTGATCGGCAGCTGGATTGCACTGGCAGGTTATATGCTTACAGCTGCCATGATGAAGTCTGGTGCATTGCTGCCCTTGGACACAACGGTAAAAGAAGTACAGCTGGAGAATAACTCCATCGCCGCAACTTTCGGGGTGAACAATTGGATATTGATCGGCTTATTCACTGTGATAGTCGGGTTGATCGTTTATCGTACGCTGCGCAAACCACAAGTAAAGATTCCTGGTTTGAAGCCAAAAAGAACTGGTCTGGCACATATTCTATTCGAGAAGCGCTGGCATCCTTTCATAACGGCAATTCTCATCGGGCTCATTGCTATCCTGGCTTGGCCATTGAGTGTTGCTGCCGGACGCATCTCAGGTTTGGGCATCACGACGCCTTCTGCAAATATCCTTCAATTTTTAGTGACAGGGGAATGGAGCTTCATCAACTGGGGTGTCTTCCTTGTGCTTGGCATCTTCATAGGATCTTTGTTCGCAGCAAAAATGAGCGGTGAATTCCGGTTCAGGCTGCCTGATGTGAAAACAACCATCCAAAGCTTCAGCGGCGGAATCATGATGGGCTTCGGTGCAGCCTTAGCGGGCGGCTGTTCGATCGGCAACGGTCTTGTGATGACTGCCATGATGACGTGGCAAGGATGGATTTCGTTGGCATTCATGATTTTAGGAACATGGACAGCTTCTTACTTTGTCTATGTACGGCCGCGTAAGAAAACCAGACAATCAACACATGCAATACCAGCATAAAGGAGTGTATTCAAATGAAGAAAACATTGGAAGTAATGGGAATGGTCTGCCCCTTCCCATTAGTGGAAGCAAAGGAAGCCATAAAAGACCTGCATTCCGGCGATGAGCTGGAGGTGCAATTCGATTGCACCCAGGGAACCGAATCCATTCCCAGATGGGCTGCCGAAGCAGGTCATGAAGTAACTGCATATGAGCAATTGGGTGAGGCCGCTTGGACAATAACGATCAAAAAGAAATAGCTTGTCAAGATTATCATCATCGACTGATGCACAACAAAAAATCAGATGGTCCAACAAGAAACCCTTTACAAATCGTTTTTCTTTTTTTACTATTAACCTATCAATTGCATAACGAGCGACGCACTGGGGGAGCTGGCAACGGCTGAGAGGAATCATGTGATTCTGACCCTTTGAACTCGATCTGGATAATACCAGCGTGGGGAAGTGCAGCCAGAATGGTCCTATTCTTTTGTGTATATTCTGCGACTGCGCCCTATGGTGCCGTCGCTTTTTTATTTGCAAAAAATCAGGAGGATTCTTTATGGAAATGCAAAATCAATGCGGAACAAGCAGAATCGCAGGCTGCAGCTTTTCGGTTTACCCGATGGCGGACAGATTCAAGGAAATCATTTTGGAGGCATTGGAAGCCGTCGATACCTCAAAAGTATGGATCGAGACGGATGATGTGACAACGCTTGTGCGCGGAAGGATTCCGCATGTATTCGATGTCACCTCTGCTATATTTTTGGCAGCAGCCAAAGACGGTGAGCATGTCGTGTTCAATGGCACTTACTCGATCGGCTGTCCTGGTGATTCTGCAGGAGATGTCTATATGGCCGAAGACGAGGTCAAGCTCAACCTTCCGACCACGGGAGGCATGAAGCTGGATACCGCATCCAAATTCTCGCTCTATCCATTAGGCGGCGGCAATTATATGGACACCATCTACAGCCAGATCGAGAATATGCGCTCTCACGGTATCGCTGTATCCAAGTCTCATTATTCCACCCGGCTTGATGGCAATGCCGTTGATGTTTTTGAAGGATTGGAGCATGTATTCACCGAAACGGAGAGCTCCGGATCTTCCCATACCGTCATGACGGTCACCATGTCAGCTAACAGTCCTTCTGCCAAGGATGTGATCAAATGAAAAGCTGGCGGATGAAGGATATTGTCGTCATGGCTGCGCTTGCTGTCGTATTCGGTATTGTGTATCTATTATTCCTGCCTGTCAACGTGGTGATGATGGGGCTTGTCGGACCGATCGGGACCGATATCATCTTTGGAGTCTGGTTCCTTGTCTCCATCGTGGCTGCCTATATCATCCAAAAACCTGGTGTCGCCCTTGTTTCGGAAACGATTGCCGGCATCGTCGAGGTGCTGATCGGCAGCAGTGCCGGTCCAATCGTCATCCTTACGGCTATCGTGCAGGGACTTGGTTCAGAAGCTGTATTTGCCATGACACGCTATCGTTCTTATCATGTGTTCGTATTGATGGGTGCCGGCGTGGGCGCCGCCATCACAAGCTTCATCTGGGGATACTTCCGCGGAGGCTTTGCCGCGCTTGATCCTTCCTATGTTGCGCTTATGTTGATAGTACGGATCATCAGCGGCGCTGTCATTAGCGGCCTGATCGGTAAAGCTATCAGTGAGGCGCTGGCTAAAACAGGAACGTTGACGAGCTTCCCGCTCGGCAAAATGCATCGCCAGCGAAAAGCAGGATGAAAAAGCCGATTCTGGAAGTCGACCAGCTGACCGTTGCCTTCGCGGAAGAAAGCAGCCCCACTTTATCCAAGTTGAGCTTTAGGATGCTGGAAGGTGACAGCATGCTCCTTCTTGGACCAAGCGGTTCCGGGAAAAGCACACTCACCTATTGCCTGAATGGTTTATATCCGAAAGAGCTCGACGGGGAAATGAGCGGTGACATCTTCTTTGCCGGTACGAATATCGAGGATTACAAAAGCGGGAAAATCAATTTGGAGGTCGGGACTGTATTCCAAGATCCCGAAACTCAATTTTGCATGCTGACGGTGGAGGATGAAATTGCCTTCGGGCTGGAAAATAAGAAGCTGCCTGCAGGAATGATGGATGCAGAAATTGATCGTGTCCTCCATCTTGTCGGTTTACAGCACAGGCGAAAGGACCGGATTCATACCCTTTCCGGCGGACAGAAACAAAAGGTGGCATTGGCAGCAGTGCTGGCGCTCCAGCCTAAATTGCTCATTCTCGATGAGCCGACGGCCAATCTGGATCCGGCTGCGAGTAAAGATCTTGTGCAAACTATCCGCCGTTTACAGGAACAACAGGATATCACGCTCCTGATCATCGAACATAATATCGATTACTGGCTGCCGATCGTCAATCGTGCTTTATTATTAGATCGTGACGGCACCCTATTCTTCGATGGTGCACTGGATGATGCCATCAATCTTTATGATGAGGAACTGGGGCGGCGCGGCATTTGGCTGCCCGAAGCTGTTCGCCTCGCCAAGCAAGCACAGCTTCCGAAGCCTTGGCCGCTTACGATCAACCTGCTTCCCGATGGTTTGCAGTTCCAGGCATCAGCAGCGGAAACAATACAATCCAGGGATAAACTCATCCGTATGGAAAATGCTGTTTTTCAACATCAAGAAAAAGTCTTGCTGAACATCCCGTCCCTCGACATCCAGCAGGGTGAATTCCTGGCAATCACAGGAAAAAACGGCAGCGGCAAGACGCTTCTTTCCAAACTGCTGACCGGTCTGCTCAAACCCAATGACGGAACAGTCGAATTTCTCGGCAAAAGACTCAGCCGCTGGAAAACGGATGAGCTTTACCGGCAAATAGGCTATGTGTTCCAAAATCCAGAGCACCAGTTCCTCACCGACTCTGTCTGGGGAGAAATTGCCTTTGGCCAGGAGATAAACGAGGGAAGAATCCAGGATATCCTGGAGGAAATTCAATTAGCTGCACAAGCTGACAGGCATCCTTTCGCCTTGAGCCAGGGGCAAAAAAGACGGCTCAGCGTGGCGACGATGCTTGTCCAGGAACCACAGCTGCTTGTCCTTGATGAACCTACATTCGGCCAGGACAGCCATACGACCGACGTGCTGATGGATCTGATCTGCAAACATCACCAGCGCGGCTGCACCATTGTCATGATTACACACGATATGGAGCTGGTCGATCGTTATGCCACACGCGTTTTGATTGTCGAGCAAGGCAGCATCGTACAGGATGACAAGCCAGGGACCATTTGGTCCACGGCCAATCTGACCGACTATGGACTCTCCCTCCCTGCCAGAGAAGCTTATCGAAAGCGCAAACAGGAGGCGAGCCTTTATGCATAACATCAACCCAAGCGTCAAAGCTGGAACCGTGACGCTTGCAGCGATCATCATCGCTTTCCTTTTTGATCCGATCGCACTCCTTCTGTATATTGGCTGGACAATCGCTGTTACATTGCTGTTCGGGAGGGTACAGATAAAGAAATATCTTCTTTATCTGCTCCCCTTCACATTATTCGCGCTTGGCATGCTGGTTTCCACACTGCTGTTTGCAAAGACACCAGAAAATCCAGCCATCACCCAGCAGTTCCTGTTCTGGGATTTGCCGAAGGAAACGGTACAGGATGCACTCGCATTGGCCATCCGCGTATTCAGCTATGCCACGCTGTCCCTGCTTTTCGTCCTGACTACAGACAAAGTGGCATTCATCTTGAGCCTGATCCAGCAATGTCGTGTTTCACCCAAGCTTGCGTACGGTATTCTGGCCGGCTATCGCTTCCTGCCATTATTAAAGGATGAGCTATCGACAATCCGTTCAGCCCATCTCATCCGAGGCGCCAGAACCAAGACCAGCCGTTTTACCAGGTACAAACAATACACCCTCCCGCTGCTGGCCAGCGCCATCCGCAAAGCCGAGCGTACAGCCGTTGCCATGGAATCCAAAGGTTTCACAGGCGAGAGGGACCGTACATTTTACCGCTCCTATCACGTACGCTGGACCGATTGGGCATTTGCCATCGTCATGTTGGGAGCCCTCCTTCTCTGTATCGTTGTTTCTGGATCGTTTCAGTAACAAGCAGAAGGGTTATACTGGATGAAAAAAAGGAGAGATGACCATGTGCGGCAGATTCACCTTGCTCACTCCCTGGGAAGAGCTCCTGCGTACATATGACGCAGTCTCTGAAATGGAAGCGCTAGAGCCCAGCTATAATATCGCACCTACCCAGCAGATTGCCGCCATCATCCACGACGGAAAGAATCGACGGCTGGGAAGCCTGCGCTGGGGACTGATTCCGCCATGGGCACCCGACAAGAAAATCGGCAGCAAAATGATCAACGCCAGAGCCGAAACACTGTTGGAAAAACGCAGCTTCAAAAAAGCCTTCCAGCACCAGCGTTGTCTAATACCAGCTGACAGCTTCTATGAATGGAAAACCGAAGACGGCAAAAAACAGCCCATGCGCATCCAGCGTAAAGACAAAACTCCCTTTGCATTCGCCGGCCTTTGGGAAAAATGGCAGGATGAGGATGGCAGCAATGTCTTCACCTGCACCATCATCACAACCAAAGCCAATAGCTTCATGCAGCAGATCCATCACCGCATGCCAGTCATCCTGCCAGCCAACGCTCAAGGCATGTGGCTTGACCGGCATGAACATGACCCAGACAAATTGCAGTCATTGCTGGAGCCTTATACAGAGGAATTGACAGCATATCCAGTATCAACGCTGGTGAATTCACCGAGGAATAATAGGGAGGAATTGATTAATCCATTGTGAAAGGAGCATGTATGAAACTGCACCCCTATCAGACTTTAGCTAAAATTGGGGGTGCTTTTCATATGGTTATTTTCGTAAATCTTTCACTCATGTTGCCAGATAACCTTCCTCATTTTAGAACAATGCCATTAATGCGTCTCAACCCTTTTCTGTTTCATTTCTAACGGATAACTCACTCTTATCCCCATAGAAAAAACACCTCCAGATCTTATTTCAGTAAAAATGGTTCTTTTTCAATCTTGAAGGTACTTTATTTGTCTAGAGCATTCCCGCAAAATAAAATCTTTTTTCTTAAAACTCTTATAGTTTGCCATACGTGGTTCGATAACCTTCCTCACTTAAGGCTTCTGCTAACCTAGAAAGTGACCAATCTCTATTATCTTGCTTCAGTTGAAATAAACGTTTCACTACTTCTGCATGTTGGTTATGTATTTTTAATTCTTTATTACCCTTTTGCTTCGTGTAACCAAAAGGTGCCCTTCCTCCTGCATAGCCACCTTCCTTTGCTTCTTGTTTCTTCTCTTCGTTAATTTAAGGGCAATTACAAGCCGTTGATATTGGTCTAATAACTCCATTTAGCCATTGAATGTGTATCAAGTTCCAGCCTTGTTTCTTACAGTACGTTTTAATTTCATCTTCTTGATATTTCAAGGCTATATCCATCTTTTGCTTGTCCTTGTGTTCAAACTCGTATATACCCAATAACGTTCAAGTTTTCACCCTCCCGTTACATAAATTTTAATTTTCGTAACGCTTTTTAGCGAATAGCGAGTATTATAAGACCGTCTCTAGGAAAAATACAACCCAAAATTTATAAGCACAAGCAATATAAGAACTCTCTTTCATGTTACCTTATTGTTTATCGCCACGAGCTTTGTCAATCTCGTTATTAGTTTGTCAGCAATTCCATATCATAACTATCTCTGCCATGTGAAATGTCATCTCGCCTATTTCTCGTTCTTATTCCGTTCCTCAAAGTGTTAAAACAATGCTTCATGATGGTACAATCTTTATGAGTTATGAATTTCAATTAAGCATCATCAATGTCATACAAAGTTTAAATTTCTAACAAAAAATAAAAGCACTTGTTGCCTAATAAGGCAATCAAGTGCTTTTAGTTAACATAGTCTTGAACATTACTGCACTGGTCCCATAAATTCAGTAATAATAAGAATATGTTCCTTCAATTTTACTTTCTTTAGGTTCTCAACTTTTTCCGCGCCACCTAAACCTAATAGAGGGGTGTATCCAAAACACTCATCATAGTTAGGGGCACTGTATTTACTAATCGCTTCAGGATAAGGCTGCCACATTAATTCATCGTTCATAAAATCATTATCTTTTAAGTCATCAAAAAAGAAATCAAATCCGGATGAAACAACATTAACATATCCTTTCCTAAAGTTTAATAAATTTACATACTTATCTTTTTCCCATACTATAATATCACCCATTGCGGTTGTAAAAATAGGAATGGCCTGCTCATACCTTAGATAACTTCTCTCTAAAATATCTAAATAATCGTCTGGATTAATAACTTTTAAAAAGTCATTTACGAAAGTACCAAAACCATATTTTTTCCATGTTTCTATTAATTCTTCAGGTAGTTTATCCTTATATTTTAAAATAATATCATCATCAACTGTTTCATGTTTTATAAAATCGCTAAATATAGTTTCCAATTAACATACCCTCCTTTAATTATTGAGTTAATTTCACATTTAAATAAGTATTCTTTAGCTGCTCAGATGACATATTCTTCGCCATTTCCCTAATTTGCTCATCAACAACATCAATTCTATATTTCCATTGTGAACCTATCGAGGAATTTACTCTTTTATCCCCCATACCTCCAATAATGTCTGTTCTTCCTCCAGCTATTTGATCTGGATTATGAAGTGCTGCTTTTGTTTCCAGCCATTCTGAAGCTTGCTTTGTCGCCTCTGCTCTGGAAAGTCCTTGTTTTCGCAGTTCAGCAATTTTATCTTTAAGTGCTTCTTGTCTAGCCATTTTTTGAGCTGCATTTCCTTCTATTGCTCTACCTTCAGCAATATATCTGTCTCTATTTTTCAGATACTCATCAACTGTAAGTTCATTCATACCTTTTTCTTGATCTTTCAATTGTCTTGCAAACTCTTCGGAATCATGTTTAACATTTCTTTTAAAATTAACTTCAATTTCTTTTATTCTAGGTACATCATCTAAACCTCTTACATTACCCGTACCCTTAACAGCACTTCCATCCACCCCAGAAGTCTTCGTCCCTCCAGGATGCACTCTCCCTACATTGCCACCGCTTACCTGCCCTGCATCCGCAGATCCTTTCACTGGCCCTACGCTGTTGACGGTTGTTACGCTATTTCTCATCATGATGGGACTTACGCTGCCGGCGATATTACCGTGGCTGAATGATAGATTCTCTGCTCCGGCTGCCTTTTGCAGTTCCAGGACTTTGTCTTGCTCCCGGGCTGCCAATTGGCTATTGCGGATACGTTCTTTTGCTTTTTGTTCCGCTACTTCCTGTAGATTTACTACATTATTTCCTGAAGCTCCGATGTTTTTTGAAGCGGATGTATCTACCTTGGTTGTATCCTGGATAGGGAATTCAATGACTTTACCGGTTTCTTCAACGTTATCACTTTTCACTCTTACATCCAGCTTATTCGTCTCTGAAGAAGTTTTCAACTGTTTTAAATCATCTGCAAGGTTTTTCATTCCTTGGGTGCCTGGATTGCCTGTATTCAGTGTTATAGCGTCGGCTTTGCCCAGCAGTTTACTGCCTGTTCGGGCGCTTCCGCTGAAGCTTGTCACTGCCCGGTTCACCGGGATGATATCCAATGGTGCCAGTATACCGCGTGTCACTCGTTCAGATGTGTCAAGCTCCCGGCCGGATGCCCAGTCCTTTCCGGAGATGGCACTGCCCAATTCCACACTGGCATAGGCAGCTCCCAATACGGCACCGGCTGGAGGACATACTACGGTGACAGCGACAGTGACGACGAGAGCGGCCATATTAATCCAGAATTCCTTCGTGAACTGGTCGTCTTCAATCGATTCATATTCGAATGCCCGCGTGTTGACCGCAGCTGTCCGATAGTCTTCTTCGCTGATATCCTCATCTGGATTTTCGACCTTCCACTTTTCAAATTCAGCTTTGATCTGATCGGCGTAATAATTATCTCCGCTAAGAATATCATCGATGGAGATTTCCGTTTTCTCCGTTTCATAAGTCGAATATGCCCCATATCCATATGGCATGCTTTTCACCTCGACCGCGCCGATGTGATTTTTGGTTGTATAGTTGGAAATGGAGGCATCCCGGACCGTTTGGACAAATTCATCGATATCTTCATAAAAAGGCTGATCGATCGTGTCTTCGACGATGGTCCCAACGTCTGCGCTGAATTTCTCCAGCACAAGATAGTCCTCATAGAGCCGCTGGTACTTATCTTTGTCGCTTGTATACGAGAAGGAAACGACACCATCGGGGTCATACTTATCTACAGCGTCACTGGCCTTCTCCAAATTCTTGGTGACATCCTTCATCGTATCGATGCCGCCTTTTCCCCAGGCACCCAATTCAATGAAGCTTCGGATACTTTCTCTCGTATTCTCCCATTGCTTACTTCGATAATTTACATCCAATCGCTATACCTCCAATGCTTCGATGATTTTTGCCGCGATTGCTTCGTCGGTTTCAATCATCTTCTCGAGTGTATGGATAACCAATGTGGAAATACGAGCATAGTGATCCTGTAATTCCATGAATTTCTCATTGGCGTCCGGATAGGCTTCCATGGCTTCCATGGCTTTCCCCGCTTTGTAGAAATTCGTATCTTTGATTTTTTCGATAGCCGGGAGAGCATTCGATTCCAATTCCGTCATGATGGCAAGCAGCGTCTTGTATATGTTTGTGATCTCCGTCGGATCGATCATGATACTGCTTGCGGAACTGCCTTGTGAAGTATGCAATCACCTTACCTCCTTCTGTCGATACGGAAAGTCGAGAGCATCGAATAAAAGCTTCAAGAACCAATATTGGCTCGCTTGGTAGTATTGCTTCTGATACGTATCAATCATGATCAGTTTGCCAGCATAAGTGAGTACAAGCCATTGCTGATAATAGTTTGGATTACGGGCGATCTGCGGTTTCACCCGCGGATGGAACAGCTCGATATTGACCATGTCACTGCCTGCTTTCAATTGATTGACTGCTTCCTTCTCTTCAGGCAGCAGCTCTCTTTGCAGGAAGTTCTTTTCTCCTTCAAGCGGCTCCCGATTCATAAGAGGCATCCTCTCACCGAGAAGCTTCAGCACGAGCGGTTTTGCCATGACATATAGTCTATAGGAAGTCCCTTCTTCCGTCTCCGCCAGAATGATTACCTCATCCGCTTCTTTTTCCCGGAAGGCAAACATCAAATTATTGATTCGTACATACTTCTGACTGAAAAAGTATTGATACAAGGTTTTGATGATGACGGCACCATCTTTTGTCAGCTTGCCTTCCTCTGTGAAGATTCCTTTTTGGATGAGCTGTTCATGCGCTTTGGACCAAGGCTCTTCTCCTTGAAGCTGATAGATTTTCTTATCAGGCAAACCGAATAAGGCTTCTGCGTCAAAAGCCGCGGCAAGCAAATATAATTCCGTCACATGAAAACTGTCATTTTCCTGCTGGCTCATAGACTTTTCACTTCCCTGACCGATTTATGATTGGAAAAGTCAGCCTTATAATCTTCCAGATTATCCAGCGCTTTCTTCTGCAGGTTGGCTGCATCCTTCAAATCCGCATGATATTGGATGAGCAGCTCCAAATAGGCCAGGAAACTGTCACGTGATTTTCCCTTCCAGTTCGAACCCTGCACCAGCGCCAGCAGTTCCTCGCTCTTGGCATACGTATTATCCAATGATTCCTTGAGCTTAGCCGCAGCATCTTTGGCGGAGCTCCATCCCTCCTGATCGATCACTACATCCTCTGCCATCGCTCAATCCTCCTTTGCTTCTTCGATCGCTTTGCGCTTGTAATACAAATAGCGATCGTACGCCTGATTGCTGGCACTCACCAGCTTGCTCCGATAATCCATCTCCTTATCGATATAATCCGAGAACTTTGCATCCAGCCGTTCCTGCGCTGGAAGAAAATCATTGAACGGCATCGCATCCTCCGCCACACAAGGCATACTGCTTTTATAGGAGGAGAAGGAGGACTCTGCTTCTTTTATCAGCTTGTCGTGCTCTGCCTTTAAGTCCTCCAGCTTATTGTATAGCTTGAGATATTCATCCCGTTTACGCTCATTTTCTGTACCGAAGAGCCATTCCAACACTTTTACTCACTCCTCACTTTGCTATCAGGCAGGTGCTTTTTTCAACTGATCGAATAATTGAGCAATGTCTTTTTACACAAAACCTACGTTATTCCAGTCGCATTAATCATCAGACAACCGCTCTTATAATTACATACATACTGCGTTATACTATGAAACCACAGCAACTATCAGTAGTTGCTACCATCTTCCCATCGCAAGCTATAATCAAGTGCTTCAGCGTATTGCCAAACCAGTCTCTCAAACTGCAATATTTATGACTGTATTTAACTAAATTCCCTTTCCTATATGTGTTCTGTAACCAACACTCATCTCCACATAAGTAACGCCAGACATACTTGTCTTGTATTCAATAAATACTGGTGTATCCTGCTCTAACCGATTCACTTGTAAATAGCCGATCAAATCCCAATATCTCTTTTGAGATTCATAATTGAAATTCTCCATTATTCTCGTCATTACCATTGGGCTTAAAGTGAAATAACTGCGAAATCTAACATCTTCTTTTGGATCGACTAGACCTTTTATTGTATCTTCTTTAACTGTTAAGAAAATCTCTGCTGTCATAATTTCGCTCTGAGGATCACTAATAATAGAGAAAAACATGTTACCAGACAAATGCAGCCCGCTTCCTTCCAATATCATTCTAAAATCGTCAATAGCTTTATCGATTTCATCAGGATGGAAAGCATAATATTTAGAAGCTACATTACGATAGGCAACCTTGTGATTCGATATCAATTGGAATCGCCCCGCTTTATAGGTACATAGACATCAATGATAATGTCCTCATATACTTCTAGTAAAAAGCAATAATATGTGTCTTCCAATTCTATACCTGCTGAAATTGCATAATCCTTAACTTTGGTGTATGCAGTTTGAAAATCTAATTCTTCTGAAGCCTGGCGTAAGACTAATGCCTCTTCCACTTTAAATTCCGGCTCAAATCTAAAATTCGGATGTTCCTCTAGTTCCACCCATTCATTAATTGGGAGAAAATATTCGAACAAGCCAAACTTAGGTTCATTTTCCACTGGTTTAACTGAAAAGAAAACTGGACCATTCCGATAGATATCTTCGTTCAAGGTAAAGTTCTCCATTATCACAACGCCTTCTTGCCAGTCTTCACGCAACATGGTATTTTTATATATTAATACATTTGAAAAATAGAGTTGTTTCGCTTCAATAGTCACATGAATGTCCCCCTAATTTTCTTACCTAATCTTATATGCCTTCTTTTTCTTCTTTTTTGGGGTTTTAAATCCGAATGGTTTTAAATTCCCTTTACGATTGTGATTAAAGCTTTCATAACGAATCTTACAATATAAAATTACCAGCTGCTCTGGCAGTACAAATAGCATTGTCATATAGATAAGGATACAGAGCGTCCCCATAATGAAGATATCGAAATTCGCTATAGGAATAATCCTGAATAAGTATTGAATTATAAATACTGCACCAACACCTATAGCTATAAAGACAGGTAAATGACCTCTGACGAAATCTTCCCACTTCTTTCTCACTTTGTCTTTACGGCTATCAGCTCTGTATTCTCCTCGCTTTAGAAGTAGAAATAAACGAACGCTAGTTACTACAAAAACTAACCCTCCAGCAAACAAAGCCAATCTAGTTATCATAAGTAAATTATTTTGTGAAATCCCGTATACATTCCCAAATGCAAACAACGCAAATAAAAGCGGAAAAGCCCCAAACAAATTTTGAGAAACAATTATAGAAATGAAATATTGAATCTTTTCGTAACGTTTATAGAAGAACGGCAATCCAAAAACCAACCCAAAAAGACTTAATACAATTGTTATGTATAGATGCGCCTTGTAAATGTCCTCTTTATTTGGATAGATAGAGTATTCGAATACTACGACGTACACAAGCAAAAATAATATAGCATTAAGAAAGATTGAGACAATCAGTACGGCTCCAAGAGATGATATACTTTGACGTGTTTCAAGTGAATTTCTTAGAGCCCAGAAGTCCATCTCCTCTAAATTTCGTCTTCCCATATTTACTTACCTCCTGCTACTTAAACCACCCTTTAAATTTATGAAAACCATCCTTAACCATCCCGGTTAGAGATTTTCCTTTTTTCCATTCCTTGCTAATAGCCCAGTTTGCTACAACTCCAAGACCTACCCCTATCGCAGTCCCGACACCTGGAATTGGGATAAACGCAGTACCTGCAGCTGTAAATGCAGCTTGAACACCAGTACTTATGGCAGTGTCTATAGCAGTATCTTCTGCAGCTCTTACATGCGCCTCGGTTCCTTTTAGACCATCTTTCTTAGCATCATTATAATTACTGTAGTAACCAAGACCGACTCCCAGAGGTGCTATTGCTTTTCCGGCTGTCTTTGACATACCTTTAGCAGTATCATCCAAATCACTCAC
The DNA here is from genome assembly GCF_002271665.1 of Terribacillus sp. 7520-G. Classification (NCBI taxonomy): domain Bacteria; kingdom Bacillati; phylum Bacillota; class Bacilli; order Caryophanales; family Bacillaceae; genus Terribacillus; species Terribacillus sp. 7520-G. Next base: position 15,796 of record NZ_NQFP01000007.1, on the reverse strand, counting down.
TAATGATTTTACATTAAAAGTATCTTTTATCCCGCCTTTAAATCCATTACTCCAGTCTTGTTTAAAGGATTCAAATTTTTCTCCGAAGGATGCTTTCTTTTTCCAACCATTAAGCGATGGATATTTCTCCACCACAGGCTTACCTGTAGTAGACCATATATGCTTACCTGTTTTTTTATCATAATACATTAACGTTGCTTTCTGTTTATACTTTACTCTCGTGTCATAACTCCAGTGCTTTTTTGCTATACCGGACTTTTTATGTTTCAGTTGCTGCCTCGCATGATAATCCGGTTCTACCCCTAGCTTTTTTAAAGCTTCTTCTGAAGCATAGATACGGTAAATTGGTTTGCCCGTAGTTTTATCAACTGATCGCGATACTGTTAATCCTAAATCTTTTGCCGCCTGCATTACAGGCTTATTGGTTGTATATCCAGATACAGCATCCTTGATATAGGTAATATTTGTGGTTGCCTTGTTTAGAGCAGCCATGACATTAGCTAATGATGAATCAGCGCCAGTTTCAAAACGATCAGTCCCGGATTTCTTCCCCGCCTCCGTCATTGCGTTACCTATTTGATCGATCACTTTAGCTAAATTATCGATGTCTCCATAGTTTGAGGAATGATAACTTTCCAGGTTATCATTTATAGTCTTTACAACCTCTTCCGACTTTTCTTTCTGGGTGGTCGCTTCCTTAAGCTGTGGTTTATCCACATTACAAATATCCAGAATTCCGTCAATTGTTTTATGGATGGAAGATTCACTTGTTTCCAGTTTAGCATGTTGAGTGTCTACTTCTTGACAAGTTTCTACCAGATAATCATTCTCAATGATAGCAGCTTTATCTGTATCCACGACAGTAGCAAAAGTCTCTATATGATTGGTTAGATTCACCTCTAATTCTTCCCATAAATCCTGAAACAATTTTATAGTCAGTCCATGTACATTGGTAAAATAACTTTTTGCATTAGCAGCTGTTCTCCCCCTAAAGGAATCCATCTTTGTAATTTTGTCGATATCTGAATTTATTCGCTCCAGAACCTCTGTAATATTACTTGAAATATTGGCTAAGTCCTCGGAAAAGCGGCTAACCTCACGCATGTCCACTTTATTTCCCATTAATCAATCCTCCCTGAACAATTTATTCAGCGGACGGTTGTATCATTTCTTTCCTAGCTGCTCGTCAGTGTCCCGTATTGTTTCTCCTACCTCTTTCAATGTTTGGATATCCTGGGCAAGTAATGTCTTATATTTATCCAAAAGTTCAATAGCTTTGACCATTTGTTCTAGATCTTTCGTAAAAGGGGAAATATTTGTTTTTTCAAGGATATAACTTTTATGCTGGCTAAAAAGCAATGCTTCCGCCGAAGCTTTCAGACTGCTGACATTGGTCTCGAAAACTTCCATATTAATTGCTACTTCTTTCCCCATAAACTCACTCCTTCTTCATTTCCAGCTTTATCCGACCTTCTAAACTGCTCAAAGATACAGACAGCTTCTCTGCACTTGCCAGACAGTTAGCACGGTTCGCTTCGCAGCGGACTATTTCATCATCAATCGCTTCTTTTGCTTGCTTCGTTTTTTTTACAAAGAGCTGTATTTGTTCTTGGTATTCTGCATAAGCGTCAGAGAATCGAGTTTCCTCTTTCCCCTTCCAGCGCTTTTTATCAATTTCGTGCGTGTCAATTTTATTTTTATCTGCTTCGAGTGTAGTAATATCTGCCTGAAGAAGGTTAGAAGCCTCCTGGAGGCGATTAATTTTATCGCCCCATCTGTTGGCTTGGCTTCTTGCATCACTGATTCCATTTAGCAAGGATTGCTTACGTGATTGCAAAATGCTCAGATTCTTACTCAAGGATAAGCTCCTCCTATTCCGGAATTTTCACCTTCACATGCTGGTGATCCATCGCGACATAGCATTCATACGGTTCAGGATATTTCTCCTGGCGGATGAATGGCTGCTTGAAGAGGTCCTGATCGCCAAGGCGCATGCCGACAAGGCCAAAGATGGCCTGGCTGCGCAGATACTTCGGTACTTGTTCGTAGCTGGTGCCAAGATAATTGTAGACACTGCAAATAATGAAGTAGATGCCGGCTTTGGCTCCCCGTTCCATCATGAGTGTCGCTTCTTCGAGTGTGAGTCCGGCACGTTCGGTGAAGTCCTGCAGATCCGCAACCTGGACAAGCCACATAGGTTCCGTGATACCTTCTGCGTTGCGCTGCTTGATTTCGTGGATGATTTCATTTTTTATCGTGGCGACTCCAATGCTGTCGGAAACGTATGCATGCATATCTTTTCCGATACCAGCAAAATCCTGATCCTCCGTATCGATCAGCATGGTTTGATAGACATCTTTCAATAAGGTCATATTCTTTGCCACCGAGTTGATCATGCGATCCAGTCTGTCCTTTCGATCGCTGATGACAGTCAAATGATCATATAGGGCCGGATTGTAGGCAACAGGCAATACTTCCTCGAAATCCAGTCCAAGCGGTACTTTCTTTTCTTCCACGATCCGTTTCGTACGGCGCTGCTCCTTGAACTGCTGGAAGTCGACGACGCCTTCTGGCATCATCGGGATGGCATCCGGATAATCACCATCCCACGCTTCATTCATATCATTGGCCAAATCTTGGATCCGATCGAGGATTTCCAATACTTCCTGACCGTGTTCAGGCAGCATTGTCTGGAATAGTGCCGGATCCTCGATTTTCATAAGGCCCCGCCCTGGTATCTCTTCGATTTCGATGTCGGTCCGGCCGACAATCGATCTTGCTTCGTTGGAATCAATCAAGTACAGCGCGATTTGGGTCTTGATATTGGACAGCAGCGGCATTCGCATTGCACTCTGACGGCCGGCACTGATGATCAGATGGATCCCGATGCTGGCACCTTCACGAGCAATCTGCGTGATGACTTTTTCGAAATCATCATTGAAATCACTGTCCCTGACAGATTCATAGTTATCGATCACAAGGCAAATATTCGGTACTGTTTCGCCGCTTGCTTTTTCGAACAGCTCTATGTTGGCTACGCCAAATTGACTAAGCTTTTGTTTACGCTGCCTCATGACATCTGCAAGCATGCGGGTTAGTTTCCCCACCTTTTCCACCTGGTCGATAAGGAAGGTATCTGCCACATGCGGCAGGTTTTTCAATGGAAGCAGACCGTTCGTGCCAAAATCAAGCAGGTATACATGCAAATGCTCTGGATTATGCTGCTTTACCAAATCGATGACGACAGTCTGCAGGAACGTGGACTTGCCGTAGCCTGGGCTTGAGAATACGGCGATATGACCGTCCTTCGATAAGTTCAAAGTCAGTGGGATTTGCTGCTGCAATTCCGGCTGGTCGAGCAGGCCGATCATTGGCTCAAGAGGCTTTTTCGGTTCTTTCCATGCATCCCGGAATGCCACTGGATGCAGTTCCGGTCCATAAATCTTCTCCGGCAGGGGCGGCAGCCATGGACGTGCCAATGGTTCGATCTGCTGCTCCTCCGTGTAATCGGCGATATGGTCAATGATTGCGTCAAGCTCTGATGGTATCTTCTCGATGGACTCCTTCTGCTCGAGTCCGCTTAAATCTTCCGTCAGAATATCGTATTGTCCTAAATCATTGATACTGTAAATAGTAAGATCCACATGATCTTCATTGTTTTTGTCCGGTACATAATCCGCGCCGCTCCATGCGCTTTGGAACAATTCATAGATTTCATTGTTCCCGACTTGCAGATACGCCCGGCCTGGCAGGGTGATTTCCGCTGCATCAGGTGTTTTGATGATTTCATTCGAATCGCTGGCATTCTGCACCTTCAATGCCAATTTGAATTTGGAGTTAGACCAGATTTGATCATCCACAACCCCGCTTGGTTTCTGTGTTGCCAGGATCAAATGAATTCCCAATGAACGGCCGATCCGAGCCGTCGATACAAGCTCCTTCATAAAATCAGGCTGCTCTGATTTCAATTCGGCGAACTCATCCGAAATCAGGAATAAATGCGGCATTGGTTCTTCCACTTTTCCTTGCTTGAACAGCTTCTGATATTGGTTGATATGATTTACATCATGCTCCCCGAACAAACGCTGCCGTTTCTGCAGCTCCGCTTTAATGGAAGCCAAGGCCCGCTTTGATTGAGCACGATCCAAGTTGGTGATCGTCCCCATCAAATGTGGAAGCCTGCGGAACAGATTCGCCATACCTCCGCCCTTATAATCGATCAGGAGGAAGGCCACCTCATATGGATGGAAGTTTACCGCAAGCGAGAGAATATAGGATTGGATGATTTCCGATTTACCGGATCCCGTCGTACCCGCCACCAATCCGTGCGGTCCATGCGCTTTCTCATGGAGGTTAAGCTGGACAATATCCTCTTTCCCCCGCAGTCCAAGCGGCACGGCGAGTGTCTTATATGTCTCATTGGAGCGCCAGCGAGCTTGGATTGCCAGCTCTTCGACTTTTTCCACTCCGTACATTTCCAGGAAGGTCACTTGTTCCGGGATGGAGTTCTTCAGGTTTTGCAAATGATTCAGCGGTGCCAATGCCCGGGAAACAGTTTCTTTATCGAAATCCTTCGGGAAATGATCCGGCTGGAATGCTTTATTGACGAGCTCCCCTTCTTCCAGGATGATCTTTCCGTCGCTGCTGTCACGGATATCGATGACAGTCTTCACATGCTCCGGCAATGCACGCATGACATCCTGGACGAAGACGAGCGATACACCATATTGGCTCGGATCTTCATTGAAGAATTCCATGATGGTATGATCCAGTATCAGTTTCTCATCGGTGATCAGCACGACGTAATGAGGGGAGAAATAAATCTTCTCATTGGAATTGCTTTTTTCATCGACCTGCAGCTTCCGCTCTTTCAGCACTTGATAGAGGCTGTGAAGTACCTGATCACGCGAACGTTCATGATAGATGAAGCCGCGGACGTTGATATCACGCACACTTGCATGCGGCAGCCAGCGCATCCAATCCCATTCTTCCTTCTCTTCTTCCGGGAAAATCGTCACGAACTGCAGATCATGATAGCTGTGGAATAATGCTAGTTGCATGACCAATAGCTGAAGCTGTTCCAGCACGAGCCTGCGCTGTCCTATATATCCGACAGGTCCCTTCATTAAAGAAGTGACGACCGGGACATCATGCAATTCCTTGAACTGCTCGAGCAAATGCCTCGCTTCATCCATCAAGTCATCCTGATCCTGGGTGAATTCCTCTTCGTTGAATGAAATCTCGAAGCTGGTGTCCACACGTCCCAATCCCGTCCGGAAATTCAGGAAATCATGATGATAGATTGTCTTTTCATAGATTCGCGCTTCCGTGGCAGCTGCCATTTCCGATATCCTCTGTACATCAGGGTAATGGTAATGCAGCGCATGTCTCTGTTCCTCACTCGCATGATAAAGTTCCTTCGTTTTACGCTTCAGGTATTTTTTGTACGTTTCTTCCCTATGCTTCATATCCGCTTTGTATTTCCGTACATTCTTCACATAAGACGTGATCGAAAATATAACCGTCACAATTGTGGCGAGCACCATTACGATAATGAAAATCCCTCGCGGCTGAATCAGGGAAATTGCAACCAAAGCCGCAATCATGACAAGCGGCGGTACGATATTCCTCGCCAATTGCTCACTCGGTTTACTTGGTTTGCTGGCTGGTTTTGCAATCGTCCGTTTCTCTTCCGGTTCCCGGTAAATGATACGCGGTGAACGATGATAGTCCGGATACTCCCCTGCGTAGGGTTTCTCCTGGCCGATCAGTTCCATGAATGACGCTTCCATCTTCCCATCGGATAGGATTTCAATCGCATCTCCATATACTGTCAGCAAGACACCATCAGCAAATAAAATATCTCCGTCCTCGACCGCTGCGTCATCTTTCAGGAGCTGATAGTTATGGTAGACATTCCCGCTTCGTACATCCAAACGGAAATCGGATTCTCCTTCATCCCGCAAAAGGACGAAATCAGCATTCCAATCCGCTTTGCGTATATCATCATAGGCAGCCGCGCCAAATGTGATCGTTTGCTGGCCGGCAATATCAAACACGTTGGCTTTGTCAGCGTCAAGCAAATGAAGATGCAGTTCCCCTATTTGCTTTGCAGTGCGAATCTCTTCCTGCTCATAGGTTAATCTCCGGCCATCCCATTCCAGTACTGATTCCGCTGTCAGCCCGCTTACAGTCACCTGATCTTTGCGCTTGCTCCCAATGGTCAGCCTTTGAGCTGATCGTTCCGGCAAATGGCATTTATGCAGTTTATCTTTATAAGCTACAAGCAGTATTTTATGCGCCATCTTTCCTTCTTCCTCTCTGTGCACTCCATCCATCGCTGATAGACATCATTTCTCTTCTTGGTCATTTTTTTCTTCTTTTGCGTTCTGCTGTTCTCCTGAAGCTGATTCTTGATCGGATTCCTCACCTAAAGGATCTAAATCATATTCCTCCACCAACTGATCCAGCTGATTTTGAAGCTCCTCCACTTGACTGTCCCGATCCGTCCCGGAAAGGTCAGGATTGTTTTTCACTTGTTCGATTTTCTTGATCAATCCGTAAATGATCAGCTGCGGATCATCAAGATATTTGGCTTTATCCAAAGAAGTATCCAATTCACCACGTCCATTGTAGATCCAATAAAGCAAGTAATCCTGGTCACTTTTCAGTGTGACATTCTTCAATATCGATTCTTTTTCCTCATCCGATAATGCTTCCACCTGGATATAGGAATACGCCAGTGCATATTTTGTCTGGCTCGGAAGCTTTTCCGGATCCTCTTCTGCCAATGTCGAAATGACTTTGTTATAGTTGTCTGCCAGGAACTCCCCATGGGCATCCAATTGCTTATCCTGGAATGGTTCCTTGATCAGGGCAAAGTACACGAGCGGGACAGCAAGCAAAACACTGAGGGTGATCATGATGATCGACAAACGCTTATACAATCGGAACCGTTTCGCCGGTACAAAGCTCATCGTCTTATCTGTTTTATTCTGTTCCTTTGTGTAATTTTCCAGAAGGAAGCGCCTCAATGCTTCGATCGATTCAAGCTTTTGGATGCCCTTCTCAAAATCGGACTCATTCGCATTCTCCAGGGAGCCATGATAAAGCTGATCGAATGTGTACTTCTTGGAAAACATGGCGATGCACATGCATTTATATTGTTTAAGGAATGTCTCTGACTGCATATCGAATGGGGGTGCGATATGACGGACACCGCGATGGATCACCTGCGGCATCAAGTTCTCATCAAATACGAGATTGTCAGGATGAAGGAAAAAAGTGATCCGACTTGATAGGAATTGCTCCAGCTTGCCAATATTGCTCAAAACGCGCAGCTTATCATTTTGGCGCAGCTTCTGGATGTCGGACCACTTTTTACGATCGGGATGGATGGTATAGATGAATTCAAAAGTATCCTCCTGTTCCTGTATCTCCATAGGTGCAAACAGGTCGGAAGGCTGTTGCATCAAGTGCAGCTGCCGGATATCCTTCACCGAGGTTTGTGATACTGGAAGCGTTATATGGACTGCTTGCTTTTCCTGCTTCAGCGTATATGTAATATTATCCAATTCCATTTTTTTCTCATTCATGTTTTGCTGGCTCCTTCACAATTAGCACAGACGGCTTGATAGATTACAAGACTACAAGTATATCGCCATCTGTCACCGGATAGTCTCTTAGGTAGTCATCATCCGCCAGGACAAGGTGCTTGGTTATGATTTTAATCGTCGAATAAGTATCACTTTGATCCAAATGCAATGTATCCATCACATGATGGAGCAGCTGCTTCACCGTCAGCTGAGTGGGAATGCGCAAATCATACACAGAACCTTCCCCGAAGATATGCTGAAAGTCCATCGTGACATTGATATGTTTCGTATTGACCATCGTCCTTCTCCTAATCCAATAGTTTTCGCATCAGCATATATAAGCCGATACATAATGCAAGTGCAATTCCGATCAGGAATACTAATACACCATTTCCCGAATCCTTTTCAGGCTCATCTGCTTCATTTTGACCGTTCGCTGCTTCAGAGACATAATCTGCAGTGAACAATGTTTTCTGCACTTCTTCCAAAGGGGATTTTTGATGGAGTTCAAGTGTAAAGACTCTATCCTGCAAAGCTTCTGCTTGTTCCCTTTTCGTTTCAGCTTTTTGCCGGATTTCATCTGTCGTTTCGCCATTGAACAATCCCGGGAACACTTTTTCCTTTTCTGTTTCCTTCAAATCTGTTTTCACATCTTCTTTTTGGATACGGTCGATTTGCAATTGAAGGCCACCGCGTTCACTTTCCTCTTCACCAGAATGAGTTTCTGCTGATGCTTCGATAGGCAGAAGCATCAGCAGAAAGATGGTGAATATGAACGCCAAATCAACCCACTTCCGTTTGGTCGTCATCGGCATTATCTACTCCTTTTTCCGATTGGCTGAGCACCAATAGGTTGGCCAGGGCCCCTGCCGCAGCTGCGATTACCAATACAAAGATCGCAACGACGTAGTTGACCGAGCCTTCTACAATACGAAGCATGAATGTTTCCATGTACTGCAGAGGAGAAAACTTCTCGATTGTCGGGAACGCTGTGCTTGCTGTCCCGATTGCATCTGTAAAGAACAGATACAGACTGAAAATCGCAAGCAGGATGAACATACCGATCATCTTCACCTGCCGCAGCAAGTACGTCGCCACCAACAGCATCGCCATGATGAGCAGGGCCATGACAGCAGTCAATTGCAGCTTATTCAGATCGTCAATCGGCAAATAGTAGCTCGAAACGATCCCGATGACGATACCTTCCAGCAATCCGATACCTGCTGTGATGACAGTGATCGGGGCATTTTGTATCATCAGTGATGTATCTGCTGCGAATTGGTCGTCTTGCTTGCGTCTCATATGCAAGGTTGAGATGACATAAGACGTAAAGAGGACGACGATGAAACTGATCAGCACTAGATAGTAAGGTGTGAAAATTGTTTTACCTTGCGCTGCAATCGTACCCTCATTGCTTGTTTGAACAGGATTGGAAAGGAAGTCATAGAGATTCTCATTCTGCCTGTCGCCAACCCGGCTGTTTGCCAGCACTTCGGTGAAGTTCTCGGCGAAGTCCTGATCATTGGACAATTTGTCTGTCAGATTGGAAGCAAGCTGTTCTGCATCACTCACTATGTCAGTGCCGCTCTGCTCGATTTCCCTTGCTTGTGTATCGATATTCTCGAAGGTCTCATAGACTTGATCAGCCGTGTCCGTGTTGCTTTGCGCTTGCTGGGCTAACGTCTGACTCGAAGTCAGCAGCGGCTGGAATTCGCTGCCCAAAGTAAGCACGGCTTCCTGTTCACCTTGTGCATTTGTCTGAATCTCTTCCTGCTCCGCCAGCAGTCCAAGTGCTTGTTCACGCCAAGCAGCGACATCCTCCAATGTCTGGCTCACATTCTCATTCAAGACAGCCGCTTGCTCCGTTGCAGCGGCAACCTGGCTGGTCAGTGTATCAGCATCTGCAATGGCCTGCTGTACTTTTGTTTGGTAATTACCAACCTGCTGACGGAATGCTTCTGCAGGTGTGCGAAGCTGTTCCGTTACGCTGCCGGTGATTTGGCTTGTCATGTAGTCTGCGAGCAAGTCCTTGATGTCTTTTTTGTTGAACAGGTAATACAGGGAGTCTTTGTCAGCTAGATCCCTCAGGTTGCCAGAACCAAAATCATCAGGCAGACTGTGCAGACCAAAGCCAAAGTAGCTCTCATATTGCGAGCCTAGTTCCTGATAGGCAGAAATGGTATTGGTCACTGTATGGATCAATGTCTCTGTCGTATCATCCAAGTCCTCCACCGGCGTACTGATTTCGTGCCGGATGGTATGGTCTTTGATATAAAGCTTCTCTGGCTCTTCAGGTTTTTCTTCTTCACCCGGTTCTTCTTCTTCCGGCTTATCATCATCCGGCTGGTCGGCGGAATCATCAGGCGTGCCTGGTTCCATCGTATCATCAGGGTTTTCCGTATCATTCCCCCCCTGATTATCTTCTTGATCATCTGCCGGGGGATCAGTTGGCGTTTCTGCATTTTCATCCGGCTCAGTTCCACCCCCAGGCGAAGTTCCCCCGCCGTCTGATGGTGTTTCCTCTGCCGGAAGCTCTTCTTCCGTTTTACCTTCCTCAGGTGCTTGATCGCCGTTGTTCACTTGTGTGGTTGCAAGCAGATTGCCTGCTGCAGGTGTATAAGCTAATTCATCTGGTTTATCGACATCTTCTAAATCCTTTTGTTCTAACGTCCAGCTCCACGCAATCGGTTTATATACATCAAAGCTTCCTTCATCCTTTTTCAATGTAAGGCTGACTTTGAATTCACCTTCACGGTTTGCTGGCAGTTTCACTTCTCCGTCCACCAGGGATCCCGTATAGCCTTGTTCTTCTTCCCCAGGAAGCTGGATGCCCAAATATTCAACAGAGAAGCCTTTCGGGACTTCCAGACGGAAAATCTGACCTTCTTTTTTATTTTCAGGAATGTGAACAGTATCCGTTACCTGGACACCTTCTTTGGTCAGTTTTTCATTCAATCTCTCAAACTCATCTTTCAACGTCGGAGAGGGGTCCCGATCAATATTCACGGGCTTGAAATCACTTTGATATTTTTTCGTCATTCGAATGACATTACCGATCTCATCCACAGTACTTTCCGGTAATCCTACATCCTGAAAGTCCTCAATCTCCAAAGATGGCAGTTTTCCGATTGCATGGTTGATCCTGTTCCGAGCGACTTGATTGGGGTCTTCGAACAGCATGTTGATGTTCAAGTTCTGGTCTTCGGCCAACTCTTTATCAATCGTATTCCTGATTCTGTCTTCGATTTTAGCCCGGAATTTTTCATTGCTTTCTGTCAGATATGCATCAATATCCTGCTGAAGGGAAGCGACTCTTTCAGAGGAATCCTGCAGCTGTCGCTGTAGGGACACGGAACCAGAATAGATATTTGTTGTATTAAGAGGGGTTGCCGGCTGGCGCATGATCGAATCGGCGGCATTTTGCTGGGCTGCAGCAAACTGACGGTTGATTGCTTCATTCGTTGAAACCAGCTGATCCAGGCGCTGATCCACTTCCCCTGCAGTCAATCCCTGACTGAATTGATTGATTTGATCCTGGAAGCTTAGTAGATTCGTATTATTTGCTTCCTTTATATTCATCACTTCATCCAAGCTGCTGACGAAGTCTTCTCCCAATTGACTTTCATCGGCAAGCTGTTCCTCGTAGGAATTCAATAACTCCCCAAAGCTTGTAAAACTATCCTTGGATACTTCGGTATTTTCCCTTACCATACCGAATTGGTCGGTGTATCCGGACAACGGCTGGAATATATCGGAGTTATAAGCGTTCGTATATACTGCTTGGCGGTTGACCATTTGACCGATATTGTCCTGCGCGTTCTGCAGATTGCCTATGATGCTGGCGAAATAGACATCGATGATCCTTCTATTAAAATCATTCAGTATATCACTTGCCGTTTTCTCCGCCTGTTCTTTCATACGCGGATTCTCGGATGCATTGATCTTATACTGCAGCACGACCTGTTCCGGTGCTTCCGCCGTTATATTCAGCGATTTCTCCGAAAAGTCGTTAGGAATCACGATCATCATATCGTATGTATTATTCTTCAAACCGCTTTCCGCGACTCCGCGACTTACGACAAACCACTCATTGTCATCACTTTCACTGACAGAATTGACAAAGGCATCCCCAAATGCCAGTTCGGTTCCATTCAAAGTGGCTCCCTGGTCTTCATTGACAAGTGCCACTGACATATTCTGTGTCTGGGGCTGTTCAGCTGTCTTGGTCGTTTCCTGATGTAAAGTTAAGTAAGACAATCCAGATGCCAGCAGTACGATCAGTACCAAAAATAATATCCATCTCTTATCGAACTTCTTCAATATACACTCAACTCCTGGTGTCTCCTGTTTACGTAATATATCGTCCTACGTGCGTGACTGCCTAGCTCTTTTGAACAGTAATCGGGCCACATAACGCATGCGTCATGCAGCCCACCCTGTCGTGTAATGCGACGGTCAAACAGCAGCCGGATGGATGCTTATCTGAATCCGAAGTTTTGTGATAGTGCTTCGTCTTGCTCTTGTACTGCCTGAGCTGTTTTCTCAAGCTGCTGCTGGATATCAAGCATAAGCTGTGAGAACTCCTTGACTTTTGGCTGCAGCTGTACGAATTGATCATCAAAGCGATCGAATGCTCTACCTTCCCACTCTGAACGAAGTTGCACTTGCAATGCAGATAGTTCAGAAAGAATGTGATCGATCTGTGAAGAACTATTACCATATTTTTTTGCATGGGCTTGTAACTGCTCCGGGGTCATACGAATTTGTCCCATTTGCTCAGCTCCTAATTAAGTTTTTTACAGAAGGTTGTAGCACTGCCAGTAAATGTATACCCAGTACCTTCTCAAATAAATCCTAAAGAAAGCACTATTCAAAGTCAACGGAGGATGAAATGATTACCAGAAATTGAGCGTTAAGTCCTGATTCCGCCCAGGATTATAACCCCATACAGCAATAAGAAATGATTTCGAACCATTATAAAAGTCTTATAAACTGGAATTTTGATGTTTTATGGAGAAATAAGACAAATAATGATATTTTACATTTTTTTCATCAAATTATATGCTGGCAAATTCAATTTCAAATACAAAAAAGAGGTGTATCCGCACACCCCTTTCCTCTTAAGCTATTAATTTCAACCCTACTGCCGAAGCAAGTATCATCGCAATACAAACAAGTCTCTTCCAATCCTTTGATTCCTGAAAGAAAAGCATTCCGACGATTGCTCCTCCGGCAGTTCCTATGCCGGTCCAGATAGCATAAGCCGTCCCCATCGGAAGGTAGGACATACTGTAGGACAAACAGCCGAAGCTCCCGGCAAAGCCGAGGATGAACAAAGCTATATTCGCAAAACTCGGTTTCTCATTGAGTTTATTGATCATCGTGACTCCCAGCACTTCGAACAAACCAGCTACAATCAGCACAATCCAAGCCATCAGGCACCCTCCTCCTGATTATTCCCGGTCACAAGCTTAAGCCCGATCACACCGGCCAGCAGAACTGCAATCAATAATACCTTGACCAGCTTGAACGGCTCACCGAAGAACAGCATATCCACAATCACCGTTCCGGTCGATCCGATGCCGACGAATACCGCATATACCGTACCGACAGGCATATGCTTGCTTGCCCGCAGCATCAAATAAAAGCTCAGCAGGATACAAATGATCGTCCCTGCCCATTCGATTGCATTATTTGCGTGCTTTAAGCCGATGACCCATAATACTTCGATCAGACCAGCCAGCACGACACTGAGCCATTGTTTTGTCATCTTGATTCCTCCAATCAAAAAAGCCCGGGAGATAGCAATCTCCCAGGCTTTTGTCCCTCCGTGTCACAGCGATGCTGTGCGTTTTCTCTCGGACCAGACCAGCTAGCTGCTGCGGAACCCTAGAAAACTATTTCCCATATTTACACTCAGGTCATTATAAAGGATGGAAAAACACGATGCAAGCAATTAATTATAGGAGTATTTATAATGGTTAAGTCAGGAGGAATCACAATGCAAACATTCAAAACCTTATTCCAGCGGCGCATCAAGCTGAATGAAGCCCCCTCATTCAGCACGCTGCCGGTCCTGCTGCAAAAATTTGCCCAGGAAATTCCGTTTGAGAACTTACGGATCATCGAACAGCGGCAAAGTCATCTATCGAAAGAAGGACTGCAGGAGAAAATACTTATCCAAAGCGAAGGCGGTGTCTGTTATGAACTGAACACCCTTTTATATCATTATTTAAAAGAAGGCGGATGGGATGTCACGCTGCTGTCTGCTTGTATATTTGACCAGAAAAGGAATGATTGGAGCATCACAGGCAATACCCATGCAACGATACTACTGGAACATGATGGCGAAAAATATATAGTGGATGCTGGATTTGGTGCGAATATACCTTTATCCCCAGTACCACTGGCAGGAAATGCCGTGGAAACTGCCAATGGACAATTCCGTATTGAGCGTGCAGAGGAAAATTATATACTGGAACTGAAATTAGCGGATCGCGATGAGGATTGGCGCATAGGTTATCGGTTTTCACCAGCCGATACCATCACCGATTTGGCAGAACTGCAGCATATGCAGCAAATTATCGAGACGCATCCCGATTCCCCTTTCAACAAAGGTAAGCTGCTCACAAAACGGACCAACGAAGGCCTTTACGTTCTGACACCTTCTTCCTTTACAGAATGGCAAAACGGCGTCCCTTCGAAGCGACAGATAGATGAAGAAGAATATTACGAGCTGCTGCGAACGACATTTAACATGGAGAGGCCGCTGTAAATGCAGCCTCTGTTCAGGAAGCCCATCTAGGTGAGGCTTTCACCTCCGTACTGCTATATACATTGTTCCGAACAGCTTTCACTCGAACTAGGAAAAAGCGTTATAATGAAAACAAGTACATGCCAGCCCATCTATTTCTTTTGGCAAAACAAGAATTGTCAAGCTGTCGGTTTCAATTGAAAATGAAATTCGGGAAGTTTAATTCTTAACTTATATGGGAGGGGATTATGCATGAATGATTTCATGGAAGCGTTCTCGTTGACAAAGCCTATCATTCAGGCGCCAATGGCTGGCGGCATTGTCAAACCGCGTCTCGCAGCAGCTGTTTCCAATTATGGTGCATTAGGAAGCCTGGCTTCAGGATATCTTACACCCGGGACCTTGGAAGAGCAGATCAAGGAAATGTTTGAACTGACGGAGGGCTCTTTTCAGGTTAATTTATTCGTGCCATCCGACAATGGAATTCCTCATGATGAAGATGTACTGCGATGGAAACAGAATGTTCCACTAGGTGAGAAAGCAAGTCCTTTTACAAGGATCCAGGAAGAATGGGATGACTTTTATGCAAAAGTTGAATTGATACTGGAAAATGGGGTCAAATATTGTTCATTTACTTTTGATCTTCCTCCTGAAGATGCTGTCAAGGAGCTGAAAAAAGCTGGCTGCCGCTTGATCGGGACAGCTTCATCGGTCAAAGAAGCAATCTTGATGGAAGAATGCGGCATGGATGCTGTTGTGCTTCAAGGTAGTGAAGCTGGCGGGCACCGGGGAGCCTTCTTAAAAACGAAAGGCGATCCTGGTATAGGTTTAATGGCTTTGATTCCGCAGGCTGCAGATGCAATCAATATCCCAGTCATTGCTGCTGGCGGAATCACGGACCATAGAGGTGTGAATGCAGCATTGACATTGGGTGCCAAGAGTGTACAAGTAGGGACGGCTTTCTTGACTTGTCACGAAAGCAATGCGCATCCTGCATACAAACAAAAAATACTCGCAGAAAAGGAAACCGCTACAAGATTGACCAAACTTTTTTCGGGAAAAGAAGCCCGGGGCATTGTGAATAACTGGATGGAAGATAAGAAACTTGATGAACAAAGAGTCCTCCCTTATCCTTATCAAAATACAATCACGAAGCCCATGCGACAGCAAGCTGCTCTGGAGGATGACCCGGAGCAAATGTCATTATGGGCCGGCCAGGGCATTCGGTCCCTAAATAAGGAAACTTCCGTAAAAGAACTTTTAGATAAGCTTTGCCAGGAGAATATCAGAGTTTAAGTTGAAGAAATAGACAGCTTCTTATATAAAAAGGTGCCTGCAATTACAATCCTTTAGCCATCCATTCGATGAACGCATTGTTTTAATTATGAGGGGGGCAAAGCTCTAAAAAAAAGAAAGAGGCTGGGACATAACTAATTCCCCAGTACTT